>JAEZED010000177.1 GCA_023417885.1 Planctomycetota bacterium
CACCCCCCCCCCCCCCCGCCCCCCCCCCCGCCCCCCCCCCCCCCCCCCCCCCCCAGGGGGGTGTCGATCGCTCGGATCAGCGCCGCCTCAGTTCGACGCGTCGGCGGCGCCGCGGGCTGCGTCGCGCTGCTCGGCCCGGGCGGTCTCGGCCTCGGTGACGTCCGACTCCGAGTCCTGCTTGGGCGCGCCCGAAGCCTGGCCCTTGCCGACGTGCGTCAGCAGGAAGTCCTCGTACTTGCGGTAGCGCCCCAGCGTCTTGACGTCGCCGCCCAGCCCGTGCCCGCCGGTCGGGTCCACGAACAGGTCCACGAGCGACTCCTTGTTGGCCCGGAGCAGTTCGCGGTAGACGCGCACGGTGTCCTGGTAGAGGACGTTGGAGTCCTCCATCCCGTGCACGAGCAGCAGGCGGCCCTTGAGGTTCTTCGCAAGCGGCAGCAGCGAGTGCTGATCCAGGTCTTCGCGGAAGTCCTCGGCCGGGCCGACCGTGCCGGTCGTGTACCAGGAGTTGTAGTTCTGCCACTCCGTCGGGCCCGCCCCGGCAATGCCGGCGGCGAACGCGTCGGGCTCGGTGTACATGGTCATCTGCGTCTGGAACCCGCCGAAGCTCCACCCGTGGAGGGCGCGGCGCTTCGAATCGACGCCGGCGTTCTCGACGAGCCAGTCGGCGGCGTCCACCAGGTCCTCGGTCTGCGGCTTGCCGACCTGCCCGAAGTTGGCCTTCTCGAACAGCGCGCCGAGGCCCGAGGCTCCGCGCGGGTCGATCGTCGCCGTCACCCAGCCGTGCTTCTCCGCCATGTATCGCGCGAAGAAGTAGGACGGGCCGGAGAAGTCGCCGCGCGAGATCATGTTGCGCTCGCCCAGCGGCCCGCCGTACACGTAGATCAGCAGCGGGCGCTTGTCCTCGGGCGACCAGTCGGCCGGCTTGAACATGTGCCCGTGGATCGTGTGGCCGTGCCGGTTCTCGAAGCTGAAGTACTCCGGCTTCACCGCCACCATCTCGTGCGCCTCCTTCGGGTGGAAGCTGGAGAGGACGTACTCCTCGGTCGTGTCGCCGGAGCAGTCGAACGCCACCATCTCCGAAGGCGCGCCGAAGTCGGACTTGATGCCCAGCGCGTGGCTCCCGTCGTCCGAGACGGCGACGCGGTCCATCACGCCCTCGCCCTTGCAGAGCCGGCGCATCTCGCGCGACTCCAGGTCCACCTCGTAGAGCCACTCCTGCGCCGGGTCGCCCTCGACCGTGGCCGTCGCGAACAGGCGCTTGTGATCCTTGGAGATGTGGAAGGGGTAGACCTCGGTCATTCCCCGCGTCAGCTGCTCGAGCCGCTCGTACACCGGATCCAGCACGTGAAGCTGGCGGAAGCCCGACAACTCCGTGATGAACACCATGTGCCGGCTGTCGGCAAGGTACTGCGGGATGATCATCCGCGGCGTGTTCGGCCCGCCGTCGTGGAGGAAGCGGTAGACGACGCGGCCGTTCTCGACCTGGAAGGTCTCGTCGGGCTGCGTGGCCGGCGCCGTTGCCGGACGACCGGGCCCGCCGCGCTGCTGCGGCTCATCACCGGCATCGGCGCGGGCGGTGCGCTCGCGGCCGGCCTCCTGGAGCGACCCGTCGGACCCGTCCTTGCGATCCGCGAAGCTCGCCTCGATCACGTAGACCTGGCTCGACTCCTGTTCGAAGGCGGCGAAGGCAACCTTCGTCGAATCCGGCGACCAATCCGGCACGTAAGTCACGTCGCGCGGGCCGGTCGTGCGGCGGGTGAAGACCCGCTGCGGCGAGCCCTTCTCCTGCGCGTGACCCTCGAGGTCATACAGGTAGATCGACATCTGCTGCGGCCGGTGCGCCTCGTCCGGCATCTGACGCGGTACCTGCCGAGCCGTCGCGAAGCGGTCGCGGTAGCTGATGATCGTCACGCGGCGGGAGTCGTTCTGGCTCTGCTCATCGTCATCCCCGCCGCCGCGGCGGAACTGGCGACGCTCGTCGTCATCCTGCTGCTGCCCCTGGCCGGGCTGGCGGAGGTCGCGCTGGGACAGGAAGACGAGCTTGTTGCCGTCGGGGCTGATGCGGTAACCGACCATGCGCTCGCCGCGACCCAGCTCCGGATCGAGCTGGACGATGGCGTGCTCCCCGAAGCGGACGCGGATGAGCGCCCCTTCGCGCAGGTAGGTGTACCCGGAGCCGTCCGGCAAGAAGGCGACCGACGACTCGCGCTCGCGCGTGTTGGTCAGGCGCTCCAGCGTGCCGAGGTAGGGCCGGCCCTGCTCGTCGCTCGAAGCCCACTGCTCCGGATCCAGCTCCATCAGGTAGACGTCCCCGTCCGACTGGATCAGCATCTGGTGCCCTTCGGGGGCCCACTCGATGCTCTGGATCCCGCCGTAGCGCGGGGCCCGGTTGTCCTCGGCGTCCCGCTCGGTCACGAGGTCGCCGAGCTCCAGGTCCTGGGCCTCCACGTCGAGGATGCCGCGGGCGTAGAGCACCGGCTCCTCGGGCTCCTGCTGCTCCTGGGCCTGCCGGCGCGCGTTGCGCTGCCGGCGATTGGGCCGCTCCTCCTGCGCCGCGGGCTGCGATTCCCGCCGCGCCTCGAAGCTGATCTCCAGCGGCGGCTCGGTCAGCATGACGGTGCCGGTCAGGGTCGCCGAGTCGCCCGCGGTCTCGAACGTCGCTTCCAGGATGCCGTCGATTCCGTCCTGCCCGTCGCCCGCGGCGGCGGTGACGGTATCTCCCTCGATCTCGAAGTTGCGGAGCGGCAGGCGGACCAGGCCCGCGTGAAGCAGGCCGTTCACCACGTCACCCTCGCGCGTGATGCTCAGGCGGAACGATGTGCCGGGCTCGACCTTGGCCACCTCGGACGAAGTCTCGATGCGCCCGCCGTAGTTGCCGAGCACCGGCGCGATGAGGTCGGGCTGCTCCGCCGGCTGCGTCGCGGGAGGCGCCTCCTCCTCGCGCTTCTCCGCCGTCTCCTCCTTCGCCTTGCCGTTGGAGCGTGCCTCGATCTCCGCGACCTTGGGGTGGCGCGCGGCGCGGGCCTTCTTCTCGCGATCCTCGACGACGCGGCGCGCGTCGGCCTGGAACTCCGCCATGCGGCTGGCGCTGGTCACGCGACGGCTCTTGCGCGTCTCGGTGTCGTAGATGTAGAGATCGCTGCCGTGCCGGCGCTCGGCGTAAGGCCGGAACAGGAAGGCGGCGAAGCGCCCGTCCTGGCTGAAGGTCATGCCGGTGGCGGTGGGGCCGAAGGGGCTGCGCTCGGGGAAGTACTTCTCGAGCTTGAGTTCCTCGTCCTTCTTCGCCGGACGCGTGGTGGCGCCGTCGCCGGCGTCGCGCTGAGCACGCTGGGCGCCGCGCTGCGCGGACCGCTCGGTGTTGCGCTGGAGCGCGACGGCGACAGGGTCGGCGCTGGCGTAGGTGATGGAACCGCCTACGAGCGCGAAGGCGGCGATTGCCGCGAGGGCTCGCGGCAGCAGACGAGGCAGGCCGGGCTTAGTTAGGACCATGCGGAAGACTCTCCTTGTACTAGACGGTTCCCCCAGTATTACACATTCCGCCCCCTGCGCCTTGCCCATCGCGCAGGAACTGCGCGAAAAAGGCAGACTTCGGCAAGGTTGGGGCCGTTTTCCGGCTGTAGGGGTGGGAATCGGAGCGCGCCCGGCGATGCCGGGGCAGCGAGGGGCTTCAGATCGCCCCCCGAGCTTGTGGCGGACGAACTCGGCGCGGGCGATCCCGCTCCTCGTAAGGGCAAAGCCTCATATCGCCCCGAGCTTGTGGCGGACGAACTCGGCGCGGGCGGCCTTGCGCTCGTCGCCGTCGAGCTTCTTGCCCATCAGCTTCTGAAGGTGGGCCGGCTGCGTCATCAATACCAGCTCGTTGAGCGTCTTGATCTCCACGTCCTTCACGCGGCCGAGGTGGATGCCCATTCGCAGGTGCGAGAGCAGGAAGAGCGTCTCGTCGCTGGCGAGCAGCCGGGCCGACTTCAGCAGGCCCAGCGCCCGGAAGACCTTGTCGTCCAGCGCCACCGCCCGCTCGCTGCGCAGCGTCCGGCGGGCGTGATGCTCGAAATCGATGATCCGCGGGATGACGTGGTGCTTGAAGTCGTCCAGGATCTCCGACTCCTCCTTGCCCAGCGTCGTCTGGTTGGAGATCTGGTAGAAGTCCCCGGTGGCCTCGGTCCCCTCGCCGTAGAGCCCCCGGACGGCCAGCTTCATGTCCTTCGCAGCACGGAAGACCTTGTCGATCTCGCCGGTGAGCTTCAGGGCCGGCAGGTGGAGCATGACGCTCACGCGAATACCGGTGCCGATGTTCGTTGGGCAGGCGGTCAGGTAGCCGAAGCGGTTGTGATAGCTGAACTCCAGCTCCTCCTCGAGCACGTCGTCCACGTGGTTGATCTGCTCCCACGCCTCGTCGAGCTGCAGGCCGCTGCGCAGCACCTGGAGGCGCAGGTGATCCTCCTCATTCACCATGATCGAGAGGTTCTCGTCCTGCCCGATCGCCACCCCCCGCGCCCCCTCGGCCGCCGCGTGGTGCTTGCTGATCAGGTGACGCTCCACCAGCAACTCGCGATCGACGTCGCTCGCCTGCTCGAGATCGACGTAGAGCATGCGCGGCGCGAGCTCCGCCTCCAGGATCGTCTCGCGCGCCCGCGTCTCCAGCTCCCGCCGCTGCCCCCGGTTGGCGCACGAGAGGAACGGGTATCCCTTCACGTTGCGCGCCAGCCGAACGCGCGAGGAGATCACCACCTCGCTCATCGGCCCGCTCCCCCGGAGCCATTCGCCCGCCTGGCTGGTCAGGTCGTTGAGCTTCACTTCTCGGCTCCCTCCGCAGTCTTAATCTGGTCGCGCAGACGCGCCGCCGTCTCGTAGTCCTCCGCCTCCACGGCGCGGGCCAGCTCCTTGCGCAGGCGGTTGATGCTCACGCGCTTCCGCCGCACCGCCCCCTGCGCGCCGCGCCGGGCCGGCACCTTCCCCACGTGGTGCGTCGCCCCCTCGTGCGCCCGCTTGAGCAGGGGGGTGAGCTCCTCCTCGTAGAGGCTGTAGTCCGCCTCGCAGCCGAGCAGACCGCTCTGCTTGAACTTGCTCCAGGTCATCCCGCAGGAGACGCAGGTCTTGTTCTCCTGCTTCGCCAGCCCGCTGTGGGCCAGCACGAAGTTCGACAGCAGCTCGTTAATCGGCTGGTGCGCCTTGGCCGCCATCCCCTCGTTCACGAGCGGACAGTCCTTGCACAAGTGCTTCTCGAGCTTCTTGCCGTTCTTGATCTCGGTCACGTGGACCGTCTTGGGCTTGTTGCAGCCGTTGCAAGGGTTGTCGATCGACATGCGGCCGACTCCTCGTGGGTACGTACGCGGCGCCTTCTGCTCGGGCCAACAGGCAGGACGCCGTCAACCTGATATCCTAGGAGGGCGGGACGCCTTCTCTACCGCCCGCCATCCGGGCGGCCATCAACAGCACAACGCTCGCGCGACGCGACTTGTTCATCCGGCGGTACTGGTCTTATCGGCCATTCACGCCGGCGCATGAGACCCGTTGCCACGCCGGAATGCGCCCGGAGCGAACGAACCGCAAGGTTCCGTTACCGCCCATCCGGCCGCCAGGTGGCGGAACAGTCAGGCGTTTCCCAGACTTCCACCTCCACCACCCGCAGATCATCCGGAAGCCGGACCGCCTCCGCGATGTGGCGCGCGACGTGCTCCGTCGTCGGATTCACCTCCGCGAAGGCGGGGGTGTCGTTCAGGTGCGTGTTGTGAAGCGCCTCCACGACACGTCCCAGCCGCGGCTGGACGTCGTGGAAATCGTGAACCGTGCCGATTTCATCGAGCCCGCCGTCGGAGCGCGCCACCACGAACCGGACCTGCCAGTTGTGCCCGTGCAGCGGCTCGAGCGCGCCGTCGGCCAGCCTCAACTGGTGCGCCGCCGAAAAACCCGTCCGGAGCGTGATCTGGTATGGCACGGGCCACTCTATACAGGAAGCGGGAACCGGGCCGCCGCGGTGGTGCCACGGCTGCCGAGTTCCCGCTTTGCGTGAGTGGTCGTGTCCGTACGGCTAGGACTCGATGTCCTCGAGCATTCGGTCGGCGACGACGTCGGCCTTGGCGTCGAGGTCGTAGGTGCCGGCTTCGATCTGGTCCTTGAGCATCTGCACCTTTTCCATGCGAACGTCCGTGCTCTTGGCCAGTTGGAGGAGGTGGGAAACGCCCGAAAGCTCGAGCCGGTCGGCGGCACGCGGGCGGACGGTCTCCGCCGGCGCGGCGTTGTACGCCTTGCGGGCAGCGGCGAGCCGGGAGAGGGCCTGTGCCTGGCTGGCGGCCTGGGTGGGGTTGACGTTCATTGACGACTCCTTCATCTGCCCCTGCGGGCGTGCTGATCGGCCAGCGCCATTCCGGCGCGGCGGGGGTTGGGTTCACGTGCCGCGACGACATCCGCCAGGTTGCGATCCGAGGCGGGCGTCCGGAGCCCCTTATCGGCCCGGACTGCACTGTCGTCCCCGTTTCTATCGGCACCCCCCCGCGCAAAACGTGAGCAATAACGTCCGACTTTACGAAAAACTTATCGCCTTTATCGACAGGCACTTGCGCAGAATTCGGCCTCTCGGCGGCCCGGAGGGGCGCATTTTTTCGTCGCAGACCCTGCGCGGGTACGCATTACCCATCTTCACAAACCGACGCCGTTACTTCACCAGGCTCTCGCCCAGGAAGATCGCGCTCGCCAGGCGGTCGGTCATCACGGGGTTCTTGTACACCAGCGGCAGGAGGAAACGAAGATTCTGCTGCGGGCCACGCAGGTACTCACCCAGCGTCGACCCCCACTTGCCCCGGTACGCGCCCAGCGCATCCTGCGGATGCTCCGCCCGCACCGCCTTCGCCGCAACGTCCGCCGCGAACTTCGCGCTCCAGCAGCCGGGGTATACATCCTCCCCGCTCGCCGAATAGAACCCGCCCGCCGGACCCATCAGCAGCGTCCGGCGCGCCACCACGTCCCGCACCAGCGCGCCCGCCAGCGGCAGGTCGAACGCCTGGATGCTTCCCGCCTCCAGTTCCACGTCCCCGGCGATGATCTCGTGCCGGCGAAGCAGCTCCAGCCACTCGGCAAGGGCCTTGCGACGGTCGCAGCCGACGGGGCACTGGACGCACAGCTCCGCCTCGTCCCCGCGCCGCAGCATCCATCCCCACTGGAGCTTGCCGGCCAGGTCGAGCGTGACCGCGATCCCCTGCTCGTCGGCGGCCGGGCCGAACACGGAGGCACCGTCCAGCCGCGCCGTCGCCTGCATGCTCGCCTCGCGCCCCGGGAAGCGCGGCGCCCCCAGCAGGGCTGCCGTCTCGTCCGGCAGCGGGTCGCCGATGGCCAGCACGCGCGGCTTCATCGAGCGCCCTGCGGCTGACAGGCTCACGCCGGTCTCGTCCACCCCCTCCACGTCGAGCGCGCCCGAGAGGATCGGCACGCCAGCATCGGTGGCCAGCGTCCGGACCGCATCGCGCACCTCGCGCATCGAGGCGACATAGGCCAGCGCGTCGGAGCCCTTCCCCCGGGCGCTGCGCGCCTGCGAGCGCGCCAGTTCCCCCTCCGGCCCCAGGAACTGGGCGTAGCCGATCGGCGCGAGCCCCAACTCCGGCCGGAGAGACTCCAGCGACTTGTGCAGGTCGAACCACTTCGGATTGATCGTGACCAGCCGCTCGGCGTTGGGCGTCTGTCCCGTGTCCAGCAGCGCAACCTCGACCTTCGCCTCGCGCAGCATCAGCGCGCACAGCGACGCCGACGGGTGATCTCCCACGACGAGCACTTCCGCCTCCACCTGCGGCGCCCCGGCGGTCGCAGCGCGTGCCGCCTTCGGCTTCGCCTTGCCGGCAGGGGCGCGCCTGGGGGTCTTGGCGGCAGCCTTCCGTGCCGGCCTGGCCGCCTTTGCCGTGGTCTTCTTGCTGGGCTTTGCCTGGGCCATCGATCGGGATGATAAGGCACGCGCCTGCGCGGGTTTATCCGTTCAGCGCACTGGCCCTGAACGACAAGCGCCACCGCGCTTCCGTTGGGAATGGCGGTGGCGCCTGGGCGTGGATCGAGCCAAAGGTCAGTTCAGGCCGCTGGTGCCGCGCCGCGCCGCGGGCGGATTGGCGGGCGTTGCGCTCTCGGGAGCGGCCGGTGGCGAGGCTTCGGCCTGCGCCTCGGGCTTCTGCTCTTCCTTCTTCTCCTCGTCGCCGAGCGACCACTTCACCTCGGGAATCGGCCCGAGCGGAATCTTCGGCTTGGAGAGCTCTGTCGCGCTCAGGATCGCGGGCCCGGGAACGACGCCCAGACGGCGAAGGGCGGCGGCGACTTCCTCGTCCTGCGTGTTGAGCCGGTAAGCGCGGCGCAACTGCTGCTCCGCGAGGTCGGCCTGCGCGATGCTCTCGAGGTAAAGGCCGAACTGCTTGACCGGCTGCGGATCGGAGCGATCGAGGTTGATCGCCTCCTGGAAGGCGGTGATAGCGCTGTCGGGCTGGCCGGACTTGGCGTAGGTCAGGGCGACGAGGAGCTTCATCGCCTTGTCGCCGCGCGCCGACTGCTCGATCTGGGCAAGCTGCGAGCCGTCGGGGTCGTGCTGGGCCAGGGCGTCGGAGAGGGCGTCGACGAGGTAGAAGCGGTACTGCTCGTCCGACTGCCCGTGCTGCGACAGGTGCATCACCTCGAGGCCCGTCTTGAACGAGCGGATCGCCTCGTCGTAACGCCCGTTGGCCATTCGGGCCAGGCCCAGGTGGTAGTGCGCCTTGTAGTTCTTGGGCGCCCGCCGCACCTGGTTGGCGAAGATGATCGCCGCCTCCTCCGAGTCGCCCTCGGCGAGCAGGACGCGCCCGCGGGCGGTCTCGCTCCGGGAGAAGGTGACGGCGTCGGCGCAGCCAAGCGTACCGACGCCGACGAAGGCGACGGCGGCGACGAGGGCGGCGCGAAGGCCCTTGCCAAGGCGGAAAGGCGCCGTGGCGGGAGCGGTGATCGCGAGGGGGGATCGAGCAGCCATGCCAGCTACCTCCGTGCAGCGTGGGATCGGCGAAGAGATCGGGCGAACATCCTGTTCGCCAGTGGGTTCGCCCAGAAGTTAAGCCGGTTGGGAGTCGGATGCAAGCGCGGGGGCGGCAAAATCTGCGCATCGAGCAGCCCCCGCACCCAAGCCCACGGCTCAAGCCGTGGGCGTACGCTTGGAACCGGCGCGAGAGCAGGGACGGGATGCGACACGACCCCCGGCGCTCGCAAGCATCGAGCCGACTCACGCTCCCGTGACCTGCGCTGCTACGATTGCCGCCCATGCCTGCTGCCAGCCTTGTCGAACGAGTCGGCGCGGAGTCACAAGCGCTGCTGGCCGACTTCGGCGACTTCTTCACCTTCTGCGGGAAGACGTTCCAGTGGCTCTTCCGGAGCTTCTGGAGCGCGCAGACGCTGCGCAGCCTGCTCGGGCAGATGTACGACGTCGGCGTCAAGAGCGTGCCCGTGGTCGCCGTCACCGGCGCCTTCATCGGCATGGTCATGGCCATTGAGACCTTCGCCCAGTTCGTCGCGCTCGGGCAGGAGGAACGCATCGGGAGCGTCATCGGCCTCACCGTCGTGAAGCAGATCGGCCCGGTGCTCGCCGCCGTCATGCTCGCCGGCCGCGTGGGCGGGGCGCTGACCGCGGAGCTGGGCACGATGAACGTGACCGAGCAGCTCGATGCCCTGCGGGTGATGGGCGCCGAGCCGATCCGCTACCTGGTCGTCCCGCGCTTCGTCGCCTGCGTGCTGCTGACGCCGATGCTGACCGCCTACAGCGACATCCTGGGGATCCTGGGCGGGTGGATCGTCTCGACGAAGTTCCTGGGCGTCGCCGCCGAGCCGTACTGGCGATACAGCGCCCAGGGCATCGAGACCTGGCAGCTCATGGAGGGGATCTTCAAGAGCTTCTTCTTCGGCGGGGCGATCGGGCTGATCAGCTGCTACAAGGGCTTCACCTGCGGCTCGGGCGCCAGCGGCGTTGGGCGCGCCTGCACCGAGAGCTTCGTGGCGAGCTTCATCGCGATCATCATCCTCAACTTCTTCTTCGCCAAGCTCCTGCGCGACCTCTACGAGGGCCTCTACGGCCCCCCGCAGTCGCTGTTCTGAAATCCAGGTCGGCGAGCGGGTCGGGATGTTGGAGAGCGGCGCTGGAGGGTTCGACGGCGCTCCGCCGCGTATATTCTCTCGCTTCTGCCCGCTCCTTCGGCTTCCGACGCCTCGCCAATGCCCCTGATCCGCCTCGTCAACCTCTTCAAGGCCTTCGGCAAGCTGGAGGTGCTCAAGGGGGTGACCCTCGACGTGGAGGAGGGGAAGACCCTCGTCATCCTCGGCGCCAGCGGCAGCGGGAAGAGCGTGCTCATCAAGCACATCGTCGGCCTGCTCAAGCCCGACGCCGGGGAAGTCTGGTTCGAGGACGTCCGCATCGACACGCTCCGCGACAAGGAGCTCATGCAGGTGCGCACGAAGATGGGCTTCCTGTTCCAGATGGGCGCCCTGTTCGACTCCCTTACCAACCTCCAGAACGTCGCCTTCCCCCTGCAGGAGCACACCCGGCTCTCACCCGCCGAGGTGGAGGAGCGGGCGCAGCGGATGCTCAAGATGGTCGGGCTACCCGAAGTGGGGCACAAGATGCCCAGCGAGGTCAGCGGGGGGCAGCGCAAGCGCGTGGCGCTGGCCCGTGCCATCGCGCTGGAGCCGAAGGTGATTCTCTACGACGAGCCGACGACCGGCCTCGACCCGATCCGCTCGGACGCCATCAGCGAGTTGATTCTAAAGCTCCAGCGCGAGCTGAAGGTGACGAGCATCGTCGTCACCCATGACATGGCCAACGCCTTCAAGGTGGCCGACCGGATCGTCATGCTTCACGACGGGCATCTCATCTTCGACGGCACGGCCGACGAGGCACGGACGACCGACGACGAGCGCGTCCAGCGCTTCGTCAGGGGAGAAGCCGACGCCGAGGAGCTCGCCGGCCTGCGGTAGCGCTCGTGCCGATCGCGACTCACCGATCCAGCAGATTGTTGAAATCGTCGAGCAGGTCCTCGGGCAGGCGCTCGACCGCGACCACGACGGCCGTCACCTGGCGACGCTCGGCCTGGAAACGACCCCGGAACGCGTAGCCGTCCGGCATGAGAAGCACCAGTTCCTGGAAGGTGCCTGCCATTCCGCGCGGGCGGGCCGCGATGCCAGGCCGACCCGGTATCGGCGCGGACTGCCCGACACGCCGGATCGACCAGTCGCCACCCGCCTCCGCCAGGGCGTCCGCCTCTTCCAGGGCCCGCTCCAGCAGCGACGGCGGAAGCCACTGCCGGTCGTCGAACGCAAGCTGCCCGGAACGGCCGAGGCGCACGAAGTCGTCGAAATCCCGGATCGTCTGCCCCTGCGCCACCGCCCGCGCCCAGAACGAGCTGAGCGTGCGCGCCGTCGCGAGGCGATAGCCGTGCGCCGTCGGCTCCGCCGGCAGGTTCGTCCACCAGCGCGCCCAGGCGCGCTCCAGCCCGTCGATGTTGCCGAACGTGGCCCGCCACGCCTGCTGGAACCCACGCCCCTGGCTGCACAGCACGAGGAACTGCTCGAAGCGCTCCCGGTAGCGCCCGTCGTCCCCATGCATCAGGAACACCACCAGCGACCACGCCTGGTCGTAATTGTCACGCGCAAGATGCTGGTTCCACTGGTCATGCGTCAGTGCGAACATCCGGTCCAGCGGCACGAAGCTGCCCGCCTCCAGCGACGCCACGATCCGGTCCCGCCGGTGGGGCGGAACCAGCCCGCCCACGAATGCGTCGCCCGTGAAGACGAACTCCGCGAAGTACTCCGCCAGCCCCTCGTTCAGCCAGGGCGGGAGTTCCGACCCCAGCGTGTGATGCGCGAACTGGTGAAACGCCTCGTGCTGCACGCGGTGCCACGTCCGCTCGTCCAGCCGCTGACCGGCGACCGCCATCAGCGTGCCGCTGCGACGGTTGTACTGCCCGCCGCTGCCGGGCGTGCCGCCCGCGGCCTCGTAGTCCTCGATCCGCCTGTAGAGGTGGAACGGCATGAACGGCGGCGGCTTCTTGTTCAGGTGCTGCGTCATCCGCATGAGCTCGCCGGCAATGGCGTCCATGCGGACCGCCGCCTCGCGCGCCTCGAGTTCGGAGACGTCGGTGTGCAGCTCGTAGAAGCCCGTGCGATGGAGCCGCAGGCGCGGCGGCCGCCCGCTGGTCGGCTGCTGCGCAACTCCCGCCTCGACCGGCCTGGCGGGCGCCATCTCAATCCCAACGGCCGGGCAGGCCAGGAGCAGGGCGGCGAGGAGCCGCGAAGGGCGGAAGGGGCGGGTACCGCTCACCGCAGCATTATGACCGGCCCGACGCCCGTTCCAAAGGCCATTTCGCGCGATCCCGGATCAATCCGCCCCCGGAAGGGCCGACGGGATGGACCAATGATGCGGCCATGCCCATCGTCCTGGCCCAGATGTTCGGAGAACTGGAGTTCACCACCGCCTCGCTGCTGGCGGCCGTGCTGGTCTGCCTCGCCCGAATCACGGACGTTTCCCTCGGGACGATCCGCACGATCTACATCATGCGCGGCCGGAAGTACGTGGCGTCGATGATCGGCCTCGTCGAGGTCACGATCTTCATCCTGGCGATCAGCAGCGTCCTGGGGAGCGGCGTGCGCGATCCGCTGAAGATCCTGGGGTACATCGTGGGATACACCACCGGCGTCTTCATCGGCATCACCATCGAAGGATGGATCGCCTCCGGATGGACTATGCTGCGGATCATCAGCCGGGAGAGTGCCGCCGAGCTGGTTGAGCGCCTGCGCAGCGACGGCGAGGCGGTGACTCAGATCATGGGCGAAGGGCGCGACGGCCCCGTTCCCGTGCTGTTCGTGGTCGCCCGGCGCAAGCGGGCCCGGAAGGTGCTGCGGATGGTGCGCGAGATCGCACCGCGCGCCTTCGTGACGGTGGAAGGCGTGAGCCAGGCGATCGGCGGAACCCTTCCCGCCGCGCCGCCCCTGACGCCGTTCCGCGTGATGACACGGAAGTGAGGCCCGTTCAGCCGGCGACGGGCGCCGGCGCGGGCAGATCCAGGTTGCGATAGATCTCGACCGTCGCGGTGCTCTTGTTCAGCGTGTAGAAGTGCAGGCCGTCCACGCCGGAGAAGACAAGATCCTGGCACTGGCGGGTCGCGAAGCCGATGCCCGCCCGCTCCACCGCCGCTGGGTCGTTCTCCAGCGACTCCAGGCGCGTCAAGAGCGCGTGCGGGATCTTCGCGCCGCACATCGTCACGAAGCGCTTGATCTGCCCGACGTTCTGGATCGGCATGATCCCCGCCATGATCGGCACGCGGATCCCGACGTCACGGCAGCGCTCGCGCCAGGCGTAGAAGTCCGCGTTGTCGAAGAAGAGCTGCGTGATGATCTGGTCCGCTCCCGCGTCCACCTTCTGCTTCAGGTGCTCCAGGTCGCGCGTCCGGTTCAGGCACTCGGGATGCCCTTCCGGGTAACCCGCCACCGCCACGAAGAAGTCGTGCCGCTCCTTGATGAGCTTTACAAGCTCCGTGCTCGTCGCGCAACCGTTCTCGCAGGGAGTGAACCAGCGCGACCCCTCCGGCGGATCGCCGCGAAGGGCCAGGACGTTGCGCACGCCGGCCTCCCATAGCTGGTCGAGAATCTCCCGGAGCTCGTCACGCGTGTGGCCCACGCACGTGAGGTGCGCCATCGCCGTGAGGCCCAGCTCGTTCTGGATCTCGCCGACGAGCTGGACGGTCTTGGCGCGGGTGCTCCCGCCGGCGCCGTAGGTGACGCTGACGTACGTCGGCTCCAGCGGGCGCAGGCTGCCGATCGCTTCCCGGAGGGAGCAGAACCCCTTGTCGGTCTTGGGCGGGAAGAACTCGAAACTGATCGCCGGCCGTTCCGCGGGCAGCTGCCGTCTCGCCTCATCAATCCGCATATCCGGATAATAGGATGAATGGGCGGTGCTCGCAAGGTAAAAGTGGGTTCTCGGACGTCGTGTTGGCGCAGGCCGGCCCGAACCGGCCCCGGGCACGGTTACTGGACGTTGAAGCCGATGCGCTGCTGGAGCCGGTTCATCCGGCGTCCGAACGTCCCTCCGTACCCGCTGTCCTCGCGGAAGTGAACCAGCTCGTCTCCCTGCGTGTTGTCGATCCCCAGCGCCTGGTTGACAGGGCAGTACCGCGTCAGGCCGGTGATCAACTCCGCGGCCCCCGAGGCGGCGAGCAGCCAGCGCCAGCCTCCAAGCCGTTCGACGGTGCAGGCGGCGCCGAGGCAGGCGACGCCCAGCAGGATGCGGACTTTGCTTTCATTGCGTCCGACGTTCATCGCGTGTGCTCCTTTGGATCCTGTTCGACTGACGCGAGCACAGATCGTGCCAGTGCGGCGCCCGCCCGAGCGCCCGCCAAGCCGATTCTTCGCCCCGAAGCCAGGATACTGCGGCAAATCATCCCCGTTCGCCGATCGTCGCAGACGCCGGCTCGTACCATTGGCAGGCGGGGCGTTCTCTGTTGATGCCGTCCGCCGACGATCCGCGAACCGGAGGGCGTACCGATGGCGATGCACTGGCAACAACCGCTCCCGCCGATCTACCGCGAGTTAACCGACGCGGAGCTGCGATTCCGCATCCAGGATGCGAAGGAGCGGCTCGGCAAGCGCCTCGTGATCCTCGGCCATCACTACCAGCAGGATGACGTGATCGCCTTCGCCGATCACCAGGGGGACAGCTTCGAACTCTCCCAGCACGCGCAGCGGCTGAAGGGCGTGGAGTACGTCGTCTTCTGCGGCGTGCACTTCATGGCGGAGACCGCGGACATGCTCACGCCGGAGAACGTGAGCGTCATGCTCCCCGACATGGGCGCCGGGTGCAGCATGGCGGACATGGCGAGCATCGACCAGACCCACGAGGCGTGGGAGCAGCTCGTCGAGGCATGCGGGGATCAGACGATCGTTCCCATCACCTACATGAACAGCTCGGCGGACATCAAGGCCTTCGTCGGCGAGCACGGCGGGGCGGTCTGCACGAGCAGCAATGCGAGGACGGTGCTGGAGTGGGCGTTGGCGGGGGGGGCGGATCAGGAGGCACGGAGGCACGAAGGCACGAAGGCACGAAGTGGGGCAGAAACGGAGAGCGCCTTGCCTTCCGTCAAGATCCTCTTCTTCCCCGACCAGCACCTCGGCCGGAACACCGCCGCAGCGATGGGGTACGACCCGGATCGCGACATGGTCGTGTGGGATCCGCGGCAGGACCTCGGCGGCAATGACCTTCAGAAGCTGCGCGACGCGACGTTCATCCTGTGGAAGGGGCACTGCTCCGTGCACGCGCTGTTCCGCCCGGAGCACGTGGACCAGATCCGGGAGAAGATCCCGGAGGTGAAGGTGATCGTCCACCCCGAGTGCCGCAAGGAGGTCGTGGACAAGGCGGACATGGCGGGCAGCACCGCCTACATCGTCAAGCAGGTGAAGAGCGCCGCGACCGGCACCGTCTGGTCGATCGGCACGGAGGTGCACCTCGTCAACCGCCTGCGAAACGACCACCCGGAGCAGTCGATCTACGTGCTGAGCGACTGCCAGTGCCTCTGCACGACGATGAGCCGCATCGACCTGCCGCACCTGTGCTACGTGCTGGAGAACCTGGTGGAGGGGAACGTGGTCAACGAGATCAGGGTGCCGCCGGAGACGCGCAGGTGGGCCCTCGTCGCCCTCGACCGGATGCTCGAGCTGAAGGGAACCGGCAACCCGATCAACAAGCAGCAGCCGGCGGGGACGACGGTGGACTGACCGGCGGGGCAGACGAACAGCCTATCCCGCCGGCCGCAGCATTCCGGTACTGGAGTCTCTTGGCACCAAAGCCACGAGGACGCGCCGCCCGGGCACTGTCGGCCCTGTCCGAGCAAGGCGGCGTCGAGCCGGTGACGGTTCGAACCGGAACGCGCGAACGTCCTCACTCGGCCGCCCGCACGCGGACCGTCACGATCTCCCACGGCTTCAGCTCCACCGCGACCGCCCCGTCCTTCGCCCGCACTGCCGCGCGCCGCGCCTCGTCCGTTTCCGGCAGCTCCACGAGGTTCACCCGCTCCGCGGTGCCGACGCCGCCCGACAGCGCAGGGACCTGCACCGTCGCGGTCGCCGCGCGGCCGGCTGTCTCCCAGAGGCGGACGATGTAGCCGTCGCCGTCCTCCGCCCGCTTGAAGGCCAGCAGGCGCACGTCCGGATGATCGACCGCGACCATCGCCGCCACCGCGGCGCGCACGTCGTCGCTCCAACGTGTGCCGAAGGCCATGGCATGCGCGTTGGTCAGGTTCTCGCCTGAGGTGATCGCGAAGCGGAACCGCATCGGCCCGCCCTGGCTGGCCTTGTAGTTCGTCTCCCAGTAGTTGTTCAGCGCGTAGCTGAAGATCCGCCCGTCGCGGATCGGCAGCTCCTTCAGCCACTTGTGCGTGTTGAGGTCGCCGAACTCCACCAGCGGGGCGTCGAGCGGCGTGAGGACGACCGACGCGCCCGTCGCCGGGTCGCGCAGGCGCACAAAGTCCTGCACGCTGAACCAGTCCAGGCACGCCCGCGGAAGCCAGTCTCGCCCCGCGCGCACCACGGCCCCGCCCACCTCGTAGTCCAGTTCCGGCTCGCGCATCGCGAACGGGAAGGCGAAGTAGAGGCTCTCCAGTTCATACACGGGCTGCTTCTCCAGGTCATATTCGACCTCGATCCGCCTGGCCCGCCCGTCGAGCCGCACGAGCATCTCCAGTTTCGGGAAAACCTCGTGCGCGTAGCGCACCCGGAGGCCGCCCGGGATCGGGTCGATCCCCAGCAACCGCGGCGAGCTCAGCGTCGAGCCCACCGCCAGGTCCTGGTTGTTCGGCGGGCGGTTCCGCTGCTTGCTGGCGTAAATGATCTGCCCGAAGCCCGCCTGCTCGACCGTCCGCGCCGGCTGATTGGCGGGGCGCGACCCTGCGCGCTCCGCCGCCGGCTGCTCGACGAGCTCGCGGCCAGTTTCAAGGTCGGTGATCGACGCGATGTGCCCGGTCTCCGGGTCGAGCTCGAGCCGGTAGTAGGGCGACGTGATCGTCGTTCCCTCGACCCGCACCTGCTCCGCCGCCGCGGTACGCTCCGGATGCCGCGCCGCCGGCAGGTGCTCGGCGGCGAGCGCCATCAGCGCGTCGACCTGCTCCTTCGCATCCGCCGCATACTGCGCCTTGCGGCGGAACTGTTCGAGGGCGCCCGGGTGGTCCGGCTGCGTGATCGACCAGGCGGCGCCCCAGGTGTGCTCGTCGTAGAGCAGCACGTTCTCCCACGCGTGACCAATCTCGTGCCCCGGGTACTCCGCCAGCTTCCCCTGCGCATGCAGGCCGGCGAGCAGCGTCTCGGCGAGCGAGAGGCGGCGGGCATTGTCGCGGTTGACGGCGGTGGGGGCGGCGCTGGAGGCGGCGCCGTCTTCCCAGTAAGCGCCGGCGTCGCCGCGGATGACCGGCAGCTCGTCGCCCGCCGTCTCACGGAGGCGCTCGAAGAAGTCCTGGTTCGTGCTCAGACGGATGCGCGGCCACTCGTACTTCGCGTTCCACGCCGCCACGACGTTCGGCAGGCGCTCGTCGAGCAGCACGTTGTCGCTGTAGGCCCCGTGCAGGTGGACGACGTCGTGCCGGTACTCCGGCCGGTCGTATGCCGCCAGCCACGCCGGCACGCCGCGTTCGGCGGCCTCGAGAGATTCGGTCAGCCCCGCGTGCCCGGCGTGCGAGTAGTGCCGGTGGATCATGGTGACGACGCGTGAGCCGTCGGGCCCCTCCCATTCGACCGGGTTCTGGTACAGGTCCTGCCCGAGCCGCCACCACTCGCTCCGGTGCGGGTTGAGCCCGAGCGAGAGAAACTCGATGCCGGAGCCCGCCAGGATCTGCGGCAGCGACCAGACGTACGAGGGCGTGTCCGTCATCGTCGCGGTCTTCAGGTCCACGCGGTGCGTGTGGGCGAAGTTGCCGGCGAAGTAGAACGTCCGGTGCAGCGCCTCGGCGGTGCACAGGCCGGTGAGCACGTTGGCGTAGGCGCCGTCGAAGCCGATCCGCCCGGCGCGCACGAGTTCGACGAACCGCTGCCGGTCCCGCTCGCTCGCCGTGGCCCACCACTGCTGGACGATGTAGGCGCTCTCGTTGCTCCAGCTGAAGTTCTCGAACCGCTCGGCGAGGTCCATCGCGCCTTCCAGGTTCTGGATGTTCCGGTCCAGCGCCTCGGCCTGCGTGTGCGTGTAGCCATTGTCGAAGTGCGCCTGCGGGACGACGTACAGCTCGAACTCGCGCACCGGTCGCTGCTCGAACGTGCCGCTCGCCGTTACGCCGCCGGCGCTAACCGTCACGGGCACCGTCCGCGGTGCCTCCGTGCGCGGCAGGGACACCGTCGCTTCGACGGGACCGTTGAGCACGCGGCTGCCTTCGGTCGGTAGCGTGACCTCCAGCGGCGCTTCGCCCGGCAGCTCGATGCGCGCCGTGACGGGCGCCTCGGCCCCGCGCAGCAGCGCCCGCACGCGCACTGCCTGCCCGCCCGCCACACCGGGAACGCCGTCCGCCTCCGCGCAGAAGACCATCGGCAGGGAGGTCACGTTCAGTTCCGTCACCGCCGCCAGCACCGCCTCCGGAGAGTGGAGCACCTCGATGCCGTCGTAATACGCCCAGGAGCTCGGCCCGACCTGCTCGATCGACACGCGCACCGGCCCGTCGGCGGGCAGGGCGGATGCCGGGACGTCCATCTCCAGCACCACAGGCGCCAGTTCCTGGATCATCCCGTCGCGCGGGTTGAGCTGCCGCCCGCGTGGCAGGGCGAAGGTGCTCCAGATCTCCTGCCCCACGCTGACCTTCAGCCTCGGCGGGCTGTACGGATGGGCTCCGATGAAGCCGATGCGAAGCCGGTAAGTGCCGGCGCGGTGCGGCGGGTCGAAGGCGAAGGCGTAGGTGTACGACTGTGAGCCGGCCCAGCGGTCGTTGACGCCAGGCTGGATCGTCGGCCACTCCTCGGGCGCGATGACGTCACGCCCGGCGTAGACCTCGACCGACTCGTCGATCGCCACCGCCTTGAGGTCAGCGGCGGAGCGGTCGATGCGGCCGATCCGCAGCACTGGCTCGAAACTGGGTGCCGCCTGCCTTTCGTGGCCGGGGTGGAGCGCGAGGAGCAGGCAGAGCGCGATGATGGGGGCCATGAGGATCCTGGTGCTGGGCGGGCGGAAAAAATCGCGGGCCGCCCCGGTACTGGGTCGGCCCGGGGCTTCGACTTTACAGGCTGACGGCGGAAGGAGCGATCAGAGGTTCTCGATCTCCCACCCGTCGCGGTACTTGCGGCGGACGAGCTTGTTGGCTTCGTCGGAGTTGGTGAACTTCATCGACTCGGCGTCCCACAGCAGCGTCTTGTGCGGGAAGCGGGCCGAGATGGCGCCGAGGCAGAGCTGCTCGATCAGCGGGCCGGCCACCTCGAAGTTGCACTCCGTCTTCGTCCGGCCGAGGCAGGCGTCCACCCAGTGGTGGTAGTGGTTGCGCTCCTCCAGGCTCGGAAGCATCGGAGCCAGGTCGCGCTCCGACTCCTTGTCGAACAGCCGCGGCGGCTCGCCGACGTGCGTGATCAGCATCGAGCCGCGGTCGCCCACGACCACGCAGCCGTTGTCCGGCAGGTTCGCGTGCTGAGGAATGCCCAGCGCCTTGTGGTGCGGGATGATCCCGCCGTCGAACCAGTACATGCCGATGTCCTTGCCGTCGCTGGCATCGTTGCCGGCGAAGACGAGCACCGAGTGCTGGTAGGTCGGGAACTGGTCGTCGGTCGAGTCCTCGTTGTGGCTGACGACGCTCCTGGCGTGTCCGAGGTCCAGCGCGTAGTAGGCGGTGTCCATGATGTGACACGCCATGTCGCCCAGCGCCCCGCAGCCGAAGTCGTACGTGCCGCGCCAGTTGAAGGGGGCGTACTGGCCGTTCTTGTACGGACGCATCGGCGCCGTGCCGATCCACAGATCCCAGCTCAGGTCAGCCGGCACCGGGTCTTCTCCCTCGGGGCGCGGGTTGCCCTGGGGCCACCAGCCGGCGGGGCGGTCGCTCCAGCCGTAGATCGCCGTCACGCGCCCGACCGTCTGCTCGCGCAGCGCCGGGTCCTTCAGCACCGCAAGCGCTTGGCGCTTGGGAATGCGCGAGGCGTTCTGCGTCCCCATCTGCGTGACGATCTTCGGGTTGGCGGCGGCGACCTTCGCGAGCTGGCGCGCCTCGTAGATGTCGTGCGTGAGGGGCTTCTGCGTGTAGACGTGCTTGCCCATGTTCATGGCCAGCATCGTCGCGTGCGCGTGCGTGTGGTCGGGCGTGGAGACGTGCACCGCGTCCACGTCGTCGCCGAGCGTTTCGAGCATCTCCCGGTAGTCGGCGAACTGCTTCGCGTCCGCGTGCTGCTCGCCCGCCTTGGCGACGCGGGCGCGGTCGACGTCGCAAAGGCCGACGATCGTCACGTCCGGGTGCTGCGCGATCTGGCTGAGGTCGGCAGCGCCCATTCCCCCGACGCCGATTCCCGCAACGCGAAGCTTTCGCCCGCCCCCCTGGGCGGGAGCGCCGCCCGGCTGGTTCTGTCCAAGCGCGATCGTGGGAACCCCGCTGATCGCGGCGGTGACGGCGGTGTACTTGATGAACGAGCGGCGGTCCATGTAGTGGCTCTCCGAAGGTATGGAACTGAAACGGTCCGGCCGCGCCCGCGGGGCGCCGGCGGACGATAGGCTACCGCCTCATCGTCAAAATCCAATCTTCATCCCCCGCACGGGTAATGAAAAGTCCGCCCCCCCGATCCGGGGACAGCCTGCCGAGGCGACGTTTCCGGATCAATCAGGCCAGAGCCTTCCACGCCGTCATCCCGCCGGCGACGTTCGAGACCTGGTCGAAACCGTGCCGCCTCAGCAGGCTCGCGGCCAGGCTAGCGCGGTACCCGCTGCCGCAGATGACCGCCATCGCCCGGTCGCGCGGGAGCTCGCCGAGCCGCTGCTCGAGCTGACCCAGGGGAATGTGCCGGGCCTCGTCAATGTGGCCGGCGGACCACTCCCCGTCGCTGCGGACATCCAGCACGACGGGGCGCTCCTGGTCCTGGAGCCGGCGCGCCAGGGTGGGGGCATCGATGAGCTCGAAGCGCGCGGTCGGCAGCCCCGCCTGCTGCCACGCGGGGATCCCGCCCTCCAGGTACCCTTCGATCGAATCGAACCCGACACGCAACAGGTGCGTGAGGGCGGCGTCGATATCGCCATCGGCGCCGAGCACCAGCACGATCCGCTTGTCGGACGGCAGCACCCAGCCGGCCCAGGTCGGGAGATTGTTGTCCAGGCCGATGTTCAGGCTCCCCTCGATGTGCGCCGCGGCAAAGGCCTCCTTGTTGCGCGTGTCGAGCACGAGGACATCGTCGCGGGCGGCCAGCTCCCGGGCCTGCTTCGGTGACAGCGCCCGGCGGCCGGGCCACTTCGACCGGTCGCCGAGGATGGCGGGGCCTTCGACGTTCACCTTCTTCATCCGCCGGAAGTAGGAGGGCGCCGCGGGCATCTCGCTCATGAGCTTCGAGACCCATTCCTGCTCTGGAAGCGCCTTGAGCGACTCGTTGAAGCGGCGCTCGTAGCCGAGCGTAGTGGAATCGCGTGAGCCGATCGCCTTGCCGCAGAGGCTGCCGGCGCCGTGGGAGGGGTAGAGCTCCACGAAGTCCGGCAGGCCCGACGTCCGACCGAAGACGCTCTGGTAGAGCTCGTGGGCCAGCTTCTCCTGCTGCTCCTTCCCGAGAAGGTCGGGCCGGCCGATGCTGCCGACGAACAGGAAGTCGCCGGTGAAGAGCATCCACGGCTCCTCGCGCGAGCGGGTGGTGTCGTACAGCGCCCAGGTGACGTGCTCGGGCGTATGGCCGGGCGTGTGGACCGCCTTGAGCAGCAGCGAGCCGATCGGAAACTCATCGCCGTCCTGCGCCTTCACGTCGGCGTAGGCAGGCGTCCACTCCGGTCCGCCCATGGCGCTGCTGACGATCTGCGGCTTGCCGTCCAGCGCCGCCTTCAGCTCGCGGGCGCCGGAGATGAAGTCGGCGTGCACATGCGTCTCGAGAATGTGCGTGATCTGGAGCTTCTGCTCGCGCGCCACGCGGACGAGCTCGTCCACGTCCCTCAGCGGATCGATGACGGCGGCGACCTTCGCCTTCTCGTCACCCACCAGGAACGACGCGGCGGCCAGACCGGGAATGAATTGTCGATGGATGAACATGGCTGCTTTGGATGAGGGGAGGAGGTCGTGTTCGGCCGGACTCGAAGCGACGAAGGATCAGGATGTTGCCGGCGCGCCGGCCGGGGCGGTCGCGGGCGTCGGGCAGAGCATCTCCGCCGGATCGACCCATGCCTGGTTCCACGGCATCTTCCCAAGCACGAAGGCCATGCCGCAAGCACCGGTGACGCCGGCGAAGACGAGGCCCGCGCCGACGAAAGCGCTCAGGAAAAGGAAGCCAGGGTGCACGAACCAGCCCAGCAGCAGCCCTGTCAGCACAAGAATCCCCGCGCCGATGCGCACCTGGCGCTCCAGGCTGATCACCTGCCGGCCCCGCTTCACCGGAAGGCCCTCGGATTCCCACGCGCTGGTCCCGCCTTCGACGACCACGGCATCGACACCGGCGGCACCGAGCTTCCGGGCCGCCTGCGCCGCGCGAGCGCCGGACTGGCAAAGAAGGTAGACCGGCGCATCGCCCGCGCACGCGCCGCGCACGGCGTCGGCGTCGAGCCGGTCCAGCGGCATGAGCCGCGCCCCGTCGGCGTGCACCCGGGAGAACTCTCCGGGCGTGCGGACATCAATGAGCAGAAGGCCCTGCTTCTGACCCCGCAGGGCGTGCAGTTCGGTCGGGTGAATCGTTGCGGATTCCATGTCGTGCCTCCGAACGGGAGTTGTTCAGGCGATCCGGCGCCGTCTGCCGCTCGCCGGCGCGGGCCCGAGCACAGCCTCGTGCTGGAGCCGCGCGTGGCGACGGACACCGTCGCAGACGATGGCGCACAGGTCGAAGACAGACTCGTCCGCCACGCGGTAGATCGTCTGCGTGCCGTCACGCCGGCTTTCGACGAGTCCGACCTGCTTCAGCGAGGCCAGGTGCTTGGAGGCCGAGGCCTGCCCCAGCCCGCAGTCGGCGGCCAGGGTGCCCACGTTCGCCTCGCCCATCTGGAGGCGAAGCAGCAGGGCAATCCGGCGCTCGTCCGCCAGCGCACGCAGGCGCTCGGCGACGCGGCCAATCATCTCAGGTGTCAACGGCGAACGAGCCATTATTCCTCTTACGGAATATAGGCATGCTTTGTTCGAGGCGCCGGCACGAGAAAAAAGGGCGAGCCCGGCGGCCCGCCACGGTCGCTGGCATCAGCTATGCCTGATCCGCCGGCACCGCGGAGGCGGGGACGTATCGCAGGTACGGCTTTACGGCCCGGAACTCGCCGAACATCTGCCGAGCGTCGGCGTCGCTGACGGCGGGGACGATGATCATCTCCTGTCCCGGCTCCCAGTTCACGGGCGTCGCCAGCTTGTGCTTGGCCGTCATCTGGAGCGAATCGATCACGCGGAGCAGCTCCGCGAAGTTGCGCCCGGTGGCGGCGGGGTAGGTGAGGGTGAGCTTGATCTTCCGGTCCGGCCCGATGACGAAGACGCTGCGAACGGTGGCGGTCTCGCTGGCGTTCGGATGGATCATCCCGTAGAGCTGGGCGACCTTCCGTTCGGGATCGGCGATGAGCGGGTAGTTCAAGACGCAGTGCTGCGTCTCGTTGATGTCGTTGATCCACCCGCGGTGCTTGTCGAGCGGGTCGACGCTGACGGCGATCATCTTCGTGTTGCGCTTCTCGAACTCCTGCTTCATGCGCGCCGCCTGGCCGAGTTCCGTCGTACAGACAGGCGTGTAGTCGGCGGGGTGGGAGAAGAAGATGCACCACGAGTCGCCGAGCCACTCGTGGAAGTTGATCTCACCCTCGGTGGTCTGAGCGGTCGGGGCCTCGTCGCCGAGTTGAAGTGCCATCGGATTCCTCCGTCTAAGGGTTGACCACCCACTGAAGACTAGCAACGGATCCGCAAGGATTCGAGATCCCCATCACCACGGTCCTCGATGCTCCTGCTCATTCCGCCTTCTGCTGCTTTGCCTCCTCGTACTTCTCGCGAAGGTTGAGAAAGTCGATCAGGTGCTGGTCGTACACCTCCTGGGCACGCGGGTCGGTCAACGGCAGGCGGAGCTCGTTGATCACCTTCGTTCCCATCCCGATCCACTCCCGCCAACTGTCCGCTGAGACGTTGTCGTAGATCACCTGGCCCAGCAGGTTGCGGAAGGGGGGCTTCCTCAGCCGCGGGCCGACCTCGCCCGTCCGTGCATCCAGCACATTCCCCTCGCCCACGTTCACCTGCCGCGCCTGCTCGAAACTCGGCACCTCCTCCCCCATCTCGCGCAGGAGGTTGACCATCGCGTCACGCGGCATCCGGTCGCCGCGATCCGCGGCGACCTGCACGCCACGCTTCAGTACCGTCGCGGCGTCGGAGCGCCGATCGAGCTTCAGCAGCGACTCCCCCAGGAGCTGGTAGGCCTTGCTCGCCTTCTCGCTCAACTCGAGCGTGCGCCGGAAGCTCTCGACCGCCTCCTCGTAGCGTCCCGCGCTCATCAGCTCGCGCCCCAGGGAAAGGTGCGCGAGGTCGTTCTGCGGATCGTCCGTCGCCATCTTGCGGAACTGCTCGATCCGCTGCTCGTTCGCCACGCTGCTCGTTTGATCGCTCATCGACGTTGCCTTTCCACCTGACTACGGAGTGTGATGCACCTGCGGATATCCCTCCGGCGCCGCAGGCTCGCTCTCGGCAAACTGATCCCACGTCGCAGGATCCGGCGCCACGAAAGGGAATTCCGACGGATCGTAGCCGTACCCCACCAGGATCGCCGCGTAACGCCGGCGCCACGGGAGCGACAGCTCGTCAAACAGCAGCACCAGCTCCTCCTCCGGCCGGGCCGCAAGCGCGCCCGCCGTGCCGAGATCCGTTACCGTGCGCGTCCGCCGCTGGTAGTGGTACACGCGCCGATCCGGATCATGCTCGGCGTAGTAAGCGAGCAGTTCCACGTTGCGCCGGCCCAGGTCATGGGCGCGCACCACCCGCGCGAGGTCGGGATGCGTCACGCCGAGGTTGTACACCGCCTCCGCCTCCGGCGGGGCGTCGATGCCGGGCGGCGTGATGAACGCCACCGCCGGCCCGTCGAGCCCCTCCATGATCTCGTCCACCTGCCGCAGCTCCGGCACGCGATACCAGTCCTCGCTCGCCGTCGCGTGCAGCCCCGGCACGCCCTCCGTCGCCAGCGCCAGCAGACCCCCGAGCGCGAACACGTACAGCCCCTGCTGAATCCGCACCGCCCAACGCTGCCAGATCCACACGCCCGCAAACAGCAAGGCCAGCGGCCCCGTGACCAGCCAGGGCACCGAGTGGTGCAGCGAGATACCCGTCGCCAGCGACACCGCCAGGCCTGCCCCGACCACCAGCGCCGCGATCCCTGCAGCACGCGCCGCGCGGCCAGTCCAGGAACCCGCTGATAGCTCCGCGGCGCTGATCCGTCCCGCGAAGGCGACCATCCCGTATGCGCCCGCCACCTGCAAAAACGCAACGCTCGGCACCGCGGCGCCGGCGTACTGGTAGAGATAGAACGCGTACGGCAGGTACAGCAGCACCATCAGCGGATAAGGGGCCGCCAGCAGCGCCAGATCCCATCCGCCCACGCGCTCCGGCTCGGGCGCGCTCACCTCCTCTTGAGAAGCGGATCCCGGCGCCAGGAGCGGCAGCCCGCGCCGCGGCAGCAGGATGAGCAGGGCGAAGGGCACCCAGACGAGCATCATCCCGTTCGTCGCGGCGGTCACGCTCGTCATCCGGAAACGCTCGTGTGCCAGGTCCCCCAGCGGCATGTCGCGCATCTCCACCACGAACGGGCGCGTGAAGTTCTGAAACGAGACGTGGAAGTGCGCGGTCGCCTGCGGGGGCCGGCGATCGATGTCCCGCTCTGGCGCGCCGTAGCTCGTGCCCGGCAGGTATTTGTCGTTGTACCAGGAGAACTGCGTCCGCAGAAGCTCTCCCGTCACCGCCTGGTTGAACGACAACTGGAGCGCCGCCATCGGTACCATCCCCACGACCGCCGCCGCAAGCGACGCAGCGCGCAAACGTGGCGAGACGCTGCGCGAGAAGATCACCCCGATCACCACCGGCAGCGCGTAAGCCAGGCCGTCCACCGGCCGGGAGAGGACCGCCCACGTCGCCACGAACGCCGCGGCGGCCCCCCATGCGAGCGACAGGCCCTTCCGATCGGCGCGTGCCGCCTGCCGCCAGCGCAGGAAGAGCCAGATGACCAGCAGCCCGAGCATCGCCGCGATGCACTGGCCCATGATCACCAGCGCCAGTCCGCGCCAGATCGGCACGCTCATCGTGATGAAGGCCGCCAGCAGGCCGGCGAGGTTGTCCAGCAGCTCGCTTGTGATGAGATACACCAGCATCACCGCCAGCGCGGCGGCGAGCATCGGCCCAACGAATGCCCAACCACCCGCCGGGTCGAGCATCGACCAGGGCGCCACCCACAGCGCCGTGCCGGGAAAGTAGATCGAGCCGTAAACCGGCTCGGCGATGAGCTGGAAGGTCGTGAAGAAGTCGGAGTGGGGGTGCGGCGCCGACCAGAGGCGGCCGTGCAGCAGGAGCTGCGACTGGATCAGGTAGCTGTACTCGTCGCAGACGCTCGGGTAGATGTCCGACGCCTCGCGTACGAAGTTGAAGTACCAGAAGGCCGTCAGGCTTCCGAGGAAGACGCCCAGCGCGATCAGGCGCCGCGTCCATGGGCGCGGGCGCCGCAGCCGTGTGAGCCACGCTCCGACCCCCGGCGCCATGCCCGCCAGCGCCAGCACCGCCGCGCCGACCAGCGCCCACTTCTGGAAGTCGTAAGGCCGCTCGATCGACCCGAACTGGAGCCACATCGCGATGCCCGCCACCAGCAGGGCCATCAGCACGAGCAGCCGGACTCCGGGAGAGTCGGCGGAAGCCTCGCTGCGGGCTGGGGGCGGCACGGCGGTCATCGGTTCAACGAGGTTATGATCCATGCTCCCGCCCCGCGACCCCGCCCGCACCCTTCCCCGGCCCCGGACGTATGAACAAGGTCGTGAACCCCGAACATTCCGAACTCCAGCCCGCCGATCCCGGGGCGGAGCGCGGCCGTGTCCTGGTCTTCGTCGTCGCCTACCAGGCGGAGACGCATCTGCGGGGCGTCCTTGATCGCATCCCCGCCGAGGTGGTGGGGGATCCGGACGTCGACGTGCTCGTCATCGACGATGCCAGCGACGATCGCGGCGTCCATGTCGCCAGCGACTGGGCGCGCGAGCACGGCGCCGACCGCGTCATCATCCTGCGCAACCCCGTCAACCAGGGGTACGGCGGAAACCAGAAGCTCGGGTACCGCTTCGCCGTGGACGGCGGCTACGGCCTGGTGATCCTCCTGCACGGCGACGGGCAGTATGCGCCGGAGATGCTGCCCCGCTTCATCGAGACGTGGCGCCGGACGGGGGCGGACGTGATTCTCGGCAGCCGAATGATGGACGCGAAGGGGCCGAAGAAGGGGGGCATGCCCCTGCACAAGCGCATCGGCAACCGCCTGCTCACCGGGCTCCAGAACCGGATCACCGGCCGCCGCCTCACGGAGTATCACACCGGCTTCCGCGCCTTCGCGACGCGCTTCCTGGAGCGCGTGCCGTTCGAGGTGAACACCAACGACTTCCACTTCGATACCGAGATCCTGCTCCAGGCCTTCCACGTCGGCGCGCGGATCGAGGAGTTCTCCATCCCCACCCACTACGGCGACGAAATCTGCCGCGTGAACAGCGTTCGCTACAGCCGAGACGTCGTCGCCGCCAGCCTCCAGTGGAAGCTGCACCAGATGGGGATGGTCTGCTCCCTCAAGTACCGCGGCCCCGGCCACCTGCGCTACGCGGACAAGACCTGGATGGCCTACAGCTCCCACCAACTCGCCATGGCCGAGGTCGAGCGGCTCGGCCCGTCGAAGGTGCTCGACATCGGCTGCGGTCCCGGCTTCGTCGCCGAGCGCATGACGTAGCTCGGCGCGGAGGTGACGGGGATCGACACCCATCCGCCCGTCCGCCCGGGAATGGCGCGGTTCATCCCGTTCGACCTCGAGTCCGGCCCGCTCCCCGTCGACGCGTGGAACTACGACGCCATCCTCCTGCTCGACGTCATCGAGCACCTCGCCGAGCCGGAGCGCTTCCTGCTCGACCTGCGCAACGGCCGGAACACGCGGCCTGCGGCTCCCGCCCAGGGGGTTCCGCCGTCGGCGCCGGCGCTGATCCTCTCCACGCCGAACGTCGCGTTCGCCGCCGTGCGCCTCAACCTGCTCCTGGGACGCTTCAACTATGCCGATCGCGGCATCCTCGACATCACGCACAAGCGGCTCTTCACGCGGCGAACGCTGCTGCGGGCGCTGGAGGACTGCGGCTACGACGTGGAGAAGGTGCACGGGTCGGGCGCACCCTTCGCCGCGGTCGTGGGCGGGCACGTCGGCGCCATGCTGAACACGCTCAGCGGTTGGCTGGCGTGGCTCTGGCCGACGATGTTCGCGTTCCAGTTCGTCGTCCGCTGCCGGCCCAGGCCGGGAGTGCGCCAGTTGCTTGCGGTCGCCCAGCGCCACCACGTTCACGAGGCGCGACACGTCCGCGTTCTTGAAGGGGTGGCGGAGCCTGAAGCGGCCCCCGAACCGGAGTTGGCCGCCTCCCGGCCCGTGGCGGACCACGGCTGAACACCTGAGTCATCAAGGCTGCGGACGCGGGGAGATCAGCGACATCACTTCCTGCCGTGTCCGCGCGTCGCTGCGGCAGACGCCCAGCAGGCAACTCGTGATCATCGTCGACCCCGTCTTCTTCACGCCGCGCACCGTCATGCAGCTGTGCGTCGCCTCCACGACCACCGCGGCCCCCTTCGGCGCAAGCTCGTCCATCAGCGCCTCGCAGATCTGCTTGGTCATCTGCTCCTGGATCTGCGGCCGGCGCGCGTACCCCTCCACCAGCCGCGCCAGCTTCGAAAGACCGACCACCCGCCCTTTCGGCAGGTAGGCAACATGCGCCCGCCCGACGAACGGCAGCAGGTGGTGCTCGCACATGCTGGCGAACGGAATGTCGCGCAGCAGCACCACCTCGTCGTAGTCGGCGGTGAAGACCGTCTTCAGGTGACGCCGCGGATCGTCCTGAAGCCCCGCGAAGAGTTCCGCGTAAGCACGCGCCACCCGGCTGGGCGTGTTTCGCAGCCCCTCCCGGGCCGGGTCCTCCCCAATCGCCACCAGGATCTCCCGCACCGCCGCCTCGATGCGCGCGTGATCCACCTTTGCCGGCAGCAGGGCGGCCGTCTGCGTGTCATACGGGTCGTCGTCCGCCTCCGACGGCGGGACGGCGCTCAGCTGGCGTCCCCCGGCGGGGGCGGCGGCGTTGATCCTGGCGGCAGGGCCATTCGTGTCCTGCCGGTCCTCGGAACTGGGAAGGGGCATGAGCGGACCCTATGTCGACCCGTCCGCGCGAGCAACGGCACCGGCGCCGCTATCGCGCTTCCTCCGGGTCAATCGCCTTGAACCGCACCACCCAGACCCACGGATTGCTCCCCCAGGCGAACTCCCCGGGGCCATAGAAATCGTCCCAGAGCCTGGCGAACCGCTGGACCGCCGCCGCGGGATCGTCCTCCAGGAGCGTCGGCGGCATCCCCTCGGCGATCGCGTCCTGCGGCGTCAGGTCGCCCAGGCGCTGTGGGTAGACCGAGCGCACCTCGAGCGTGAGCCGGCTCGCCTCGCGCGGCAGGAATCGCCCGGGTCGCCACGGCCTGCGCTGCTCCGCCGCCGCCGGGCCGAAGTCCGACTCGTATTCCACCCTCCGGCGCCCTTCCGAGACGGGCGACCACGGCTCCCGAACCCAGAGCCGATCCCCCACGCTCGCCAGCCGGCAGCGCAGGAACGTCCCCTGATCGTCCGTCGGCCATGGCCTGCCCCGGCGAACACCGGCTCCCGCCGGCGCGGGCCGGATCGGCCGGCGCGTCTGGTTCTTGTTCCCCGCCAGAATCGCCCGCACCATGGCGGCGTTGAAGGTGATCGGCCGGCTCGGGACGACCTCGGCCGGCGCCTCCGGACTGACCGGCCCCGGACCCGGCTGCGGCAGGGAGGCCGCCCGCTCCAGCGCGGCCGTAAGCTCACGGCGGACGCGGTCTTCCGGCAGCGGGTTGGGTTCCTCCACGGTCAGGCCTGTCTCCTCTGGAAGTGGCTGCGACTCGCCCGGCGGGGGCGCATGTTGCCTTTCATGAACACGTCGATCAACCCCACGGGGCAGGGAGGGGCGTTCCGGGCCGATTCCCCGGGTCCGCGGCTGCGACTGCCGGCGCCGCGTCCGAGCCGCGTGGCCCGGGCCTTTGCCGGGCTGATCATCCCATCGCTGCTCCTGGCGCTCAGCATCGGCTGCCTCCAGGTCTTCGAGAAGAAGCAGGGGAGCGGCGTCGAGGCGAGCGAGGCGCGCTCCGTCGAAGGCGAAGTCACCGCGGTCAACCTGTACGGCAGCCCGACCGTGAACATCACCGTCGAGCCGGGGGCCGAGACGAGAATCGTCGTGACGACGGACGACAACCTCCTTGCCGATGTGCTCACGGAAATGGAGGGCGGGGCCCTTTCGATCCGCACCCAGGGCAATCTCCGGCCGACGAAGGGGATCACGGTGCAGGTGACCGTCCCCTCCCTTGATGCCGTCTCCCTCTACGGCTCGGGTGACATGAACGTGGCCGGGTTGGCGGCGGGCGACTTCGTCGCCTCCCTCACCGGCAGCGGCGACATCCGGCTCGCCGGCAAGTGCGATACGGCGAACTTCCAGCTCACGGGAAGCGGCGACCTGGCGGCGCGCGACCTGGAAGCCCAGAGCGCGACAGCGAAGCTCACCGGCAGCGGCGACATCTCGCTCACCGCCCGTGCCTCCGCCTCCCTCGGCATCACGGGAAGCGGCGATATCGTCGTCGCGGGCACCCCCGCCCAGATCACGCGATCCGTGACCGGCAGCGGGAGCATCCGTTCGGAATGACCGGCTCACAACCATGACAACGCCCATGCTCCGGCGCCTCTGGCCGATGCTCCTGCTCTTCGCGACGGCGATGCTTCCCGCCGCAGCCCTCCTGCTGCTCGCCGGGTGCGCCGGCAGCGTCTCCGCGGTCCGCGGCAACGGGGTGCTGCTCAGCGAGCAGCGCGCCGCGCCGCCGGCCCCGTTCGACTCGGTGGATCTGCGCGGAGCGATGCACGTGACGATCACGGTCGACCCCTCCATTCCCGAGCCCGCCATCGAGATCCGGGCGGATGAAAACCTGATCCCCCTCGTGACCACCGAAGTCCGCAGCGGCACGCTTCACATCGACGCCGAGCGCCCGTTGTCGAGCCGGAACGAGATCCGCGTGATGATCGTCACGCCGTCGCTCGCCGGCGCCCGGATCAGCGGCAGCGGCGACCTCATGGCGGAGGGCATCGACGCGCAGAGCTTCACCGGCCGCGTGAGCGGGAGCGGCGGCATGACGCTTGCCGGCCGGACGGTGGAGGCGCGTTACGCGATCAGCGGGAGCGGCTCGATCCGCGCAAGGGAGTTGGAAGCCCAGGCCGTGGCGGCCTCGATCAGCGGCAGCGGCAACATCAGCCTCCATGCCCGCGAGCAGGCGGAGATGAGCATCAGCGGCAGCGGCAACATCGACTGCGTTGGCGCCCCTGCACGCGTGCGCCGCCGGGTCACCGGATCCGGAAGCATCTACATCCGCTAGGACTCAGCCGCGGGCGATGGCGACGTAGATCCCTTCGTGGACGACCGCCGCCCCCGAGCGTTCCGCGGCGCCGGCGGGCCGGATCTCCGTGCGCAGCTCCAGCCGCGCCCGACCCCAGCGGGAAAGCATGTCGAGAAACTGCTCCCACTGCTCCGCGGCCGGGGCCAGCGCGATCGCGTCGAACGACGCCTCGACCGGCGAGACGAAGCGCGTGCGGCTGTCGGCGACGACCGTCCCCGCATGCTGCCCTGCCGCGCTCAGGCAGACGTGCAGCAGTGACCATCCGGCGAGAATGCCCGCCGCCGACAGGCTTCCGCCGAAGGCGGTGCCGTGGTGATTCAGGTTGGGCGCCAGCGGGAAGTGAAGCCTGACGCCGCCGATGGCGGCCTCGCGCACCTCCACGCCCATGGCCAGTGCGAGTGGGACATGGGCGTGAAAGAACTGTTGCAGGTCGTCGCTGGTCATCGTGTCGCGGCGGCGGGGGCGTGGATGGTAGCGGCGCCGGGCTCGAATGCCGCGCCGTCGATTCAAGATCACGTCGCCCGCGACCGATGGCAGGGTCATGGCGGGTCGTTCCAGGCGCCGCGCGCCGCGATGGGCGGTTTGGCTGGTGTTGCTCGCGCTGCTCTGGGCGGCGCAGCTTGCGCTGCTCTATCACCGGCTCGGCGAGCCGAGCTGGAACGCCTACTGGTACTGGCGAGGGCTCTACCGCCCGGGCATCCGCGCCGTCGGCCTCGCCGGCGGGGAGTACCTGCCGGGATACGTCTTCCACCCGCTCAGCCCCTCCGGCGCGAAGTGGGCCTTCATCCTCGCGGCCGGCGTCTATGCGGCCGGGGCGACGGGCGCCCTCTGGGCGATCTGGCGATTGAGCGAGCCGAAGCGCCGAAAGGCGCGCCGGTCGGTGCGCCGCGCGCTGGCGTGAGGTGGAATCAGGCAACAAGCGTGCGGACCCTCATCGCCGCAACTCTGGAAGCGTCGTCCTGCGCCTCCTGTGGATCGTCGAAGAGCGTGAAGAGGGTGCTGCCGCTCCCGGTCATGCGCACCGTACGCCCCAGCGCCGCCTCCGCATCGCGGCGCAGCTCCGCGAGTTCCGGGTGAAGCGAGAAGGCCGCGCGCTCGAGGTCATTGCGGAGGAGGGGGAGAAGGTCGTGCGCGGGAAGTTTTGACCACGCGGCAAAGTCCGGCTCCCCATCGTCCGGAGGCGCGGGAAGCGCGTCGTATTGCCGATAGACGGCCGGTGTCGCGACGCGGATCCCCGGCAGGATGAGCAGTACGGCATGCCGCCGCCCCGGCGCGAACGGCCGCACGACCTCGCCCCGGCCCGTGCATGTCGCGTCGGTGACGCCTTCTAGCTGATGGTGCAGGAAGAACGGGACATCGCTTCCAAGGCGCTCCGCCGCTCGGCGCAGCTGCTCGGGCGAAGCGGCACCGGGCGCCTGCCGCCACTTGCTGTACGCCGAGAGCGCCGCCGCCGCGTCGCTGCTGCCGCCGCCGAGGCCGCCGCCCGTCGGGATCCGCTTCACAAGCTCCATAACGACGTCCGGCCCCGCCGGCTCCGCCATCATCCGCCAGGCGCGATGGACAAGGTTCGACTCGTCCAGCGGCACCGACGGATCGTCGCAACGGAGTACGGCTGCGTTCCCCGCGCCACTGGTATCGGCGGCGCGCACGTGCAACTCGTCATGCAGATCGATCGTGCGGAACCAGGAGCGCAGCGGGTGAAAGCCGTCGTCGCGCGCAGGAAAGACGCGCAGATGGAGGTTGACCTTCGCCGGCGCGCGAACGGTGAGTGCCATGCGGGCAAGGGTAGCACGGCCCTCCGCTTGTGCCCCGAATGACGGCAGATACGATCTTCACGTGCGCGTCGTGCAGTCACCGGGACTCGTGAAGCGTCTGCGTCGAACGGCGTGGGAGCACCAACGGACCTTCCAGTCACCGCAGGACGACCTGCCGCGACTGGTGGAGGCGATCATGTCGGCCCTGCCGGGCCTCGTCGGTGCGCAGGCGGTGATTGAGCAGGTTGTGATCGAGCCACGGCGGGAGCTGGCGGCGTTCTCGTCGAAACATGCGCTGAGTTTGAAGGTTGGCACGGTCATCGAGGCGGAGGGAGCAGCCGAAGCGCGCGAGCTGCTCCAGGCGATGCTCAGCGAATGGGTCGACTTCTTCTTCGTCCCTTCGCCCAAGCCGTTCGTGATCTATGCGGATCACGACGAGTACGTCACGATCCTCGCCCACCGCAAGGGCGCGGTGAGCGCCGCGGCCAGCGCACTGAAGGAGGCGCGCGTCCAGGCTGTGGACTACATCAGGAAGTTCTGATGTCGCTCAGGCGCCCGGGCGCGTGGTGGGATTGCCCGGGCGTGTCGTGGGATCGCCCGGGCGGGTAGCAGGATCCGTCGGAACACCCGGCGTCGTGGCACCGTCGGGGAGATGCACCGGAACGCCGTCCTCGCCGATCGGCTCGAGGTGTCCCTTGAAGGGGGGCGTGGGGAAGCGGGCGCGTTCCTGCGCCTGCTGCGCTTCGAGCTGGGCCATCTGGCGCAGCTTGTTCTCGCGCTCGGCGATCAGGATCTGCTGGTCGCGCTGTGCCTCGTAGTAGGCCGGCGGAAGGGGCGCCTGGCGCAACCGGCCTTCCTCGTCGCGATAGACGCTCGAGGCGGCCAGCCGCTGCATGTACACCTCGTTCGCCTGGTAGTCGCGCTCGATGATGCGCACGTCCTCCTGGAGCTCTCCATAGTCCTCGGCCAGTTCGGCGATCCGGGCCTCGATCTCCTTCTCCAGCGCCTGGAGCTGCTCAAGTTGCTCGCGTCCTACCCACGTGCTGCCCCAGCGATAGAGCCCGCGCTCCCCCATCCGCTGGCGCAGCGCCGCATCCTGCGAGAGGAACGTCTGCTGCACCTGCTCCGCCTGGCGCGAGTCGCGATCGTCGGCCGGAACCAGTTCCAGCGCCTCAGCCACGTTGTCCAGGACCTGCCGGTTCTCCGGCTCCCGGTTCATCGCCTCGGCGAGGAAGGTCAGCGCCCGCTGGTGCTGGTTCTGCTGGATGGCGATCACCGCCAGGTTCACCAGCGTCGGCGCGTGGCCCGACTCGGCGGCACGCACCCGCTCGAACGTCCCCCGGGCGCGGCCGATCTGTCCCTCGCGGAGTTCCAGCACGCCCATCAGGTAGAGGGCGCTCATGTCCTCCGGATTGCGGTCGAGCATGTCCCCCAGCGACTCGCGGGCGGCCGTCAGCTCCCCCTGCTTGATCTGGAGACGGATGCCGTTGATCGCAACGAACGCCTCCTGGAGCCGCGCGTCGCGATCCTCGGGCGTCAGCCACTCACGGCCGTACTTCACCAGGCCGCGATCCCGGTAGTCGAGCCACTTCTCCAGCTCCCACTTCGCCTCCTCGCCGGCGGCGGTGCCGGCGTTCTGCTGGATGAAACTCTGGTACTTCGAGATGATCAGCGACAGGTCATCCAGGTTGGCGACGCTGCGCCGAAGGCTCTCCAGCCGCACGTCGGGTCGCGTGCCTGCCCCCGATCCGCCGTTGTCCCCGCCTCCCCCGATCTTGATGCTGGCGACTTCGTCCGCTTTGACGTTCGTCACCGTCCCGTCGGCCGCGGTGACGCTGTAGCCGTCCGCGGTTCGGCGAATCGTGCCTTCCAGGCGCGTGCCGTCGGTGAGGATGACGATGTCCCCCAGCGCCACGGCTGCGGGGAGCAGCAGGGCGATGAAAGCGCCTGCGCCCAGGCGGGCGAGGCGGCGGAGTCTGGTGGGGACAACATCCGGTTTCCGGCGCATGGCGTGGCTCCGCTGCGGGAAAGGGCGTTCCTGCATCTTACGGGATGAAGGAGGCCCCGGCGGAGGCACAATCTGCCCTGTTCCGCCTAGCTGGTTCCCCATCGGACGGCCGGGTCGCGTTCCGGTTCCACGGGATTGTCGCCCAGGAAGACGCCGCGTACCGCGCCCGCCTGCGTGTCGCGGGAGCGGGCGTGGCACAGATTCTCGATGCAATGGGCAACGAGCGCGGTCCAGCCGGTCTGGTGGCTCGCGCCGCACCCTCTGCCGTTGTCGCCGTGAAAGTACTCGTGAAAGAGGAGCAGGTCGCGGAAGTGTGGATCGTCGCTGAAGAGCGACACGTCGCCGTGGAGCGGCCTGCGCCCGTCGGGCCCGGGCAGGAATATCGAAACGAGCCGCCGCTGGAGATCGTTCGCGGCGTCGGAGAGGTTCATCCTCCTGCCGTCGCTGTCGGTGACGGCCAGATCGTCGCCCCAGAAGTGGCAGTACCGCTGGAGCGACTCGACGAGCAGGTAGTTCATCGGGAACCAGATCGGCCCGCGCCAATTGCTGTTGCCCCCGAAGAGGCTGCCGCCCGATTCGCCCGGTTCGTACCGGATGCGGAAGTGGCGTCCGCCGGCGCGGACGGTGTAGGGGTCGCGCTCGTAGGCCTTGCTGAGGGAGCGGATGCCGTAGTCGGAGAGAAACTCGCGCTCGTCGAACACGTATCGCAGGACGCGCTCGAGGCGCTGGCGCGGCGCGACGCTCAGGAAGTAGCTGCTGCGCCCCTCCACCTCGCGCACCGAGACGCTGCGGGCCAGGTCCCTCTGGTGCTCGAGGAACCAGTTCATCCGCTTGCGGAAGCCGGGGAGGTGGCGGATTGTCTCGGCGTCGAGCGTCCCGCAGGCGAAGAGCGGGATGAGGCCGACGATGCTCCGAATGCGGATCGGCGCGGTCTGGTGGGTGACCTCGTCATAGAGCTGGTCGTAGTAGAAGCCGTCCACGTCGTCCCACAGGCCGGTGCCCCCCAGCGCGTTCATCGCGTGGGTGATGGCGGCGAAGTGCTCGAAGAACTTGCTGGCGATGTCCTCGTAGCTGCGGTCGTGGCCGGCCAGCTCCAGCGCGATGCTCAGCATCGACATGCAGTAGAAGGCCATCCACGCGGTGCCGTCGGCCTGCTCCAGGTGCCGCCCGTCCGGGGCGCCGATGCTGCGGTCGAAGATGCCGATGTTGTCGAGGCCGAGAAAGCCCCCGCCGAAGATGTGGCGGCCGCGCGTCCCCTTGCGGTTCACCCACCAGGTGAAGTTCAGCAGGAGCTTGTGGAAGCACGATGCGAGGAAATCGACGTCGCGCGCGCCGCGGGGCCCGGTCATCTTGTAGACGCGCCAGCAGGCCCACGCGTGGACAGGCGGATTGACGTCGGAGAAGTTGAACTCGTAGGCGGGAATGGCCCCGTCCGGGTGCATGTACCACTCGCGCATGAAGAGCTTGAGCTGCTCCTTGGCGAAGTGGGGATCGACGCGGGCCATCGGCAGCATGTGAAAGGCCAGGTCCCACGCCGCGTACCAGGGGAACTCCCACTTGTCCGGCATCGAGACGATGTCGTAGTTGAACAGGTGCTTCCAGTTGCGGTTGCGCGCCTGCTTGCGCCGGCCCTGCGGGGGAGGGGGCTGGGCGGGATCGCCCTCCAGCCATTGGCCCACCACGTAGTGGTAGAACTGCTTCGTCCAGAGCAGCCCCGCATAAGCCTGTCGCCAGACCAGCGCCTCCTGGGCCGAGAGCGCCCGCGGGCGGATGTGCTCGTAGAACGCCTCGGCGACCGCCCGGCATTCGGCGAAGGTCTCGTCGAACGCCGCAAACGGCGCGGCGGGGGCCTCGTCGTCCGCCGACAGCCGCAGGCGAATCACGCGCGACTCGCCGGGGCCCAGCTCCATCTCGAACAGCGCCGCCGCCTTCGTGCCCTGGCCCTCGGGGTTCACCGCCTCCTGCCGGCCGGCGATGACGTAGCGGTGAAAGGCGTCCTTTGTGAAAGCGTCGGCGCCGTCGGGATCCCGGAAAAGCAGGTGGTGGTTTGTCTCGTTTTCCGTGAAGAGCAGGGGGGCCGACTCGTCCTCGACGCGCCAGTGGAAAAGGCCCAGCGTCTCCTGGCGGCACTCGACATGACCCGCACCGGCGCGCAGCAGCGAGGGCTTCGGAAAAGTGCCGTCGTGCGTGGCGCCCCAGGACCAGCCGTTGCGGAACCAGAGCGTCGGCAGCAGGTGGAGCGTTGCCGGCTCCGGCCCGCGGTTGGTCACCGTGATCCGGATCAGGATGTCGTTGGGCGAGGGCTTGGCATACTCGGCCTCCACGTCGAAGTAGCGCCCCTCGTTAAAGACGCCCGTGTCGGCGATCTCGTACTCCGGCTCCGGCCGCCCGCGGCGAAGGTTTTCGGCGAGGAGGCGGTCGTACGGGAACTCGGCCTGCGGGTACTTGTAGAGCCCGCGGAGGTAAGTGGAGCAGGGGGTGGCGTCGAGGTAGTAGTAGAGCTCCTTGACGTCCTCGCCGTGGTTTCCCTGGTGGTTGGACAGGCCGAAGAGCCGCTCCTTGAGGATCGGGTCGCGCCCGTTCCAGAGCGCCAGCGCAAAGCAGAGGCGGCACTCGCGGTCCGTGATGCCGAGGATCCCGTCCTCCCCCCAGCGGTACGCGCGGGCGGGCGCCATGTCATGCGGGAAGTAGTCCCAGCAGGCGCCGTTCTCGCTGTAGTCCTCGCGGACCGTGCCCCACTGTCGCTCGGCAAGGTACGGGCCCCATCGTTTCCAGTTCCTGCGGCGGACGGCATCCTCGCGCAGACGCCCGATTTCCACAGGCTCTTCCGACCCGATGGGGCGCGCCCGCTCGTTCATGGCAGGGATCGTAGCGAGGGCGGCACGCGCCGCGCCACTGCGCCTCTACGATGCATCATGCTCGGCACGATCCCCACAGCGGTTCCGGTGGACGTCGCGGACCCCGTGAACGCCCGCATCCTCGCCATCAGCGAGGACAAGCTTCCCGGGTTTCGGACGGATCCGTTCGGCGACATCGCCGAGCAGGCCGGGTTGCCGCGGCCGGTCGTCGTCGAGCGGATTCGCGCGATGCTCGAAGCGGGAGTGATCCGGCGGGTACGGCAGACGCTCCTTGCGACGTCGCTGGCGAAGGGGGCGCTGGTGGCCTGGAACGTGCCGGAAGGGCGGCTTCACGCGGCGTTCGACTGGATGTTCGGGCGCGACCCCTTCAGCGGGCACGTGGTCGTGCGCTCCACCGATCGCGGCACGCCCGGCAGCGCCTACCGCCTCTGGACGACGCTGAAGGTGCCGGTCGGCTACTCGATGCAGAAGCACTGCGACCAGGTGCGGCGGATCACCGGGGCCAGGGCTTTCCGTCTGCTGCCGGCGACGAAGCTCTTCGCGCTGGGGGTGGGGCACGTCCGGCGAAAGGAGATCGAGCCGGGGGAGAAGACGCCCGAGCCGGGGAAGGTGATCGACGTGGAGGTGACGCCTGTCGCGGAGGAGGAATGGCCCGTCCTTTCGGCCCTCAAGCGCGAGTTTACCTCCGAGGAGCTTGCCGCCGACCCGATCTGGGCATCGCGGGCGGCGGAGGCGGAAGTGTCGCTGGAGGCGTTCTATGCCAAGGCGCGGGAGTTCTCGGAGCGGGGGGTGATCGGTCGCTTCAGCACGTTTCTCGAGCACTACAAGAAGCTCTCGACCGGCGAGCGGGTCACACGGTTCAACGCGCTCTTCCACTGGGCGGTCCCGCCGGGCCGGGAGATCGAGGCGGGGCGCGAGGTGGGCCGCTTCCACTGCATGACCCACGCCTACTGGCGCGATGCGGGGCCGGAGTTCGGCAACGTCAACATCATGGGCGTCAGCCACGGCACGGAGAAGGAGCGGGTCCTGGCCCACAAGGCCGCCATCGACGCGCACCTGGCGGAGGTGGGAATCCCCGTCAGCTACACCAACGTCTTCTGGGGCGGCCGGAGCGAGATCAAGCCGAGCGAGGTGAGTCCGCTGGTCTTCCGCGAGTTCTGGACGAAGCAGCGTGTCGATCCCGATTCGCTGCGCGATGGGGAGGCCCTGTAGTGGCCAGGTCGATCCCGAAGCCGGACCTCGAGCGGTTCTACGGCAGGACGATCCCCGACATCATCGCGCCCGGACTGCGCGTCCTCTTCTGCGGCATCAATCCATCGCTCATGAGCGCGGCCCTCAACTGCCACTTCGCGCGGCCGGGCAATCGCTTCTGGCCGGCGCTGCATGCCTCCGGCTTCACGCCGCGCCTCCTGAAGCCGCAGGAGAACGAGCGCCTCCTCGACCATCGACTCGGCGTCACGAACATCGTCCCCCGCGCCACGCGCAGCGCCGCCGAGCTGGAGGACGACGAGTATCGCGCCGGCGTGGCCGCCCTGGAGCGCAAGACGCGCCGCTACCGGCCGGCCATCGTGGCGGTCCTGGGCGTCGGCGCCTATCGCACCGGCTTCGGGGAACCGAAGGCGAAGCTCGGCCCGCAGGAGCGGCGGGTCGGCCCCTCCCGAGTTTACGTGCTGCCGAACCCGTCCGGCCTGAACGCCCATTTCAGCCCGAAACAGCTCGGGCAGCTCTTCGCCGGGCTCCGGGAGTACGTTGAGGCGATCGAGGCCGAAAGGAACAGCGCCTGAGCCTACAACTCCGCATGGCCCGTCCAGCCGATTCAGCCGGAAACCCGTGGCGGCGCACGCGGCGCAGCTTCCGCTTCGCCTTCGCGGGCATGGCCCACATGATCCGCTCGCAGCCGAACGCGCGCATTCACCTCGTGATCGCGGCCGTCGCGTGCGGCCTCGCTGTCTGGCTCCGCCTCCCGCCGCTCGCGTGGGCGCTGCTGGCGGCGATGATCGGGCTGGTGCTGGCGCTGGAGGCGCTCAACACCGCGGTCGAAGCGGTCGTCGACCTCGCCTCGCCGGATCACCACGAGCTTGCCCGCGTCGCCAAGGACTGCGCCGCCGCCGCCGTGCTGATCGCCGCCCTCGTGAGCCTCGCCGTCGGCGCCTGCCTCTTCCTTCCGCCCCTGCTCGACCGCTTCTCCGGTTGAGCGTCTTTCGTACGAGCCCGCGAGCAACGCTTGCGCGGAGACGGCCACACAGGCGCGACAGCCAATCTTCCTCCCGACACGCCCCCAACCTCACCCACTAGACTCCCCAATGCCCGACCTGCTTCTCGCCGCCGACATCGGTGGATCCAACACGCGACTGCGCCTCGTGGACGCCGCGGAACCCGCAGCGCCGCTGGACGAGCACGTCTACGGCGACGGCAAGCCCGTCGAAAGCGCCGTCCGCGCCTACATCGAGCGCATCGGCGAGCAGCGCGGCGCCCTGCGCGCCGCCTGCTTCGGGGTCGCCGGCCGCGTCGTCGATGGCGATGTGAGCATGACCAACCGCCCCGGCGAGACGCTGACCGACGAGCTGCTGGCGTCGGCGCTGGGGCTGCCGAAGCAGCGCGTCTCCGTCGTGAACGACATGGTCGCGCACTTGAGCGGCGTGGAGCTCAGCGAGACGTTGACGCTGCGCCCGGGCCGCGAGATCGGCGGCGTCGAGGGGATCGTGATGCCCGGCACCGGCCTGGGCGTCGGCTATGCGGTGCGCGACGCGGCGACCGACCGGCGCGTCGCGATGCCCAGCGAAGGGGGGCACCTCGACTTCGGCCCGCCGGCGCCCGCGCTCGATGCGCTGCTTCCCTGGGCACGCCGGCGCCTCGCGGATTCGGGAGACGCCGCCGCGCGCGTGAGCTGGGAGTGGTTCACCAGTGGGCCCGGCCTTGCGCGCATCTACCGCGCGCTGGCGTCGGAGGAGGGGCGGGAGGAGAAGGGCGTCCGGCCCGAAGCGGTGACTGCGGCGGCGCTGGGGAAGGAATCGGAGCTGGACGCATCCCTCGCCCGCCGCGCGACGGCGGTGCTACTGGAGCTTGCGGGCGCCCGCGCGGGCAACCTCTGCCTCGACATCCTCGCCACCCGCGCCATCTGGTTCGGCGGAAACATCCTGAACATGCTGCACGATCACGACCCGGCACGTTTCACGGCGGCGGTGAGCGCCGCCTTCGACGCCTGCGGCCCCGACGCCCTGCGCGACACGCTGGTGAACGTGCCGCTGCACCTGATCCGCTCCCCCGACAGCGGCCTCCGCGGCGCCGCCGCCCTGGCACGCGAGCGCATGTAGCCCGCAACGCCTTTCCCCTCCCGGGAAAGGTGCCGAGGCCACAGGCCGAGGCGGAAAGGGCGCTGGTCAAAGCAGACCGGGCAGCGGCGGGTCGCCGCTGCTACTAGCCGGTTCATTCGTGTTCATTCGTGGCGTCATCTGCGCTCGCAACACGCGTAAAACGCTACAGCTCCGCCAGCTTGCTAGCCGCGTACTCGAGGATGAGCGTCTTGCGCCCGGCGCGGTCGAAATCGATGATCGCCTTGGCGTTCGTTCCGCCGCTGACCTCCACGATGCGGCCCGGACCGAACGTGGCGTGGCGGACACGCTGCCCCGCATGAAACCGGCCCGCGAGTCGGTCGCCTTCGCCCGTCATGCCATCGCGCTGCCACTGGCGCGCCGGCGCGCCGCCGCCGCGCATCAGGTCGCCGATGCCGGTCCGGTCGATCGTCCGCAGATGCTCCTCCGGCAGCTCGGAGATGAACGGGCTGGGAATCGTCCGCTCACGGATGCCGCGCACCGTCCGGTAGCCCGCGCGTGAAATGATCAGCCGCTCCTGCGCGCGCGTGATTCCCACGAATGCCAGCCGGCGCTCCTCCTCCAGCTCGTAAAGATTGTCACGCGCCCGCGAGTGGGGGAGGCATCCCTCTTCCCATCCGATGATCGCCACCACCGGAAACTCCAGCCCCTTGGCGGCGTGCAGCGTCATCAGCGTCACCGCGCCGCCGCTCCCCTTCATGTGATCCACGTCGCTCACCAGCGCCACGCCATGCAGGAACTCGGCCAGCGCACCGCCCGGGTTCTGCTCGTCGAACTCCGCGGCGCCGCTGATGAGCTCGTTGACGTTCGCGAGCTCCTGCTTCTCGTCACCGCCGATCTTGTGGAGAAACGCCTCCAGCCCGCTCTGCCGGACGATCGTCTCGAGGATCTCCCGGATCGGACGCGACGCCGCGGGGGCCGGTGGTGCAACGGGCTCAGCCGCCGGCTCAAGGACAGCCGGCGCGAACATGCCCAGATCCTCCGGCGGCGCTTCCTCCTCCTCGGGCTCCGGCGCCGGGGCGGGAGCGACGCCCGCCAGCGCCTGCCAGCGCTGGACCTGCTGCACGAACTTCGCGACGGCGGCCAGGGCGCGGGTGTTGAGGCTGGTGCACTGGCCGGCCTCGCGCATCGCGTCCCAGAGTCCGAGGCCGCGCGACACGCCGAACGCCTGGAGGCTGCGGATCGTCGCGTCGCTAATCCCGCGCGTCGGGACGTTCACGATGCGCGTCAGGCTCACTTCGTCCGCCGGGTTGGCGACGACGCGCAGGTAGGCCAGCGCGTCCTTGATCTCCTTGCGGTTGTAGAACTCGACGCCGCGGGCGATCTGGTAGGGCACCCGCTCCCGCCGCAAGGCGTCCTCCATCACGCGCGTCAGGGCGTTCATCCGGTAGAAGACCGCCATGTCCGACCACTCGTAGCCATGTTCCTTATTCAGCTTCGCAAGGGCCGACGCCACCTCGCGCGCCTCGTCATGCTCGTCCTGGCAGACGAGCAGCGTCGCCGGCTCGCCCCCCTCGTGGACGGCGATGAGCCGCTTCTCCTTCCGCTGCGTGTTCCGGGAGATCAGCGCGTCGGCCAGCGACAGGATGGTGGCGGTGCTGCGGTAGTTGCGCTCCAGCCGCACGACCGTGGCGCTGGGGTAGTCGCTCTCGAAGTCGAGGATGTTGCGCAGGTCCGCCCCGCGCCAGGCGTAGATCGACTGGTCCGGGTCGCCCACGACGCACAGGTTCTGGTGCGTCGCCGCCAGCACGTGCGCCAGGATGTACTGCGCGCGGTTCGTGTCCTGGTACTCGTCGATGTGGATGTACTGGAAGTGACCCTGGAGCTCCGCCAGCACGTCCGGCCGCTGCTTCAGGCCGTTCACCACGCGCAGGATCAGGTCGTCGAAGTCCAGCGCTTCGTTCTTCGCAAGCTCCTCCTCGTACTTCGCGTAGGCGCGCGCCACGGTGCGCTGGTAGAAGTCGGAGGCGACGGCGGAGAACTCCTTCGCCGTCGTCAGGGCGTTCTTGGCGTTGCTGATCGTCCCGAGCACGTTCCCCGGCGGGAAGTTGGTCGAGCTGATGTCCAGGTCCTTCAGCACCTGCTTCATCAGCCGCGACTGGTCGGCGGTGTCGAAGATGTGGAAGTTGCGCGGGACGCCCAGGATCTCCCCGTAGTGCCGCAGGATGCGCAGGCAGAGGGAGTGGAACGTGCAGATCGTCGGCCCGTTGTGGTGCAGCCGGCCGAAATCGTGGATCCGTCGTCCCAGGAGCTGCTCGACGCGCCCCCGCATTTCGCCGGCGGCCTTGTTCGTGAAGGTGATCGCCAGGATCGACGCCGGCTGCACGCCGACACCGATCAGGTAGGCGATCCGCCGCGTCAGCACGCGCGTCTTGCCGCTGCCGGCGCCGGCGAGAATCAGCACCGGCCCCTCTGTCGCCGTCACCGCCTGCTGCTGCTCCGGCGTGAGGTCCGCCAGCAGTCCATCGGAGCCGGCGCCCGCGGCGCCGCCGTTTCCCGCACCCGTCCTGAGTGTCGCTTCGCCCATGAACCGGCATGTTAGCCGGATTGCCGGGCGAGGTCGGCAGTCGGCGCGAAGAAGCCCGCGCCGGTTTGCCGGCGCGGGCCTCGCTTTGCGTGCAAATGTGGGTGCGCGTCAGATGCGAACGCGCTCGCGCGTGCTGGGAGACGCCTCGTCATCCTCAGGCTGCGCCTCGTTGGACTCATCCTGCTCCTCGCGCGCCGCCTCCGGGTGATCCTCCGGGAGGTAGCGCCGGGCCTGCTCCAGGATCTGGCGCGCCTCGGCGGGAAGCTCCGAGAGCGCCTCGCGATCGGGGAAGTCGCCCTCGTAGAGCACCTCGCCATCCGCGTTGGTGACGCGCAGCGAGATCTCGCCGTCCTCGTTCACCATGTTCAGGCTCATGTCATCGTTGTTGATCTGGAGCCGCCCGCCGCTCGCCAGGCCCTGGCGGAGCGGCCGCATCACGCCGCGCTGAAGCTCCATCAGCTCCGCCTGGCGCTGGCGCAGGTGCTCTCGCAACTCGCGCATCTGCGGGTGATCCTCCCCCATTCCCTGCTCCCTGAGCCTCTTGGAGGCCTCCTCCATGAGCCGCTCGATCTGTTCCTGGTATTCGGGTGTGAGGTTGCCCTGGAAGAACGGCTGCATCTCAAGGTTGAGTTGCGGCACTGGCACGACCTCGTAATGCGCGCCGGGTGCTGCCGGCGCCCAACCGAGCGACTGCGCCTGCGCGACCGGAAGCTCCTTCTCGCCCAAAGTCACCTCGATCTCCTGCTCCTCGCCGGCGCGCATCACCGTCAGCGTCACCTCCTCCCCCTCCTCGCGCATGCGCACCAGCACCGACAGCTGCTCGGCATTGATGAGCAACTGGTCGTCCAGGCGCACCAGGACGTCGTGCAGCTTCAGCCCGGCTCCAGCGGCGGGGCCCTCCGGGTCGATGAAGCCCACCGTCAGGCCCACGCCCTTCGGCATCTCGCCCACGTGCGCCCGCACCTCCTCGGAAACCGGCGTGGCGCTCACGCCGAGGTAAGCCTGCGGCTCGGTCTGCTGCGGCTGCATCGCCAGCCGGTAAACCGACGGCGCCGCAGGCTGAAGGGCGCGGAAGCGGGCCGTTGCCTGCGCCCGCAACGCTTCCGCCGCGGCACGTACGGCTTCGGCCTCGCCTCGGGCGGCCTCGGCCTGCCCGCGCGCCGCCTCGGCCTGCGCACGGCGCTCGGCCTCGGCCTGTGCGCGGCGCTCGGCCTCGCGCTGCTCCTGGTCCGCATCCTGGGCGAAGGC
>JAEZED010000180.1 GCA_023417885.1 Planctomycetota bacterium
CCCGACCCCCCGCGTAGCGGGCGCGTTTTTTCTGGCACGGACAGAACCGGGGCGCAATTCCTGCCGCCGGGCGTGCAATCGGCGGCGCGATCTGCTATCGTCGGCCCCCAAGCCGGAGCGCGTCGAATGCCACTGCGGCGGCCCTGATGGAGCATGGGCCCGACGCCAGTCTCAAGCCGAATCACACGGAGGTGATCGTCCATGGCCCGTCTTCGTTCCACACGCCGCCGCCGGTCGGCCAGCCGGTTCGTCATGCCCGTCCTCATCGGCGGGTGCGTCGTCTTTGCCGCTTACTTCCTTCTGCCCGAAGGCGAACAGCCCGCCGAGGCCCAGGCACAGCCGGTGCCTGAGACCAGCGCGGCGCTCGTCAAGGAAGCCAGCACGTCGCTCTCGGAGCGCAAGGCCGCCGACCCGGCGAAGCCCGCCGCGCAGCCGGACCAGAAACCGGCCGCCCCCAAACCTGAAACGCCGGCCAAGCCGGTGGTCAGTGCCACCCCGACGACGCGCACCGCTGGGGAGGCGATTCCGTCGCTGGCGTTCCTCGCTGAGGCCAAGCAGCTCCAGGACGCGGGCAAGCTCCTGGAATCGCGCAAGGTTCTGAACGACGCGCTCCAGTCCGGCCGGCTCGACTTCGCGACGGCGGACACCGTCAAGTCGCGGATCCGCGACCTGAACCAGACGATCATCTTCACCCCGTCGCGGCGTTACGCGGACGATCCGCAGCAGTCGGCCTATACGGTGCAGCCGGGCGACAATCTCGTGAAGATCTGTCGCGAGCTGGACGTTCCGTACGCATTCGTGGCGCGCGTGAACGCCGTGAAGCCGGAGCGCATTCGCGTGGGGCAGAGCATCAAGCTGATCAAGGGCCCGATCCACGCCGTTGTGAGCAAGAAGCGCTTCACGATGGATCTCTACCTCGGAAATCTTCCGGGCAAGCCTGACAGCATGTACCTGGCGACCTACCGCGTCGGCCTCGGCGAGGCGGGCAGCACGCCGACCGGCACCTGGGAGGTCACGCGCAACAGCAAGACGGTCAACCCCGCCTGGACCAACCCGCGCACCGGTGAGACGTTCGGACGTGACGACGCGAAGAATCCGATCGGCGAGCGCTGGATCGGCCTGACCGGCATCGCCGGCGAGGCGGTGGGGGCCGTCAGCTACGGCATCCACGGCACGATCGAGCCGGAGACGGTCGGCACGAACGCCAGCATGGGCTGCATCCGTCTCGTGCACGACGACGTCGTCGACGTCTTCGACATGCTCAGCGAGGGCAAGAGCCTGGTGAAGGTCATCGACGAGTGAGCCGCCGCAACACATTGCCACACCGGACGCCGGCGTCGCCGGACGCCGGCGTTCGCCATTCAGGGCCCAATCGCCTCACGCGCCCGCACCGAATCGCAGCACGTCGCCGGGCGTGACGAGCAGGTCCAGTCGGCGGTCGTGCGGGTCGGCGGGAAGGGCGTCGAGCACCTGCTCATCGAATGCGAACCCGCAGGTGATGGCGCGCAGGCCGGGCGAGGCGAGGAAGCGGTCGTAGTACCCCTTGCCGCGGCCGATGCGGTCGCCACTCCTCGAGAATCCGAGCCCCGGCACGACGATGAAATCGATTCCGTCCAGCGGTGCCTCGGGCGGTTCCCCTCCGGGCACGCGCACGCCGAAGTGATCGCTGCGCAGGTCGTCCGGCGAGAGCGACCTGATCTCGACGGCGACCATGTGGTGCTCGTCGGTGTCCGTGATCCGCGGCACGACAACGTGTTTCAGATCGGCCAGCGCCCGCTCGAAGAGGGCAGCCGTCTCCAGCTCGTCCGGCAGTGCCAGGTAGAGCATGATCGTCGAGGCCGCTCGCCACTCCGGCAGGGCGAGGAGCCGCGCCGCGGCGGCTTCGGCGGCTTGCTGGCGCGTCTCCTGACGTATCGCCGCGAGGCGCCGGCGCAGCAGGCGCCGCACCTGGGGTTTGGTCATGGCGGGGCCAGCCCCGTGACTGCTCTCGGACATCGTCACATGCTCCCGATGCTTGGCCGCGCGACCGGCACACCGATCGCGGTCTATTCATCCTCCTCAGCACCGACACGCCCGCCGCCGGCGGCGGGGTGTTCCTCGCGCTCCTCGATGCGCTCGCGCCGGCTCTCGAGCTCCCCCAGCCGCTGCGCGATCGTCGCCTCATATCCCGCGCCGGCCGGGCGGTAGTAGTTCGCCTCGACGCCGAAGTAGGTCTCGTCCGTCTCGCCTGAAGCCTTGCCGTGGCCAAGCTGCTTTGAGCCGGCGTAATGGGCGTCGCGCAGCCGCTTGGGCACCGGCAGGGTGCGCGCGTCGCGCACGTCGGCGGAGGCCTCGGCGATCGCGTCGTTGCTGGCGCGGCTCTTGGGCGCCGAGGCCATGAATGTGACCGCCTGCGCCAAGGTGAGCTGGCACTCCGGCATCCCCAGCTTCAGCACCAGGTCATAGGCCGCCGCGGCGACCTGGATGGCCCGGGGGTCGGCATTGCCGATGTCCTCGCTGGCGAAGATGGCGATGCGCCGGGCGATGAAGCGCGGGTCTTCGCCCGACTCGAGCATGCGGGCCAGCCAGTAGACGGCGGCGTCCGGGTCGCTGCCCCGCATCGACTTGATGAAGGCGGAAGCGTGGTCGTAGTGCTGGTCGCCGAGCCGGTCGTAGACCAATGCCTTGCGCTGGATCGACTGCTCCGCCGTCGCCAGGTCGATGTGGATCGTGCCCGCAGGCCCGCCGGCCGCGTCGTCGCCCGCGGCACCCCGCCCCCGGGCCTGCCGGCCCTTCTGCTGCGAGACGACGGCAATCTCCAGCGCGGTCAGCGCCCGTCGGGCATCGCCGTCGCTCGTCGTCACCCAGTGCCGCAGGGCATCCTCGTCCACGCGCAGGTCGAGCGCGCCGTAGCCGCGCTCGGGATCCGCGATGGCCCTGCGGAGCAGGGTGAGGACGTCCTGCTCCTCCAGCGGGGCAAACTGGAAGATCTGGCTCCGGCTGATGAGCGCGGAGTTGATCGCGAAGAAGGGGTTCTCCGTCGTGGCGCCGATCAGGATGATCACGCCCGTCTCGACGTCGCCCAGCAGGATGTCCTGCTGCGCCTTGTTGAACCGGTGAAGCTCGTCGAGGAACAGGACAGTGCGGGGCCCACCGTTCTCCAGCCGCTCACGGGCGGCGTCGAGAACGGTCCGGACATCCTTTACGTTGGCGCTGCTGGCGTTCAGGAGCTCGAAATGGCTCTGGGTGCTGTCTGCGATAATCTGACCGAGCGTCGTCTTCCCGGTTCCCGGCGGGCCGTAGAAGATCAGGCTCGTCAGCCGGTCGGCCAGGATCATCCGGCGCAGGAGCATCCCCTCGCCGAGAAAGTGCCCCTGCCCAACGAACTCATCGAGGCTTCGGGGCCTGAGGCGGACGGCCAGCGGGGCCGCCCGGGCGACGTTCTTGCGCCGGCTCTCGGCGAACAGGTCCACGGCCTAAGCGTACGCCGGACTAGGACTGGAGGCCGATAGGCATCCCTGGGGGCATCGGCGGGGCCGGATTCGGTTATCGGAACCGGGCACGTTTGGGATAGGATGATGCCTGCGTGCCGGGGGCCCGGAGGGCTCATTGGGCAAGGGGCCATCGGCGGCGCATACTCACGGCAGGAGAACGAATCTATGTGCGGAATTGTCGCTTACGTGGGCCGAAAGCTGGCCCAGCCACTGCTCATCGAAGGCCTGAAGCGGCTCGAGTACCGCGGCTACGACTCGGCCGGGGTGGCGGTCATCGATGCGCAGCGCAATCTGCACATCCGCCGGGCGGTGGGGCGGATCAGCGTGCTCGAGACCGAGATCGAGCGTGACAACGGCAACGGGCACGCGCTGCCGCCTTCCCACATCGGCATGGGTCACACCCGGTGGGCGACGCATGGCGGCGTGACGTCCCAGAACGCCCACCCCCACTCGGACGAGCTGGGCCGTATCGCGCTGGTGCATAACGGGATCATCGAAAACTACGGCGCCCTCAAGAAGTACCTTGAGGCGCAGGGGCATACCTTCCGCAGCCAGACGGATACGGAAGTTCTCACCGTCCTCGTCAGCCACCTCTACGACGAGCTCAAGGCCGACGCCGCGGCGAGCAATGGCAAGAGCACTCTTCAGAAGGCCGTGCAGGCGGCGCTGGCTGAGGTGGAAGGAACTTACGGCATCGCCGTGCTCTGCTCGGAGGAGCCGGACACGCTGGTCATTGCGCGCAAGGGCAGCCCGCTGATCATCGGCGTGGGGGAGGACGAGTACATCGTCGCCTCCGACGCCGCCGCCATCGTGGAGCACACGAGCCGCGTCATCTACCTGAACGACAACGAGATGGCGGTGCTGAAGCCCGACAGCTTCCGCACCTTCACCATCGACGACGTGCCGGTGAGCCCGGTCATCAGCGAGCTGGAGGCGACGGTTGACCAGTACGAGCTGGGCGAATACCCGCACTACATGCTCAAGGAAATCTTCGAGCAGCCCGACTCGCTGCGCAACTGCCTGCGCGGCCGCTGCGAGGTGCGGGAGGGGCGGATCGTCCTGGGCGGCATCGCGAACTACGCCCGCCAGCTCGGCCAGGCGCGGCGCTTGATCCTGACGGGCCAGGGGACCGCATGGCATGCGGGCCTTGTGGGCGACTACCTCATGGAGGACCTGGCAAAGATCGTTACCGAGGCGACCTACGCCAGTGAATTCCGCTACCGGAACCCGATCGTCGAGGAGAACACCGTCGTCGTCGCCATCAGTCAGAGCGGCGAGACCGCCGACACGCTGGCGGCACTCCGCGAGGCGCAGATGAAGGGCGCGCTGGCGATGGGCGTGGTGAATGCCGTCGGCAGCACCATCGCCCGCGAGAGCGACTGCGGCATCTACCTGCACGCCGGCCCGGAGATCGGCGTCGCGAGCACCAAGGCCTTCACCTGCCAGATCGCGGTGCTCACGATGATGAGCATCTACCTGGGCCGCCGGCGCTACATGAGCCAGGAGCAGTGCCACGAGTTGATCCGCGGCCTGAACGACATCCCTTCCCAGATGGAGCACGTGCTGGAGCAGAGCGACTACGTGCGGGAGGTCGCCGAGGAGTTCGTCTCACGCGACAACTGGCTCTTCCTGGGCCGCGGCTACAACTATCCCGTCGCGCTCGAGGGGGCGCTGAAGCTCAAGGAGATCAGCTACATCCACGCCGAAGGGATGCCCGCGGCCGAGATGAAGCATGGCCCGATCGCGCTCATCAACGAGGGGATGCCCGTCGTCTTCATCGCCACGCGCAACAGCCAGTACGAGAAGGTGATCAGCAACATCGAGGAGGTCCGGGCACGCGGCGGACGGATCATTGCCGTCGCCACGGAAGGGGACGAGCGCATCCGCTCCTACAGCGATCACGTTCTCTACGTGCCGGACGCGGCCGAGCCGCTCCAGCCGCTGCTCTGCGTGGTGCCGCTCCAGCTCCTGGCCTACCACGCGGCCGTCCTGCGCGGGTGCAACGTCGACAAGCCCCGCAACCTGGCCAAGAGCGTAACCGTGGAGTAATCGCGCGCTGCGTCACGCCCGGCCCGCGCGGCGCCGGCGCAGCAGCCCGAGCATCGCCAGGGCCGGCAGCAGTGAGGCCGGTTCGGGGACGATGCGATAGGCGGTGCCGTCCCGGCCGAGGATGTAGAGTTCGCCCTGCGCGTCCTCGCCGAAGCTGCCGAGGGTGAACGTGTCGAACCCGCCCGGGAAGAGCAGCTCCGTGATCTCCACGAGGCTCGCATCTACGTCGGCGGCTTCCGGATCGATCGTGAAGAACCGGCCGGTGACGAAGTCGCCGAAGAAGTAGAGCCCTTCGTAGGCCGGCCCGAGCTGCTGTCCGCGGTAGACGTATCCGCCGATGATGGTGGCCCCGAGCACCGGCGTGCCATCGCCGGTGGGGGAGCGGGCGTAGTCGAAGATCGGGTCGACGCGGTCCTCCGGGTCGAGTGTGCCGCCCGTTCCCGGGTTGTCGATGTCCCCTTCACGGATGCGCCAGCCGAAGTTCTGCCCCTGCACGCCCGCCTCCATCACGCTGATCTCTTCGCGGGCCGACTGGCCGACATCCGCGAGGTACAGGTCGCCCGTGGCCCGGTCGAAGCTGTTGCGGAACGGGTTGCGCAGGCCGTAGGCCGCGATCTCCCCCAGCGTGTCGTCGTCACCGTCCGCGGCAAAGAAGTTGTCCGGCGGGACGAGGTAGTTGCGGTTCGGGTCGGCGGGGAAGTCGTCCCCGCCGCTGACGTCGAGCCGGAGCACCTTGCCGAAGAAGTTGTTCAGCGTCTGGGCGCGGTTGCCCGGGTCATTCCCGCTCCCGCCATCGCCGGTGGGGATGTAGAGATACTGGCCGGCCGCGTCGCCCGGGGCAAAGCCGATCCAGCCGGCGTTGTGATTCGTGAATGGCTGCGGAAAGCGGAGAATCGTCTCTCGCGTCACGGAGCCAGCCGTGCTGCCGAGTGGATCGGAGACGGTGATCCGTTCGATGACGGTGTCCATGCCGCTGGGCGCGCCCGACGGCGTCGTGTAGTTGGCGTAGAGGACGCCGCTGGACAGGAAGTCGGGCGCGAACGCGATTCCCAGGAGACCCCCTTCGCCATCGGTGTCCACCGGGCCGATCGAGAGGTAGCTGGGGCCCAGGAGCGTGCCACCAGCGTCGATCAGGCGCACGGCACCACCGCGATCAGCGATGAACAGCCGATCATCGCCCGCCGGCTGCGCGAGCGTGAGCGGCTCGTCGAGCTGGTTCGTGATGAGCTGCGTCGCGACGTCGCCGGACGCCGCGGCGGTCACGGCCAGAGCGCCACCGATCGCAAGAACGAATGCCTTGGTCATATTGCATCTCCTGCCCCCGTGCAGCCTGTGCGGGCCACCTTACCGGCCTCCGCGGGGCCGTCACAACCCGAAAACACGTCGGCCGGCCGCCGGGTGCCGCGCACTGTCACGGCGCACGCCCGGCCCGCGCCCGCCGGGAGCGGTACGATGCGGCATGGCGGATCTGGAACAGCGTCACCCGCCCGCCGGGACGGAAAACGAGGCGGATGTGGAGGGGAAGCCGGAAACGGAGCAGGAGCGTCGCCAGCGGCGAATCGCGATCATCTGGCTCGCCTGCACGTGGCGGCCACCTACATCGCGTGGATGATCGGGATGATCCTGATCTACCTCGAGGGCGGGCTGTAGCCTGTCAGTGGCGCGCGACCGCTCGCGAGGACGCGCCAAAGTCGTCCACGGCGTGGAGATGAAGCCGACCCAGCGTCTCGAGGAGCGGCCCACGATCAAGGATCACGCCCTCGGCCGAGATGAGCAGGGCGGCTGGAAGCTCCCTGATGCCGTACTGCCCGGCCACGATTCCCGCCTGGTCCATCAGGTCGACGGCTCCCGCCGTCGGCGCGTGCGGTGCCTGGTCGGCGGTCTCGATGCCCTGAAACACCCGAACAATCGAGATGGCCTGGTCCAGCCCACCCAAGGCGACTGAGACATCCGGGAGCGCCCGATCCGTCACGAGCAGCAGCACCGGGCGACCGCGAAACTCCTCGAGCGTCACCCGCCGCTGATCGCCGTCGCGCAAGGAGAAGTCCGGGGCGACCTGACCGACGGCCGTCCCGCTGACCGAAGCGGAGCCCGACCCGCCGACGAAAGCGACGAGGCTCAGGAGCATCACCATGACCGCCCCGGCGACCCCGAGCACCGCCGCAAGAGGGTGGTGGCGCGGGGCGCGGTGCGACGACTCACGGGCGCCCGACGGCGATGTCGGGTGCTTGGAGTCGGCTACTTCGAACGTGGCGTCCTCTTCCTCAGCGAACGACAACGACATGCATTTCCTCCCGCACGGCCTCGCCCCGGGATTCGCGCCCTCCACGGTGATCCTTGGTCAACATGTACCGCATTTCACGCCTGGTTCAAGGGAAAATGCTCCCCGACCGCCGATAATTGCGGCTTGGAGAGGCACCTGTGCAGGGGAAGAGCGGGCTTCTTCAGGCCGCGAGGACGGCGTTGCGTGGGGCAGGCAGGAGGATGCGGAAGGTCGTCCCGCGGCCCGGGGTGCTGTGAGCGGTGATTTCCCCGCCGCACCGCTCCACGATCTGGCGGCACAGGGAGAGACCCAGGCCCGTACCCCGCGCGACGGGCGTCGAGCCGTCGCGCGTCGTGTAGAACGACTCGAAGATGTGGGGCAGGTGCTCCGGCTCGATCCCGCGCCCGGAGTCGATCACGTCGATGCGCACCGCCGGCCCGCCCGGCCCGTAGCACGGCCCGGCGGTGAGGGTGATCGTCCCGCGACGCTGGCCCCCCATTGCCTGCCGGGCATTCATCAGCAGGTTGACCAGCACATGCTCGAGCTGGAGCGGATCGATCGCGGCGAGGAGGCCAGCCGGCACCTCGCGGCGGATATTGATGCCGTCCTTAGCCGGGTCGCGACCGAGGGCGGCGAGCGACTCCTCGATCACGGCAGCGATCTCCGCCTCGACGGTTCCCGAGGCTGCGGAAGCGGCAGGGCGTGCGAAGGAGAGAATGGCGTCGCAGATGCGCCCGGCCTTGAGCCCGGCGGCATGACACTTGGTGAGGGCCTTCTGCGTGAGAGTCGGATCCTGGCGTCCCTGCTCCATCGCGTTCAGCGCCATCTGCGCGTAGCTGAGGGAGGGGGTGAGCAGGTTGTTGAACTCGTGGGCGATCGTGGCGGCCAGCGTGCCGAGCGTGGCCAACCGATCGGCATGCTCGAGCTGCTGTCGCAGTTGAGCAAGCTCCGCCTCGGCCTCCTCCAGCCGCCTCAGCAGGTCGGCGGGCGGGATCGGTAGGGCGGGGGAATCGTTTCGGGAAGACGGCCCTGACGGCGGCTCACTGGCGCTCACGCAAGGAACATCGGATACGTCCGGGAAATATCTACGGCCGGCGGGGTTATCGGGCCTCCGGCGATCAGGCGACGATCTCGCGCAGCGTGGTTGCGGCGTATCGCACCTGCTCCTCGGTCAGCTCCGGGTAGACGGGCAGTGCCAGCACCTCGCGGCAGGCCTGCTCCGTCATGGGCAGGTCGCCCTCCTTGTAGCCGAGGTAGGCGAAGCACTCCTGCTGGTGAAGCCCCAGCGGGTAGTAGACGCCGCTACCGATGCCGCGGTCGGCCAGTTGCTGCTTGACGGCGTCGCGATCCCCCGCCTCGCGCGGGATACGGACGACGTACTGGTTGTAGATGCTCTGATTGCCGTCGGCGATCGCCGGGGTGACGACGGAAGTGCCGGCCAGCACCTCGTCGTAGATCGCGGCGTTGCGCCGGCGCGCGGCGTGCCACGACTCCAGGTGGCCGAGCTTCACATTCAGCACCGCCGACTGGATGGCGTCGATGCGGAAGTTTCCGCCGACCATCTCGTGGTAGTAGGTGTGCGCGCTGCCGTGGATGCGGATGAGGCGGAGCTTTCGGTAGAGCTCCTCGTCGTCGCAACAGACGGCGCCGGCGTCGCCGAAGGCGCCGAGGTTCTTCGTGGGGTAGAAGCTGAGGGCGCCGCACCAGCCCATGCTGCAGGCGCGCTTTCCGTGGCGCGTGGCGCCGATCGCCTGGGCGGCATCCTCGATGACGCGGATGTCCAGCGCGTGCTTCGGATCGCACGCGATCTCGTTGATCGCCTCCATGTCCGCGCACTGACCGAACAGGTGCACCGGCACGATGGCACGGGTGCGGGGGGAGATGGCGTCGGCCACGCGCTGCGGATCGAGGTTGAAGGTGTCGGGCTCGATGTCCACGAACACGGGCTTCGCACCGGCTCGGTGGATGCATCCTGCGGTCGCGAAGAATGTGAAGCTGGGACAGATGATCTCGTCGCCGGGCTTCAGATCCATCGCCATGAAGATCGCGAGCAGCGCGTCGGTGCCGCTGGAGAGGCCGATGGCGTGCTTCGTGCCGCAGTACTCCGCAAGCCGGCGCTCGAACTCCTCGGTGACCTTACCCAGGATCAGCCCCTGGCTCTCGCAGACCTCGTCGATGGCCGCTCGCACGGGCTCCCGGATGGTCGCATATTGCTGGCGCAGGTCCAGCAGCGGGACGTTGAGCTTCGGACCGGCGGCGGAGGTCGAGGGCGTGGCCATTGGGGGAAACGGTAGGCGATTCCCCGTCGGTCCGCACGCTCCTCAGGCGGCTGTCGCGGTCGGGGGCGGCGATGCCGCTCAGGGGCCGGGGCGGCGTTACGATGCGATCCTCGTTGTTCCTTCCTGTTCACCACCCGGTACTGACGGATGCCCGAAACTCCCGCCGCGCATGGCCCGCGACACCCGGTGCTTGGCAGGCTCGCCTCCAGGGCGACGCTACCGGTGCTGCGGTTCGTAGCCCGGCGTTTCGGCATCCACGCCGCCGACGATGCGTTCGCCCGTGAACGGCTGGCGTTACTGAAAGAGAAGCTGGAGCGGGGCGAGACCGCCTACCTCCTGGGCGTGGGCGCCGGCGGGCACAACTCTGCCGTTGCCCTGCTCGAGGTGTCGCGTGACGGGGGAATCCGGCTGCTCGGAAACCACGAGGAGGAGCGGTTTCGGCAGATCAAGCATTACCAGCGATATCCCTCGCAGGCGGTGGGGCAGGCGCGGCTCCAGATGCAGCGGCTGGGCATCGGGCCCGAGCGCATCCACGCGGTGCTTCTGAGCTGGGACTACCCCGTTTTCGCCGCCAATGCGCTGGCGTCCGTGGCGCAGGAACTGCCGGCGGGGCTTCGGCTGCTTCGGCCCGGGGCCTCGCCGGCGATCAACATCGGGAGCATCGCCGGGGCGTTCCGGGCGCCGGGGCGTCTGGGCAAGCGCCTTGGCCCGCGCGGCGGAAGGCTGCCCGTGATCGGACTGCGTCACCATGACAATCACGCATGGTTCTCGTGGGGCGTCTCCCCGTTCGCCGCCGGAGGAGGGCGCACGCTTGTCCTCGTGATCGACGGCACCGGAGATGATGCCTCGATCTCCGCATACCTCGCCGAGCACGGAGCGCTGCGCTGCATCTACAGCAACGAGGGGTTCTGGGACTCGCTGGGTCTGACCTACGGCATGCTCTCCAGCACGCAGGGAGGCTGGCCCATCATGCACAGCGAGGGGCGCTTCATGGGCGCTGCCGCCTGGGGCGACGGGAGCCGGGAGACGAACCCTTACTACCAGCGCCTCCGCGAGATCCTCGTCCTGGCTCCCGAGGGGCGCGTCTATCTTAATCGACGCCTCGCGAACTGGCACCGGGGCGGGGTGCTCAAGCCGTATACGCAGGCGCTGACGGAGATCCTCGGCGAGCCGATCGCGCCGGAGCGGATGTGGAATCCGGATGCCGTGCTGCGCGTGGAGGAGATCGAGCATGCCCCGATCACGCAGGACCGCGTGAACAAAGCGGCGGCGGTGCAGCTTGTCTTCGAGGATGCGCTGCTTCACATCCTGGAGCACCTCCTGCGCGCCACCGGAACGGCTGAGCTGGTGCTGACCGGGGGCACCGCGCTCAACTGCGTGGCGAACATGCGCGTCCTGGAGCACTTCGACGAGGCCTGGTACGAGCAGCACGCCCCGGGCGCCGGCAGCCGTCGGCTGCACCTGTGGGTGCCCCCAGTGCCAAATGACGAAGGCGTGGCGGCGGGCGCGGCATATGCATTCGCCTGCGCTGCGGGTGCCCGTCCGCGCCCGCCACTGGAGCACGCCTTCTACTGCGGCCTGCCGCCGAGCCGGACTGACATCGAGGCGGCGCTGGCGGAGGTGCCCGAGATCGGCTTCGAGCGACTCGGTGAAGCCGACACCGCCGTGGGCCGTGAGGCTGTCGCAGATCTCCTTGCCCGCATCGTCGCCGACGATGGCGTCATCGGCCTCTTCCAGGGCGCCGGAGAGACGGGGCCGCGCGCGCTGGGGCATCGATCGATCCTCGCCAACCCCGGCAACCCGCGCACCCTCGAGACGCTCAATCACCTCGTGAAGTTCAGGGAGAAGATCCGCCCGCTGGCGCCGATGGCGACGCTCGAGGCGGCGCTGCGATTCTTCGACCTCTCCCCCGGCGCCGCCGACGCCGACTACAACGCTTACAACTACATGATCCTCACTGCGCGGGCCCGCCCCGAAGCGCGCCGGGTCATTCCGGCGGTGATTCATCATGATGGCACCGGGCGCGTGCAGATCGTGCGCGAGAAGGTCGATCCGCTCTGCCACGCCTACCTGCGCGCGATGGGCAGGCGGATCGGCGCGGAGGTGTCGGTCAACACGTCCCTGAACGTCGGCGCGCCGATCGCGCAGTCGCCGCGCCACGCGCTCGAAACGCTCCGCAAGACGCGCGCGATGGACGGGCTCTTCCTCGTCGCAGAGGACGGATCGACCTGGGTTGCTTGGCACGCGGTGGACACGCCGCCGAAGGACGCTGGTCGGCGCCTGCGCCAGTGGATCCAGCAGTGGCGGGGCGCGCCGGTTCAAGGCGCCGCGGATTCGTCGGAACCGTTGCAAACGCGCGCCGGCGAATCCGTGGCTTGAGAAGCATTCGCGAGATTGCGGTTGACAGCATCGGGAGCGGCTTCTATCTTCCCGCCAGCATCAAGAGACCCGGGATGTTCCAACTCCCGGGCGGCAACCGAGCAGCCTCGCAACGAGCTGCCGCGGTGCCGGAACCAGCCCCGACGTGGGGAACGATGCGGACGGGACCGCGAGACATCGCGGGATCCGCCAAAAAGCTCCGAGACAGCGGCGACGGTCGCCGCGCCCACGTCAACAGCCTGGATGTTCTTGATGCCGTGAAGGAGTTCACGGCATGTCGCATTACATCCCCACCTCCGGCGTTTCTTCTCCTTTCGAGGCCTCCGACGGAAACTGGCGCTCGCCCGACACCCTCTGCCCGCATGGCGGACAGGGTGAGGGAGACGGCCAGCCGCTGGTCACCCCGATCGTTCAGTCCACCACCTTCTGTCGTGACGGCGTCGAGTCGAACGCCGTCCACGCCTATTCGCGCGTCTCCAACCCCACCGTCGCCGCGCTCGAGCAGGCCCTGGGCCGCCTCGAGAACGCGCTGCCGGCCGTGACGTTTGCCACCGGCCTCGCCGCCGAGACGGCGCTCTTCCTTGCGCTGTTGAAGCAGGGCGACCACGTCATCTGCGGCCGAGCGGTGTACGGCGGAACGACCCGCCTCTTCCAGCAGTTGCTCGCGGATCTGGGCGTGCAGACCACGTTCGTCGACTCGACGGACACTGACGAGATCGCCCGCGTCCTGCTGGAGCGCAAGACGAAGCTCGTCTTCGTCGAGACGCCCGCCAACCCCACGCTCGACCTCACCGACATCGCCGCGGTCGCGGCGCATTGCCGCGAAGCCGGAGCGCTCCTTGCCGTGGACAACACGTTCCAGACCGCGGTCCTCTCGCGCCCGCTCGACCTCGGGGCGGACCTGACTGTCTACTCGACGACGAAGTTCATCGATGGCCACTCCGCCGCGCTGGGCGGGGCGGTTCTCAGCCGTGACGAGACGCTGATCGAGCGCCTGCGGTTCATCCGCAAGTGCACCGGCGGGATCCAGACGCCCTTCAACGCCTGGCTGACCCTGCAGGGACTCAAGACGCTGCCGCTGCGGCTGCGGCGCCAGTCGGAGACGGCCGCGACGCTCGCCGACTGGCTGGCGACTCACGAGGCGGTGGAGCGCGTTCACTACCCGACCTTCGCGAACGCCGACCTCGCGGAGCGCCAGCACCTGGGGCATCACGGCGCTGTCCTTTCCTTCGAGCTGCGCGGCGGGATCGAAGCGGGCAAGCGCTTCCTACGCGCTCTGCGCCTCTGCCGGCTCGTTGAGCATGTCGGCAGCGTCGAGACGCTCGTGACGCACCCCGCGACGATGACCCACGCCGACACGCCGCGGGAGCAGCGCCTGGAGGCGGGCCTCACCGACGGATTGATCCGGCTGTCGGTCGGGCTCGAGGAGCCCTCGGATCTCCTGGCCGACCTCGATGGCGCCATCGGCGCATCGCTGAAATCTGCGCCCGCCGCGACCGCCGGAAGGAAGGAGGAGGCATGCGCAGCGATCGCCTGATCGTCCTCAAGTTCGGCGGCAGTGTCCTGAAGGACGAAGCCACGCTGCGCCTGGCCGTGCACGAGACCTACCGCTGGCGGCGAGATGGATGGCGCGTCGTCGCCGTCGTCTCGGCGCTGGCAGGGCGGACCGACACGCTCCTTCGCCTGGCGCAAGTCACCGCGGCCGGTCACGGTTCGGCGCGCGGCGATGCGGATCCGAATGCCGTCGCCTCGCTCATCGCGACCGGAGAACTCCAGAGCGCTGGCCTGCTCGCGCTGCATCTCGACCGGGCCGGTGTCCGGGCGTCGGTCCTCTGGCCGTCGTCGTTCGGGCTGGTCGCGGACGGGTCACCCCTCGACGCGACCCCTGTCGCGCTCGACCGCGCGATCCTCCGCGGCGCGATCCGGCGGCACGGCGTTGTCGTCGTTCCCGGCTTTGCCGCTGAGGATCGCGAGGGCCGGCCGGTCGTGCTGGGTCGCGGCGGGTCGGACCTCACCGCGTTGTTCGTCGCCCATGCTCTGGGCGCCGATCGATGTCGCCTGGTGAAGGACGTGGACGGCCTCTACGAGGACGACCCGGCCGACCGCCCGCTGCCGGGGCTGGCGCCCCGGCGCTACAGCGAGGCGACCTTCGCCGATGCGCTGGCGACGGATGGCTCGATCGTCCAGCACAAGGCTGTTCGCTTCGCCGCGAGCCATGGGTTCGCGTTCGAGTTGGGCAGCTTGAGCAGCACGTGCGTGACCCGCGTCGGAGCAGATCGCTCGACCTTCGCTCCCGGGGATCGCCCGCGTCGACTCCGCGTGGCGCTGCTGGGCCTCGGAACCGTCGGCGGGGGCGTCTTCCAACTCCTGCGACAGCTTCTGGCCCAGTTCGAAGTGACAGTCGCCGCCGTGCGCGATCCGACGAAGCCCCGCGCCCTTGGCGAAGAGCCGCCCGCGCTGACGAGTGACGTCATGGAGGCGGTCGCCGGAGCCGATGTCGTCGTCGAGCTGATCGGCGGCATCGAACCAGCGCGATCGGCCGTCGCCGCGGCGCTGGCGGGTGGCGCGCATGTCGTCACCGCCAACAAGGCGCTCATCGCGGAGCACGGGCAGGCGCTCGAAGCCCTGGCGACGGCGCATGGGCGGTCGCTCCGGTATAGCGCTTCTGTGGGCGGGAGCATGCCGATCCTCGAGGCCATCGCCGGCCGGCCCGCGGGGGTACGGAGCATTCGCGCCGTACTGAACGGGACGACCAACTTCGTGCTCGACCAGGTCAGCACGGGCGCCTCGTTCGCGGAGGCGGTCGCCGCCGCCCAGCGCGCGGGATTCGCCGAGGCCGATCCGACGCGCGACCTCCACGGCCTCGATGCCGCCGACAAGCTCTGCGTGCTGGCGGGGCGGCTGGGCGCCAGCCTCCGCCCGGAGAATGTCGAGCGGGACGAGTTGTCGGAAGCCACAGTCACGGCTGCGCTGGCTGCCGCATCGTCCAATGGTGGGCCGCTGCGCCATGTCGCGACCCTGTCGCTTGCTGGCGGGCGCCCCAGGGCCGAAGTCAGGCTCCTCCAGGTGGGGAAGGGCGATCCCCTGGCCCGGGCCCGCAATGTCGGCAACCGGGCCGTTCTGGAGTGGGAGGACGGGTCGACCCAAGTCGTCTCCGGCAAAGGCGCCGGCCGCTGGCCGACCGCCGAGGCCGTCGTGGCGGACCTGCTGGCCATCCTTCGCGAGGCGCCGGCAAGGAAGACCGCTCTGGAGTCCCAGGCCGTGGCGGCCGTCACAGCGTGACATGGACCGCCTCTTGCCCCTCTGTGAGTGCCTATACTCCTCTCCCTTCGCGTCGAACGTGCAACCTGTCCCGGCCCGCGTGCCCTAAAGCCTCGCGGATCACCGGCAACCGCACGTAAGCCGGCCGGGCGCTGCTGACGCGACAGCGCACTGGTCGCCGTGCCTGCTTCAGGCGGCGGAACAATACCGCCGCGAGGAGTCCTTCGTCCCATGGCCCGATACACTGGCCCCAAGGTGCGGCTTTCCCGCCGCGTCGGCGTACCGATCTCCGATACGCCCAAGCACACCAGCAAGGAACTGACCATCCCCGGGATGCACGGCTACCGCGGCCGGCGCAACACCGAGTACGGCATCCGTCTCAACGAGAAGCAGAAGCTCCGCTTCCACTACGGGATGCTGGAGAAGCAGTTCCGCAAGTTCCTGGACATCGCCAAGCGTTCCAAGGGCAACACCGCCAACAACTTCATCCAGCGCCTCGAGTGCCGGCTGGACAACGTCGTGCGTCGGCTCGGCGCCGCCCGCACAATCTGGGCGGCCCGGCAGATGGTGAACCACGGCCACGTCCTCGTGAACGGCAAGAAGGTCGACATTCCCAGCTTCATCGTGGAGCCGGGGATGGAGATCAGCTTCAAGGAGAAGACGCACACCCTGGTTCGCGAGAATATGGAGAGCATGGCGGGCCTCGACGTGCCGCCGTGGCTCGACTTCAACCCGAACCAGCTCACCGCGAAGGTTCAGGCGCTTCCGGCGCCCGAGGACGTGCCCTTCGAGGTGAACATGAACCTGATCATCGAGTTCTACCGCTAAGCGGCGGGGCAACGCATCATCGAGGCAACGGGCAGGGGCTGCGTGAAGGCGCGGCCCCTGCTTTCCTTGAGTCGCAGGCCCGATAAGCGCGATCGGCGGTTTTGGCTCAGCAGAACGGTTTCAAGTTTCCCTGCCCGCGATCCGATGTGAAGACAGAGAAGATGGGGAACCCACGTATCGCCCAGGTACGGAATGCCCGGGCAACGAACGCGGGAGACCCCGCCGAGGCCTTCGACGATGCCGGCCTCGTCCGTGAAGTCGACACTGGCAAGGAACGCGTCATGAAGACCGTCTTCACCACAGGAGAAGCGGCCGAGATCTGCAAGGTCAGCCAGCAGACCATCATCCGCTGCTTCGATGCCGGCCGCCTCAAGGGCTTCCGCGTACCCGGCAGCCGCTTCAGGCGAATCCCGCGCGATGCGCTGATCCAGTTCATGAAGGAGAACGGGATCCCGCCGGACAACCTCGAGGCCCTCAGCTCCAAGGCCAAGGTCCTCGTTGTGGACGACGACCCGGAGATCGTCGAGCTCTTCGTCGACGTCCTGGACCGCGACGGGCGCTTCGAGGTCCGCACCGCCAACAGCGGCTACCAGGCGGGCCTGCTGACAGCCGAGTTCAAGCCGGACCTGATCCTGCTGGACTACATGCTCCCGGACATCAACGGCAACGTCGTCTGCCAGACGATCAAGAGCAAGCCGGAGTTCGAGGACACCCGGATCATCATCATCAGCGGCGTCGTGAACCAGGAGGAGATCGACGATCTCCTCGCCGCCGGCGCCGATGACTTCGTCAAGAAGCCGTTCAACATCGAGAAGCTCGTGGAGAAGGTCGGCACGCTGCTGAACGCCTGACCTGCGGACACGACTCCGGTAAACCAAGTGCCTCTGCGGGCTCTGCCCGTGGAGGTGCTTGCTTTTGGCGGGACGGGCTCGTGTCGCACGCCTGCTCGCTTCGGACCCGCCGCTCATTAAACTCCCACGCATGCCAAACCTCCTGGCGAGCACCTGGGGACGGCGGGCGGCGTTCTTCTTCCTGTACGTCACCGAGGGCATTCCCCTCGGGTTCACCGCTGTCGCCATCGCGGCGCAGATGCGCCAGCGCGGCCTGGGCCCGGGGGCGATCGGCGCGTTCGTCGCCTCCCTCTATCTCCCCTGGGCGTGGAAGTGGGCGGCCGGTCCGGTGGTGGACCTCGTCTACTCGAACCGGCTCGGCAGGCGCCGGGCGTGGATCGTCGGGACGCAGCTGCTCATGGCCACCACGCTGCTCCTGGCCTGGCCCATTGACTTCGTAACGCGGCTCCAACTCTTCACGGCGATCATCCTCGTGCTGAACATCTTCTCGGCCGTGCAGGATGTCGCGATCGACGCGCTGGCGGTCGATTCGGTGCCGAAGGAGGAGCGGGGCGTGGTGAACGGGCTGATGTTCGCCGGCTCCTACCTCGGCAGCGCGATCGGGGGCTCCGGTGTGCTGTTCCTGTCGGCGTGGATCGGCTTCAACGCCACCTTTCCGTTCGTCGTGGGGGCGCTGCTGGCGGTGACGTTCGGCATCTCCTTCTGGCTGCGCGAAAGGCCGGTGCGGCGTCTTGCTTATCCGGGCAGCAGGGCGGCGGATGACGAAATGCCTGCGGGCACGGATAGGGCATACCCCCTGGAGCACGCGCAGGGAAGCCGGCTGGGGCAAGTGTTGTTTGAGATCACGTCGTATGCCATGAGCGCGCTCAAAGCGGTCTTCGGCAGCCGGAACGCCGTGGCGGGGCTGGTGTTCGCACTGCTGCCGACGGGAGCGTTCAGCCTGAGCCTGCTCGGCCCGACGATCTCGGTGGAGTTGGGCATGTCCGAGTCGGGCATCGCCACGCTCGTGCTCGTCAACTCGATTCTCTCCGCCGCCGGTTGTGTGTTGGGCGGGTGGCTCTCGGACCGCGTGGGGCGTCGCGCCTCGATTGCCGTGTACGTCCTGCTGACGCTGATCCCGACGCTCGCCCTGGCCTGGGGCATGTGGCGCGCGGGTTGGATCATGCCCGTGGACACCACCGCGGAGAACCGGGTGGTCGCGTCGCAGGGGCTGCTCAGCTTCTACTGGATCGCGGCCGGAGCGTTCTCCTTCGTGTTCGGGCTGATCTACGGCTCGCGGAGCGCGATCTTCATGGATCTGTGCGACCCCGCGGTCGCGGCGACGCAGTTCACCGCCTACATGGCGCTGATGAACCTGACGATCTCGTACAGCGCCACCTGGCAGGGGTGGAGCGCCGAGAAGTGGGGCTACCCCGTCACGCTCGCGCTGGACGCGGCGATCGGCCTGCTGTGCTTGTGCGTTCTGCCCCTGATGTACCCGCGACCGACGCCACAGCCGATCGAGGCTGAGCCAGTGACGGATTTGGCGCACAGCGAGTCGGCGATACCAGCTCCATGAGTTACCGGCTGCCGCCGCCGTCCGGCGCCGGTCCGATTTTCTTCCGGCCTGGAGCTAAACCCATCCCCGGTCCCTGCCCGATGCACCTGATGCGGCATGAGCACGTCCCGCGTCGATCTGATCCTGCGCCATCTGGACGCGCTTCCACCGCTTCCGGCGGTCGCCGTGCGCGTGCTGGAACTCACCAGCCAGCCCACCGTCGACGCACGCGAGCTCGTCCCGCTCATCGAGTCCGATCCCGCCCTCGCCAGTCGCATCCTTGCCCTCGTCCACCGCGCCGACGCGCCCACACGCGGCGGAACGAGCATCGAGCGGGCAATCGTCCTCCTGGGCTTTCGGCCGATCCGCGCCGCCGTCCTCGCCATGGCGGTCATGCAGACCTTCCCTGCGGACGAATCGCAGGATTCGAGCGGCCACGAGCCGACCAGGGCCGACTTCTGGATGCACAGCCTCGCCGTCGGCTGCGCCGCCGAGTTGCTCGCCGAGCGGGCGAAGCGACGGGCCGGAGCCAAGGCGGGCGGTTCCGCGATCGACCCGGCCGAGGCCTTCTGCTGCGGGCTGCTTCACGACCTGGGCAAGCTGGCGCTGAGCGCCTCGCTCCCCAAGAGCTACGGTCGCGTCGTCCACGCCGCCGACGTGCTGCGGGGAAACATCGCAGACGTCGAGCGCGAGGTGATCGGCATCGACCATCACACCGCCGGCCGTCGGCTGGCGGAGCGGTGGCGCCTGCCCGCGGGTGTGCGCGACGTCGTCTGGCTCCATAACCAGCACCCCGCGGCGCTGCCGGAATCGGTGGCGGCGCACGCGCCGATGATCGCGCTGGTGACGCTCGGGGACCACCTGGCCCGCATGCGCCACCTCGGCTACAGCGGCAACTACGGCTTCGGGATCCCGCTGGATCTGCTCACGGGGCCGCTGGGTCTCGACCAGGAAGACCTCGACGCGGTGCTCGAGGCCCTCGTCGAGCGCACCAGCGCCCGCAGCGAGGTGCTCGGCATCGGCAGCGCCGACGCCAGCGAGCTCTACCGCCAGGCGCTGGAGCGTGCCAGCCAGGAACTCTCGCAGACGCAGGATCGCCTCGAGGAGCAGGCGCGCCGCCAGCGCGACCGCGCCCGGTGCTTCGCCGCCCTCTCCGGCCTGCGGGATGAGCTCCATCCCAGCGCCACCGTGGCGGATGTGCTCAGCGCCGTCGCCCAGACCGCCTGCGAGGCGATTGGCAGCGGCCCCGTCGCCGCCTTCGCCTTCGCTGCCGATGGATCGACGGAGATGATCCTCCACAACGGTGACCGCACCCTCCAGGGAGGGCAGGTCGATGCGCGGGCGGAGCTTCCGACACTGCTGGCGCCCGCTCCGGATTCGGAAGAGACGCTGGTGCTTCCCGCCGGTGACGAGCTCGAATGGCTCACGAGCCGCTACGGGCCGAGCCTGCACGGGCACCGCTGCTGGTGGATGTCGCTGCGCAACGACTCAGGCACTATCGGCGGCGTTGTCTGGGGCGGAGACGAGCACGAGCAGCAGCGTCTGGCCCCCGACGCCGAGGCGCTGTCGGCGCTGTGCGCCGGCTGGTCGCTGGCCCTGGGCGCCGCCAAGGCGCGCGACGATACGGCGCGGCTGGCCGAGCAGCTTGCCGAGGCGAATCACCGGCTTGCCGAGGCGCAGGACCAGATGACGCGGGATCGCGCCGCCCTGAGTATCGCCGAGCTCGCTGCCGGCGCGGCTCACGAGATGAACAACCCGCTGATGGTGATCAGCGGCCGCAGCCAGCTTCTCTACCAGAACCTCCCCGATGAGCGCGATCGGCAGTCGGCGCTGGCGATCTACAACAACTCGCAGCGGCTCAGCGACATGATTACCTCGCTGATGCGGTTCGCCCGTCCCGAGGCGGCCGAGCCGGAGCCGACGCCCGTCGCGGAGCTGCTGGCAGAAACGATGCGCCTCGTCGAGGAGCTTCCCGAGCGGCAGCACCGCGCTGTCGACTGGAACCTGGCGGACGTGCCGCCGGTGCTGGTCGACGGGCGGCAGGTGATGGTCGCCCTCGCGGCGCTGCTGGAGAATGCGTTCCAGGCCACGCCGGCGCACAGCGGTCGGGTCGAGATCCGCGCCGCGACCGAGCTGGCGGGACGGCAGGCGGTCATCTCGGTGATAGACAATGGCCCCGGCATGGACGCCGAGACGCTGGCGCACGCATTCGATCCGTTCTTCTCGAGGAAGAAGGCCGGCCGCCGCCGTGGCATGGGCCTCAGTGTTGCCCAGCGGCTCATCCAGGCCAACGGCGGCACGTTGCGGCTGGACAGCCGCGAGGGCTCCGGCACCCGAGCCGTCGTGACGCTGCCCCTCAGCGCCCAGGCCGCCGCGCCTGCTCCGGCGCGCAAGACCGCCTGACAATCTTCATCCTTCGCCGCATGCCTCGCGCGTGTGCCCTGGTGAGGCGCCGGAGTGCCGGCGCGGCTCACTCTGGCAATTGCTTGCCGGTTTTCGTCCCCGCCTCGCCGACGTCCGATAGGCCGCCGGCTATTGGTACTGCCGGCCGCGTCCGCTCGACGGGGCCGGAAGATCGCGTCCGCGGACGTCAGCTTCTGCTCAAGCGGGGCCTCCACGCGTTCGACACAACCATCAGCGGGAGACGGATTTCCCGCCACGCACCGGCAGCGGAGAGCCGGTCGTGCGACCGGTTCCGGAGGGAAAGTGAACCGGCCGTGCTGTGCCCTCTGGAGGCACCGCGACCACGTGTCGCGACGTCTTCCGAAGGGGAGAAGATTCGCGCCGCCGACGGAAGGAGCCGACGGCGGCGGTGGCATACCAACCGATGCCGTGCCCGCGCACATCCGCGGCGCGCGGCGGAGGGAGAGCAGTTTCCATGGTTGCTTCCGCCAAGCCCAATCCATTCAAGGATCCTTCCAACCCATCGTCGCAGGAGCTCCCGGAACGGCTGATCAAGCTGCTGCCGGGCATGCGCCTCCTCGTGGTCGATGCCGACCCCGCAGTCGCCGCCGCGGTGCGCAAGGCGATGGGGGCGGTCGAAGGAAAGCTGGGCGCAAGGCGTCCGCCCCGCAGGCAGGCGGCACAACAGGCGACGGTCTTCGCCGCCGCCGACCTCGCCGAGGCACGCCAGGTGCTGCGAAAGCTCGCGTCGCGTGCCGAGTCGGTGGACCTGGTGATCGCCGAGTCGCGCCAGGCGGACGGCGAGGGTCTCTCGCTCGCCGAAGCGCTGGCGGCGGCCCGTTCGGAGGCGCGGTTGATCCTGACCAGCGCCTCGCCGACTCTCTCCGAAAGCCTTTCCGCCTTCCGGGCAGGAGCCTTGGACTACCTGCCCAAGCCGCTGACGCCCGACCTGCTCCGCGAGCGCCTGCGCCTCGCGCTGGCGCGGCGTTACCTCCAGGTGAAGGATCAGCGCCGGCTTCATCGGCTGAAAGGTGCGGTTCGCCAGTTGAATCAGGCGCGCCGGACGGTCGGACAGAAGGTGGACCTGCTTTGCCAGGATCTCGTCAGCGCCTACAGCGACCTGTCGCGCCAGTTCGAGCGCGTGCGGGTCGGCGAGCACCTGCGCCGCCTGCTCGACTCGGCGGCCGATCTCGAGCAGATGCTCTGCCACATGATGGACTGGCTCCTTCGGGAGCTTGGCCACTGCAACATCGCCATCTTTCTTGCGGACGACAACGGCAAGAGCGAGCTCGGCGCCTACATGAAACACACGGTCGCGGGCGACGAGGCGGTCACGAAGTGGCTGGCGCGCCACATCGTTCCGCGGGCCGGCGCTGACGGATGGACCTGCGCCGGCGGAGAGGCGGGCGAGCTGCCCGCCACCGGGAGCATCAAGGCGCTGCGCGAGCAGGCCGTCCTAGCCGCCGACTGCACCTACCTGGCCGAGTCGCTCGGTACGATCGTCGTCTTCCGGCCGGCGGACAAGCCATTCAACCCGGACGCCCTCGAGCTGCTCAAGGCGGCGGGGCCGGTCTTCGCCACGGCGCTGACGAACCTGGTGCGTGGCGCCGACGAGAACGGTCGCCGCAAGCAGGAGGAGGCGGCGGACGACCAGGACGAGGACGCCGACGAGTGGTGGCGCCGCGGGGAGTCGGCGGCTTGAAAGCGCGGCGGGCGATGCGCGTGCATCCTTCGCCTGTTCAGGGTGTTGCGCGCGGAGCGCGCGGTGAAACTTTCCGTGATTGTCCGGCGTATGAGTGATCGATAGTGTTTGGTTGTACGGCGTACTGCGGTGTACGAGGCAGAGGGCCCAATGTGGTCGAGCCGATGAGCACCCTTTACGGCGCCGTGTCACCGGTCGGGAACATGCCCGCAGGGATCACCGCCAGGTGATCGAGACGGGACGTTGTCTGCCGGTTCGCTTCCGGGCCGGGTCACCCTCGTGGCGGCCCCGCAGCGGAGGACGGGCACGGGCCACTTGTTGTCTTAAAGGGTTCGTCACACTGCCCTCCCACGGCACAGGCGGTTTGCCCGTACAACCTGTACCGGACTCTTTCGGGAGCCCGACCAGCGCACGCCCCCTCCGGGGCGTGCCTTCGTTTGCGCTGACTTCATGCCGCTTCCCGTCCGCAGGACGCTAAGCTTCAGGCATGGAGCCGAGGCCAAGATCCAACAGCCGCACTCGCACGTGCCGCGCCCTCGCCGCCCCGGCCATACTCGTCGGCGCGGCAGGGCTAGCGCTTGCCGGCTGCTCCCGCAATCACACCCTCGAGACGGGATACCAGTACCAGCCGCTGAACAGCTCCAGCATCGAGCGGCGCGCCTTCTACGCGGACCCATACAGCATCGAGGCCCGCCGCGCCCAGGCACAGCGCCAGCGGCGTGCCCGCGAGGCCGGAAACCTCCCCGGCTTGCAATGATTTGACCGAAGTCGTGCCGGCCCGATGCCCGATGTCCCCTGTGTGGGCGCCGCCGAAGGCTAGAATCTCCGGTGCCCCCGATCGTGCGGTGAAGGGGCGATGCCGGATCCGAATCCCGGAACCGGCGCCTCTGGATCTCATGCATCACTCTCCCGGGCAAGAGCGACAATCGCCCCCCGCGCCAGGCGTCGGCCCGGCGCGCGTGCGGGACGCGGCGGCCGCTCCGGCCTGCATCCCCCCGGATCCTCACCGCTTCGTGGAAGACGTCGAGCCGCTGCTGGCGGGGCAGGACACTTCAGGCCTGATGCGCCTGCTCAAGAACCGCTACAGCGGGCCGCAGATCTGCTCGCTGCTGAACAGCCCGCTCGTCGACGCGCGCAAGCTCGCGGCGCTCAGCCTGGCGCTCGTCGGCGGTGACGATGCGATCCCCGCACTGGCACTGCACCTGCGCGACGCCGACCCGATGGTCAACGAGATGGCGGAGCATGCGCTTTGGAGCATCTGGTTCCGCGGCGGCACGGCGGAGGCGAACGCGCTGCTGCTCCGGGGCACCGAATGCCTAAACGAGCGCCGGATGGACGAGGCGCTGCAACATTTCACGGCGGCGATCGGTGCATGCGGGGAGTTTGCAGAGGCATACAACCAGCGCGGGATGGTGCACTACCTCCAGGAGCGCTTCGACGAGGCGCTGCCGGATTGCCGGCGCGCCGCGGAGTTGATGCCGTGCCATTTCGGTGCCTGGGCCTGCCGCGGGCATTGCCACGCGCATCGGCGTGAGTTCGAGGCGGCGCTCGACTGCTACCGCCGCGCCCTGGCGATCAATCCCCACCTGTCGTGCGTGGCGGAGATGGTGGAGGCGCTCGAAGCGCGCCACGCCTCCGGCCAGGACGTGGAGGACTGGACCGAAACCTGGAAGCCGCATCACCCGCGCCAACCGGGCGATCCCTGCGCCTGATCGCATTACGACGCACCGACCGGGAGCACCCCACCCATGCGGCCGGCGCTTCTCCCTAGAATGTCCTTGTGAGCCTTGCGGCCTCGCAGCTTCAACAGTCGTCACCCGGCGCGGCGATCGAACCGACCGCGCCACGCCGGACGTACGCCCGACTCACCGATCGCGTCAGGCTTCGTTGGAATGCTGCGCGGCTCGTGGAGGTCGCTTCCGTCGGCTGGGTGCTTGGTCTCGTTCCCGCCGCCCTGGTGATCGCGTGGGGATTCGGCGCGGCCAGTATGCTGATTCCGTTGCTTGCAGCGGCGATCGCCATCGCGGTCGGATGGCGCCCCGTGTCGCCTGAAGCCGCCGCCGATCGTGTCGATGCGACCTTCGGCACGCGCGAACTGTTCGGCACGACCCTGCGCCTGCGCGACACTGCCGACGGCGCTTGGCTGGCCGCCACGGCCGACTCGACGGCGCACCGGCTCGCGGCGGGCGATGTTCCCGTAACGCGTTTCGCGCGCCGGTGGTGGGGCGGCGTCGCGATCCTGACCTGCGCCACGGTCGCCGGCGGTCTGCTGGTGCAGCGCGGCGGCACGGACGTGTCGCCCATAGCCGACGCGCGGCTGGTGCCGGCGGGCTCGCTGATCGCGGACGACGCCAGTGAAGATCGCAAAGCGATCGGGAGCGCCGCACGCGGCGGCGCCAGCGCCGGTCCGCAGCGCGGTGCCGCGAGTTTTGATCGAGGTCTTCCGGCCCAGCCCTCCGCCCCGGGCTCAGAGGGGGGCGAAGCGTGGGACAGTGCATCCAACGCGTCCGGTGGCGCCGCGACGGGCGGCGGCGCCGCCGTGGACGAAGCAACGACCCTCGCGAGGCCACAGGAGCGGCCAGTCGGCGCGGCGGAGCGATCCGACGCCGAGGGCGACGCGACGAGCGGCGGCGGGGTGACCGGTTCCGCAAGCGACCGCCCCGGCGTCCCTACAACGAGCGGCGACGCCGACACCTCGCGCCCCGGAGTGACAGGCCGCGGAAGTTCGGGACGTGCTGAATTGCCCCCGGGGGTGGATGCAGCGATGCTCCGCTCCATTCCGCCCGCCTATCACGACCTTGTCCGCCGCTACTTCTCCGGCCAATAGGCGCTCGGCAGGCCTTCATGGCAGCGGTTTGCGCGACATCTCGCCGGGTCTCATCTCGAGGATCAGTCCGCCGCGCACCTCGACGCGCCGGGCGGTCTGTGCCACCTCCGTCGGCAGCGCCGCGAGCGCCTTCTCGGCCAGCGCCTGGCGATCCTGCGCTGTGTCGCCTCCGACCGCGAGCCAGATGCGCGGTGCGGATGTCGTTTCGGCAAGCTGCCCGACCTCCGGCGGAACGGGGTGGCTTCGGTACCAGACAAGCGGCTCCGGCAGTCCCGGGTGATACACCGACAGGTGTTCCCGGAGGCTCAGCGTGGGGCTGATGATCGCATCCTTGGCCTCCACATTCTTCGACAGCCAGGCGCCCAGCGCGCGCAGGCGAGACTCGCGCCAGAAGTACTCGTGAACCGTCTCCCAGGTCCCGGCAAGCACGATCAGAGCGGCCAGCGCGACACCCGTCACGCGCGCCGGCGCGGCGGGCAACGACGCGAACCATCCCAGCCCGACCCCCGCCCACACCAGCAGCGCCGGCGCGAGGTAGAGAGTGAGGCGCGACGCGCTGAACGGATACAAGCCTGCCGTCGCCGCGGCGATCGTGATCACCGTGCCGGCAGAGAGCGCCGCCAGCAGCAGGCGGTCGCGGCGCCACAGCCACCAGCCGCCCGCGGCGATGAAGACCAACAGCCCCAGGCCCAGCGGCGGGAGGTCGAATCGCAGCATCTCGGTAAACGTCTGCGCCACCTCCAGCGGCCAGCCCCACGGGCGTGACAGGTCCAGCATCGATTCCTTCCAGTAGCCGCTGAGAAATGGATCGCGCTGCCGCCGCGCCGTCACGAGGTAGACGAGGGCAGACGATCCGATTCCCAGCGCCGCCCCAGGCACGAGCGCCGCGACGCGCGCCCAAGACAGCCTTGCGCGAATCGCGAGCCACGTGTCGATGGCCAGCAGCGACAGGTAGAGCAGCCCCGCCGGGTAGGCGAAGCCGGCGAGCATTGCCGCGATCGCCCCCAGCAGCAGGTGATCGATCGCGAGCCGCGCTGAGCCGCGCGGCAGGCCCTCCCGGCGACGCGACAGCCACACCGCCGGCAACAGCGCGCCCGCCAGCATCTCCGGGCCGTACTGCTTCATCCTTGACGACTGGATCAGCGTGTTCGTCCCCACCGCCATCCCGGCCAGCGGCAGCGCGATCAACGCCCAGCGGGGCAGCCGAACGCGCCGCGCCGTCTCCAGCGCCAGCCACAGGCACGCGGGCAACGCCAGCAGGCTCGACAGGGCAGGCAGCAGCCTCAGCCGGCGCTCATCCGAGACGTCGGGCGGTCCGAGCGGGACGAGCCGATCAACCGCCAGCAGGAAGAGCGGCGGGGCGGCCTGGGTGCTCTCGCTGGCGTCCAGCCTGCCGGTGACGAGCCGCGGCGCGTCGTAGCGGGCGAGGTTGACGTAAAGGGCCAGTTCGTCGCTGTGCATCGCCGCCGGCTGCGCCCAGAAGGCGATGCGGAGGAGGACACCCGCGCCGAGCAGGAAGGCGACGAGGAGGATGCAAAGCAGTCTCGCTCGCCGGGGATTGTCAGGGGCGGCCAACCTCACGCGGCGGGACGATAACGCACGAGGCTCCCCGGAGACCAGGGAGCCTCGGCATCTTTGCGTTCGGACACTGGATCAGACGTCCAGGTTCTTCACCTCGAGGGCGTGCTCCTCGATGTACTGACGGCGCTGCTCGACGTCGTCGCCCATGAGGATGGAGAAGAGGCGTTCGGCCTCCTCCGCCTGTTCGAGCGTCACCCGCAGCAGGCGGCGGCGCGACGGGTCGAGCGTGGTCTCCCACAGCTCGTCATAGTTCATCTCGCCCAGGCCCTTGAATCGCTTGATCTCCAGGCCTTGCTTGGCGAGCTCGAAGAGCCTGGGAAGCAACCCGGCGACGCCGGCCACCTCGTGGGTCTTGTCGTCGCGCCCGAAGGCGTAGCGCGTTGAGAGCAACTCGCCGCTGACGCTTTCCTCCTGCGTGAGGAAGTAGTCGTCGATCCGGATGCCGCGGCGATCCAGCTCCTCGACGATCCGGGCGAGTTCCTTCACCTCGTGCAGCTCGTCGTTGCGCTGCAACTCCCGCCCGGCCGCGGGCGCGCCGTTGCCCTGCACCGCCGCCATCTCCTCGTCGCTGACGACGACATTGTTCTTCTCGAGCCACGCGTCGCGCGCCGCGGCGTCGGCGAAGAAGCGCTCCTCCTCGTCGACGACGACGCGGACAGCCGGGAGCCGCCCGCCGTGGTGCTCGCGCTGGGCGAGGAAGTCGGCGAAGTCGATTCCGCGGCGCTGGAGGATGTCGACGATCGCCTGGAGGCGGGCCAGCAGGTCGACGATGGCGCGCAGGTCCTCACCCTCGTGGCGCATCACCTCGTTGCCGTCGTCGTCGCGCACGAGCAGGGCGGTGCCGTCGAGGCCCAGGTCCACCATGATCTGCCGCATGCGGCTCTCGTTGAGCACGTACTCCGGGTTCTTGCGCCGCTTGGTCTTCACCTGGTAGAGCGGCGGCTGCGCGACGTAGACACGCCCGTCCTTGATCAGCTCCGGCATGTGCCGGAAGAGGAAGGTGAGCAGCAGGGTGCGGATGTGGCTGCCGTCCACGTCGGCGTCGGTCATGATGATGAGCTTGCCGTACCGCCGGCGGGCGGGGTCGTAATCGTCGCGCAGACCCGTGCCGATGGCGCTGATGATCGTGCGGATCTCGTTGTGCCCGAGCATCTTCACGATCGTCGCCTTCTCGACGTTCAGCAGCTTGCCGCGCAGCGCCAGGATCGCCTGGATGTTGCTGTCGCGGCCCTGCTTGGCGCTGCCGCCGGCCGAGTCGCCCTCGCCCAGGAACAGCTCCGTCTCCTCATTGCTCTTGCTGCGGCAGTCGGCCAGCTTCCCGGGAAGGCTGTTCCCTTCCAGCGCGTTCTTCCGGCGCGTCAGCTCGCGCGCCTTTCGGGCCGCCTCGCGCGCCTCGGCCGCCTGGACGCCCTTCTCGAAGATCGACTTGGCGACTTTGGGATTCTCCTCGAAGAAGCGGCCCAGGTGGTCGTTCACGACGCTGGCTGCGAAGCCCTCCATCTCGCCGTTGCCCAGCTTCGTCTTCGTCTGGCCCTCGAACTGCGGGTTGGGCACCTTGACGCTGATGACGGCAGTGAGCCCCTCGCGCACGTCGTCGCCGCTGGGCGTGACGTTCTTCACGAGGCCGGCCTGCTTGGCGTAGCGGTTGATGGTGCCGGTGAGTGCGGTCTTGAGGCCCGAGAGGTGCGTGCCGCCCTCGATGGTGTTGATGTTGTTGGCGAAACTGGCGATGTTCTCCGCGTAGCCGTCGGCCCACTGGAGCGCCACCTCGACGATGTTGCCGGTGGCGGGGTCCTCCTTGAAGAAGTGGATGACCGGTGTGATCGTGCTCTTGCCATCGTTGAGGTACTGGACGTACTCGACGATGCCGTTGTCGTACTTGAAGTCGTCGCGCCGGTTGTTGCCGTCGGCGTCCTTCTCCAACTCCGTCTCGAGCGAGATGTGCAGCCCGCTGTTCAGGTAGGCCAGCTCGCGGAACCGCTTGGTCAGCGTCTCGTAGCTGAACTTCGTGTCGGGGAAGATCTGCGGGTCGGCCTTGAAGGTGACCTTCGTTCCCGACTTCTCGCGCCGGCCGATCTCCTTCAGCTCGCTGCTCTTGATCCCGCGCTCGAACTCCATGTGGTACACCTTCCCCCCGCGGCTGACCTCCACCTCCAGCCACTCGGAAAGCGCATTGACCACGCTGGCGCCCACGCCGTGCAGCCCGCCGCTGGTCTTGTAGGCGCCAGCGCCGCTCTCATTTTCGAACTTTCCGCCAGCGCCGAGCTTGGCGAAGACGACCTCGACCGTGGGAATGCCCTCGGTCGGGTGAATGCCGACGGGGATCCCGCGGCCGTCGTCCGTGACGCTGACGCTGCCGTCGGCGTTGAGCTTCACGAGGATGTGCTCGCAGTAGCCGGCGGAGGCTTCGTCGATCGAATTGTCGGCGATCTCGTAGATGAGGTGGTGCAGCCCGCGAGTGGTGGTGTCACCGATATACATCCCGGGACGCTTGCGAACGTGCTCCACGCCCTCGAGGACCTTGATCTGGTCCTCGCCGTAAGCGGCGTCGGCGAGCCGGCGATGCGGTTTTGGCATCGCCGCGGCGGCGGCCGCGGCGGGGACTTGCGGATCGGGAACGGACGGCTTCTCGGGCTTGGTGGTATCTTCCATCGTGTACAGTTAATAATAGGTCTCTATAGCCCGAAACGCCACCCTGTGACCGCTTGTGCACCACTCCGCGAGCGCGGCCGTAACTGCCGACGAAATACGCAATTACAGTCAGTGGCGGCGGTGGAGAGCGGCATGGCCTTCCCGGCCCAAAAAGAGACCCCTTGCCGCCCGCTAGGATGGCCAGACGAATGTTCCGCCTCAGCCGTGATGTCCGATTTGCCGTCGACCTCTCCGCGACCTCCGCGCGGGGAGCCGATGGGCGCAACGGATATGCCGGGAAACCGCCCGTCACCGGTATCGGGCAGTGCTACTACCGGCTGACCGTCACCGTCGCCGGTACCCCCGACCCCGCCACGGGATATCTCGTCAACATCAAGTCGATCGACGAGGCCGTCCGCGACCGGGCGATTCCGATCGTGAAGGATTACGCCCGATCCGCGGCACATCGGGGGGGTGGCGGGCTGATTCTGGCCTGCCACCGGGTGCTGGCCGACGCGTTCCTGCCGCACCGGGTTGAGGCGCTCCAACTGCATCTCTCCCCCTTCACGTGCCTGGCGACGAGAGCCGACCTCCTTGCCGATCCCGCTCCCATGGTTCTGCTCCACCACAGCTTCGAGTTCGCGGCCAGCCATCGCCTGCACAATCCCGACTTCTCCGATGAGGAAAACCGGGCAGTTTTTGGCAAATGCAACAACCCGCACGGGCATGGCCATAACTACGTCCTGCGCGTCACGCTCCGCGGGCGGCCCGGGGAGGATGGCGTGATCATGCCGATCGACGCGCTCGAGCAGATCGTGGACGAGGTGGTGATCGAGCCGTTCGACCACCGGCACCTGAACCTGGAAGTGCCGGAGTTCACCACGCTGAACCCGAGCGTCGAGAACATCGCCCGGGTGGTGTTTGACCGTCTCCGTGGCCCGGTCGAGGCGGCGGGGGGCCTGCTGGATGCCGTCACGGTCTGGGAGACGCCCAAGACCTGGTGCGAGTACAGGGGCGACTGACAGGGAACGTATCGACGCAGGAAGATGCAACGATTCCCCTCGGCAGGGGAGCAAACGGGCGATTTCGTTTGCGTGCCCCCCTCGGGGCCGGTACGCTTGGGGCGGCAATGTCCACCCTGGACTCCCATCTCTCGGATGCCGCCAAGGACGGGCCTGCGCAGTCTGTTGAGCCCAATGCCGTACTGAGTTCAACGATTCCCGCGCTCGATTACGGCCGGGGGCGACAGCCTTCGCGCCTGCGGCTTCGGCACGCAGCCATCGCGGCGCTCCTGCTTGCCTGTGTCATGGGCTCGTGGGTGCTGGGGCGCTCCGCGCGCCAGCGCACCCAGGACCTGCTCTACCAGCGACAGGCGGCGAGGCACGTCGATTCGGCCAGCACCGTCGTCTACGAGTCCGACCCGCGGATCGCGCAGGCGCTCATCGACGCCGGCACGCATGTCTCCCTCTCCGAGACCGAGCCCGCCCCCGCGGTGCTCCGGGATCCGGAGGCCCTGCGTGTGCTTCGCTCCGCCACGGGCGGAAGCTCGCTCGAGACCGTCGGCGCCCTGGTGTTCCTGCACGAGCTGGTCACCCCCAGCGGCGCGCGGCGCATCGTCGCGGTTCAGTTCCTGCCGCACTACCTCGATGGCCGTGCCCTCCCCGGCACGGGCCTCGTCGCCCACATCTTCGAGCCCGGCGGGTTCATCAGCGAGCCGCGCCACGTCGGCCGTTCGCACGCGCGGCTGCTGCTCCCGAAGGAGACCGAGCCCACGCTCCAGGCGCCGCTCCCGCCGATCGACCCGATGATGGCGAGCAACTCGTCGGCCGCCTGCGTCGGGCTCACCTCGCCCGTCCTGCGCGAGGCGTTCGATCCGTGGGGCGACATGGAGACGCTCCGCTGGTACGCCGGCCAGCCCGACGACCTCGACCCCACCCACTTCACGATCGACTACGAGATCGCCGGTGTCCGGGGCACGGTGGACGGCTACCTCTCCGACGACGGCCGCCATGTCCGGATGCAACCGCGGCAGGCGCGCACGACCTCGGCCGAGCACAGCGTCACGCAGATCCGCGATCACCACTGATCACTCGTCCGTCGACTACTCCAGGTTCCACGCCTTCTCGATGGCCGCCAGGCCCTCGGGGTCGTGCGCTTCCAGGTGCGGCCGCGTGTACGGGTGGAAGTCGTTGAGTGCGAAGTAGGCCTCGGAGAGTTCGGCGAAGTACTCCTGCACGTTGGTCATCGCGTAGGCCCGTTCCGGCGCGCGGTTGCGCGTGTGGGGCGTCGATTCATAACGTCCGTCTGCCTTCGCCTTCTCATACGCCGCCACGACCTCCGGCGGGAAGTGGTCGCGGATGCGCCAGTGATACGCGTGCGCGAACTCGTGCAGCAGCATGTAGGGCTGCGTGCGGCGCCAGTCGATGAAGTCCTGCGCGCCGGCGATCTCGATGCAGCCGACCTTCTCCTCGAGATAGCCGTGCTCGCGCAGCCATCCGGTGGACCAGTGGACACCCATGCCGCGCCCGTTGACCGCCTCCGGCCCCCCGTGCTCGACCCAGATCACGATATCCGACAGCCGCTCCAGCGCCCGGGCGGGAAACAGGTGATCGATCTCGTCGAGATCCGCCTCCAGGTGCAGGCGAACTCGGTCCGCCAGTGCGGGGTCGCGCTCGAGCAACTCGCGATTGAACCGCACCTCGTAGCGCCCGATGCGCTCGGCGACGTAGTGCTCGGCCCGCTCGGCGCGCACCGGCTTCGGCTCCGCGGGCGGATCGGCGGGAAGGGCGTGCGGCCCGACGACGGTGACAAGTAGCAACAGCAGTTGCGCCGGCATGTTGAGCATTGACGCATGCTACACACAAACTCGCATGCGCTCACGCCCATCACGGCGCGACGGCAGGCCGGTCGGTCGTGCCGATCGGCTCCTCGCGCACCGGCGTCCAACCGAAGATCGCGGCGACGATCGCCAGCAGGAAGTGGAGCCAGACGTCGTTGCCGTGAAGCGGGACGAGGCCAAAGAGGGTGTCGAGCCCGGGAATCAGGCCGAAGATGCCCAGCAGCGCGTAGATCACCGCAACGCCGCGGGCGTACATCCGGCTGGCGCCGTAGGCGCGGAACGCCGCAAGGCCCCAGATGCCGAACAGCAGGTGCACGATGTTGTGCAGCACGTTGACGTGGAAGAGGCCGAAGAGGTAGCCGTGACCGGGGCCCTCGACAGCCAGCTCCGGTGCTCCCTCGTACATGTGCGTCGTCCCCGGGACGAAGCCAAGGATGCCGACAAGCAGGAAGACGATCCCGTATAGCAGCGCAAAGTAGCGAACGGCAGACGGTGTCATGGCGGCTCCCGGAAGTTGATGAAACGCCCATTCTCACGTGCCCGCCGGCTCGTCCGGAATGCCCAATACCTCCCGGAAAGCGGTCGTTCGGAAGGACGTCGTCGAGCTGGCCCCGGCGAACGGTCGTCCCCGCCGCGAGGCCGTGGAGGGAGCGACCCACCGTCGCCGTCGCCCGCCAGGGCGGTCGCGCCGCAATGACGCTCGCGAGGTCGAGAGCGAGCGGCTCATGTCCGAGATCGAACGACTCAGCCTCGAGATCGAACGGCTCAGCCTCGAGATCGGCTCAGCCTCGAGGGCGAACGCCTCGCGCTCACCGGAATGGGACCTCGTCGCGACGGTGATCGACCGCCTCCCTCCCTCGCGCTGCGCAAACACCGCTATTCACGGACCGATCGGTTATCGCTACGCCCATCGCTCCTTCGGCCACTGGTCCCGCGCCGCGACCGTCTGCTCGAAGCGCGACGCCACCGCCAGCAGGGGACCCTCGCCGTAGAGCCTGCCCGTGAACTCGATCTGGTGCGGCATCCCCTCGATCATCCCGCAACGGAGGATGCAGGTCGGGTGGCCGGTCAGGTTCGTCAGCACCAGGTTCGGCCCGACGCGCGGGATCGTCACGAAGACGTCCACGCCCTCCATCGCCGCGTCCACCTGCTCCATGAGCTGCCGGCGCACGCGCTGGAACCGCAGGTAATCGACCGCCGGAAAGAGCCCGGCGCGGCGGAAGGTGTTGGGCCAGCTTCCCGGCTCCTGCTGCACGAGCTGCTGCATTCCGCCGGCGTCGATGAGCTCGCTGAAGCTCTCGGCCCCCTCGACCTCAATGGTCGCCATGGCGGTGGGGGTGGCGAGGCGGTCGCGCGGGAGCTCGACCGGCACGAGTTCCCCGAACAGCTCGCGGCACCTGGCCAGAGCCTCGGTGTAGAGGGTCTTCACACCGGCGTTGTTCATCCGCTCGATCGCCTCGAAGGCGGTCCGGTCGTAGCCGATGCGGATGCCCTCGACCTCCGGGCCACTCCACGTGAAGGGCGTGTCATGGCAGGTCGGATCGTGATCGTCCGGCCCGTGGATGGCGCTCAGCACGAAGGCCAGATCGTCAACACTTCGGGTGATGGGGCCGAGCTTGTCCATCGTGCGCGTCAGCGGCAACGCGCCGGTGCGCGGGACGCGGCCAAAGGTGGGGCGCAGCCCCGTCGTCCCGCAGACCACGCAGGGGGAGACGATGCTGCCGAGCGTCTCGCTGCCGATGGCGAACGCGAACAGCCCGGCCGCCGTGCCGCTGCAGGAGCCGGCGCTGGAACCGCTGGAGCCCTTCTCCGGATCCCAAGGGTTCCGCGTGGTCCCGCCGAACCAGACATCGCCCATCGCCAGCTCGCCCAGGCTCGTCTTGCAGAGGAGCACCGCGCCGGCCTCCTCGAGCCGTCGGATCACCGTGGCGTCGAAGTCGAGCACCTGGTCCTTCAGCGGCTCGACGCCGTACGTGGTGGGAATGCCCTTCGTGGCGAGGAGGTCCTTGGCGCCGTACGGGATGCCATGAAGCGGCCCGCGGCTGCGGCCGGCCTTCAATTCCGCGTCGGCGCGCTCCGCCTGTTTCAGCGCCAGTTCCTCCGTGAGCGTGATGACGCAGTGCAGCGCCGGGCCGTGGCGCTTGAGACGATCAAGGTACATCCGCGCCAACTCGAGGCTCGTCACCTTGCCGGCATGGATCAGCGCCGAGAGGTCGGCCACCGTCGCGAAGGCGAGGGAGGCGGGGTTGCCGTCATACTCCGGCAGGCTCTGCCGCGGTGGTTCGAAGCGCGACGCGCCGGTCGGCAGACTGCGGCCGGGGAGCACGGGGTCGAAGATCACCGCGTGCTCGACGCCCGGCGCGATCTCCCGGGCGCGAAGACGCGTCATGACGTCGCGCGAGCGCACGAGCCCCGCCTGCATCATGCTGCGCTCGGTCTCGGCATAGGTGCGCCCGATCAGCCTGCCGGCGGCGTCGATGTCCACCGCGGCAAAGGGAGTGTCGGGGCGCGTCTCCGGCCCCGTCGCCGGCTGCGAGGCGCCTCCGGTGCTCGTCTGGGATGCCGGGGCTTGTCCAGCCATGGATGTGGCGGGAATGGCGGAAACGGCCGCCGCCGCCAGGAGCTGGCGGCGCGTGGGATCCGGGTAGGGAGTCATCGGGCGCCCAGTTTCCCCGAACGGGCAGGGGGACGCAATCGCCTTCACCGCAACGCCCGGCCGGTCGAAAGCTCGTCCGGCACGCCGTCGGGGAAGCGCTCCTGCACGAACTTCCGGATCGCCTCGATCCGGCTCTCGGGGTGGGGATGGGTCTGCATGAACTCCGGCGCGCCGCCGCCCCCGCCCGAGGCGTCACGCAGGATCTCCATCACGCGCACCATCTCCCGCGGATCCCAGCCGGCGGCGACGAGGCTCGCAAGTCCATACTGATCGCTCTCCAGCTCCGCCTCCCGGCTGTAGCCGAGCTGGAACATCTGCCCGAAAGTCTGTGCCAGCATGGCGGCGTTGTAACCGCGACCGCTGCCGTCCTCCGCGGCAACCGCGACGGCGCCGGCGAGCTGCTGGTACATGTTCGCGCTGGCGATGCGCTCCAGGCCGTGGCGCTCGATCACGTGGCCGATCTCGTGGCCGAGCACACCGGCGAGTTGTGCCTCATTCTCGAGGCGGTCGAAGAGAGCCTCGGTGATGAAGACGGGCCCGCCGGGCAGGGCGAAAGCGTTCACCGTCTGGTCGTCGTCGAGCAGCGTGAACGTGAATCGCCACGGCACGTCGTTGGCCTCGAGGATCTGGCGAACGCTGCGACCCTCGCTGTATGGGGCGTCGAGCAGGCGATTGCCGATGTCGTCGACGAGCCGCTGCTTCTCGCTGTTCGGCGGAACGGCGCCACCCATCTGCTGCACCATCTGCGGGGCCGCGGCGTAGCCCATCGCCACTTCCTGCGATTCCGTGACGTTCCCGACGCGTTCCTTCTTGCCGGTCACGGGGTTCTCGCTCGTCGCGAAGTAGTAGCTGCCGAAGGCGATGAGCGCGATGACGGCGGCGATGACCAGCCGCATGACCCCGCTGCCGCCGCGGCGGGCTCCGCCGAAGCTGCTGCGGGAACGTTGGGGGGAGCCGAATCGAAGGCGCATGGGAGTCGTTCCACGTGGCGTTGTACCGCGCCTCAGGCGCGGTGTCAGCGGGAGATCGCCGGCTGCTGCACGTGGTCTTTCGCCCGATCCGGGGCCGGCCGATCACCCACCCCGGGCGCCGCGGGCCTCTTCCCGGGCGAGCTGGAGGGCGGTCTCGGCGAGCCACTGGTGAGCCTTCTCGCAGGCATAGTCCACCTGGATCGTCCGCCGATAGGCCTCGATGCGCCGCAGCGGGTCGGCCGTCCCCCGGGCGGCGTTCAGATGCGGCAGGTGAAGCTGCTCCCAGAGGCGCATCGTGACGGCGAACGTCGCGCTCGTTCCCGGCTGCGGGCCGCGCGGCAGCTCGTCGTCCGCCAGCACGATCGAGAAGGGCGGGAGCCGGCGCAGGAGGGATTCCACGTTCCCGCCCAGCGCCGCGTCGGGGGGCGGAAGGGCGGTGCCGGCGGTGGGGAGGATGGCGATCACGCGACGCGTCCCGTCCTCCGTGATCGGGTAGGCCGCGGCTAGGAACGTCTCGAGGTAGAGCGCGCGCTCGCGCGCCAGTTCGCGCACGCGGACGGCGGGGGAAAGGTCCGCCCACCCCGCCACGAGAAGCTGGCCGTGGGGATACTGCTCGACGATCATCGCCGGCTCGGGCTGGGCGTCGGGCCCGGTCGCCCAGAGGTCGAGTCGCACGATCCCCTCGCCGCACGTCTGCCGGCGCTGCCGGCGCGCTTCCTGGAGGGGGAAGTAGAGCCGTCCCAGCGTGTCGAAGTCACGAGCCGCGGCCGCCACGGTCTCTGCGCGCTCGAGCACCGCCTCGGCGCCGAGGTAGTCCATCTGCATGAGGCGCTGCTGCCCCTCGTCGCAGAGTGCCTGGAGGTCTCCGTGCATGCAGAATGGTAGCGGTCCGGCCAGATCGAGATCAGCATCGCGTCGCGATGCCGGCGCGCAGGTGCGTGATGCGGCGAAGGCGCGGAAAAGTCAGGCGTCTCCCTCGCGCAGGCGACGATGATCGCGCGACAAGGCGGCGCAGAAGGTTGTATCGGACATTTGGGCGCGCAGGGTCTGCATCGGGGCCCGGATCCGGACGACTCGGGCCAAGATCCGAGTGGTCCGTTTCCGGAAACGGACCGCCCGTACCCGGATTCGGACCGCCCGTTTCCGGGCCCGGAC
>JAEZED010000232.1 GCA_023417885.1 Planctomycetota bacterium
GTCTGACCCCACCCCCTCCGCAACCGCATGCCCAAGCAGCTCATGCGTAAATTGCCCGCATAATCGCGACACCTTCTCCGAACCACCTGGCATGCCTTCCTGCATCCGGCGGACATAGGCGCTCCCCACGATCGCGCCGTCCGCAACGCCCGACAGGCTCCGCACCTGCTCCGCCCGGCCGATGCCGAAGCCCACGCAGATCGGCAACTCCGTCCGGCGACGCATGTCCGAAACGCCACCCACGAGCTCCGGAGGAAGCGTCACGCGCTCCCCCGTAACGCCCGCAACGCTCAGGTAGTAAATGAACCCACCCGCCAGCTGGCCGATCTCGCTCCGCCGGCTCGCGGACGTCGTCGGCGCGACCAGCAGCACCGGCTCCAGCCCGTGCTGCTTGGCGACGGCACAGAACGCCTGCGCCTCCGGCGGCGGAAGGTCAGGACAAAGCAGGCCGTCGAAACCCGCGTGGCGGGCGCGACGGCAGAACAGTTCCACTCCGCCGATGATGGTGCGGTCGCCTCCGCCACGGAAAACCAGGCTGTAGCTGACCATCGCCAGCATCGGCACGCGCACCTGCTCGCGCACCTCCTGGATGCACTGAAAGATCCCCTCGACGGTCGTTCCGCCATCCAGCGCCGCCTGGTACGCCGACTGGATGACCGGACCGTCCGCGATCGGGTCGCTGAACGGAATGCCCACTTCGATCACGCTCGCCCCCGCCTCGGCGACGGCGCGGAGCGTGGCCGCCGTCGTCTCGTACCCGCCGAAGCCGGCGGGGATGAACGGCACCATGTGCGCCGGTCCGGAGGGAGGCTGGCGCAAGGCAGACTGGATGCGGCCCAGGGCGTTGTTCGTGGCCGGCGCCATGAGCCGCGACTTTAGGAGCCCCAATCCGAGAAAACGACGCGGCGGGGAGCCGCCGGCGCGTTAGCATCGGCTCCAGTCATGTGCCGCCGCAGGCGAGATCACACCCGCCGGGAGCGGGAGCCGACACCGGGATGGGATGCTGTCCCGGCCGCCAAGGCCGCGCGCCCTCCGCGGCGGCCGCTCCTCGGTTGGCTGGCGCTCCTGGGCGCAGCCGTCTGCCTGGACCTGGCGAAGGTCTGGGTGTTGCTGACGATCGCCTGGGTCGCGGGCGTTCCGGCGCTGGCGGAGCGCGGAGACGTTGCGGTGCTGATCCTGGCGGCGTTTCTCGTGTCGATCCAGGCGACGGTCGGCGCCATGCACCTGTTGCGCCTGGCGAAGAGGTGCTTCTTTCCGCAGGCGCCGGAGGCGGCGCAGCGTACGCGCCGGCGGCGTCGCCGTGACGGCGGGGGACCTGAATGGCGGCGGTGCGGCGTACCGGTCGGCCCGAATCGCCCCGGCCCACTGGTGGCGCGAGCGCGACCCGAGCAGGAGATGGCGGCGTCAATTTGAACGCTCAGGCCTGCCCGAGGAGCCGCGCCACTTCCTGGCAATCCTTGTCGCCGCGGCCGGAGCAGTTGACGACGATGGCTGCGTCCCGCGGCATCTCGGCGGCGAGCTTGAAGGCGTAGGCGAAAGCGTGCGCCGTCTCGAGCGCGGGGAGAATCCCCTCGGTGCGCGCCACGCGCGCAAAGGCGTCGAGCGCCGCCCGGTCATCGACGACGTCATAGGTCACGCGGCCCGTGTCGTGCCAGTGGGCGTGCTCGGGGCCGACGCCGGGATAGTCGAGCCCCGCCGAGGCGGAGTGAACCTGCGCCGTCTGTCCCTCGGCGTCCTGGAGGACGTAGCTGAGGGAGCCGTGGAGCACGCCGGGGGAGCCGTAGGTCAGCGGGGCGGCGTGTTCGCCGAGCGCCTTGCCGCGCCCGCCTGCCTCCACGCCGTAGAGCCTGACGGCGGTGTCCTCGATGAACGCGTGGAAGATCCCCGCGGCGTTGCTTCCGCCGCCGACGCAGGCGACGACGGCGTTTGGCAGTTGGCCCAATTTCCTGAGGCACTGCGCTCGGGCCTCTTCCCCGATGCACCGGTGGAAGTCGCGCACCATCGTGGGATAGGGATGGGGCCCGACGACGCTGCCGAGGATGTAGTGTGTGTGCTCGCTGGTGGCCATCCAGTCGCGCATCGCCTCGTTGGTCGCGTCCTTGAGCGTGCGGCTTCCTGATTCGACGGTGATCACCTTCGCACCGAGCAGCTTCATCCGGAAGACGTTCAGGCTCTGCCGGCGAACGTCCTCGGCGCCCATGTAGATGGTGCACTCCAGGCCGAACCGCGCCGCCGCCGTCGCGGTGGCGACGCCGTGCTGGCCCGCGCCCGTCTCGGCGATGACGCGGCGCTTCCCCATCTTCCTCGCCAGCAGCGCCTGGCCCAGCGTGTTGTTGATCTTGTGCGCGCCTGTGTGGAGCAGGTCCTCGCGCTTCAGCCAGATCCGCGCCCCGCCGATCTCCTCGGTCAGATTGTCCGCGTACATCAGGTTGGTGGGCCGGCCCGCAAACTCCTTCAGCGCATACTCGAAACGCCTCTCGAACTGCGGGTCGCCGCGCACCGACTCATACGCGGCCTCCAGCTCGTGGAGCGCCGCGACGAGGGTCTCGGGAACGAACGTCCCGCCGTACTCGCCGAAGTAGCCGCGCCGCGGCAGCTTCTCCGGGGTGCCTGGAATCCTGCCGAGCGTCATGGCACACCTCCCGCCGGCGCGGCGCCGGCCGGGGCGCCGGCTGCCGGCTCGCGCTGCGCCTCGATCGTCCGGTGCATCTGGTGCGTGCGCGACTGCACGTAGCGCCAGGCCGCTGCCGCGACGCCCACGCTCGCGTAGTCCAGCGGAAGCGGGCGCGCCAGCGGCGCCAGGAAGCCGCCGGGCTCCCCGATCGCCAGCCGCGTCGGCGTCGAGCCGAAGGCGGCCCACAGGTAGCCGACCACGCCGCAGAGGATCGGCGCCGCCCAGAACCAGGCCGCAGGGCGCGTGGGGATGAAGGCGTGTGTGATCCAGATCGCGACGTAGGCGCTGATGCCGACGGCGAAGAACACCTGCGCACGCTCACCGCTGCGGCAGAGGATCATCATCAGGACCGCCATCGTCGCGGCGGCGATCGCCAGGGCCAGTGCCTTCTGATCGATCGACTCGGAAGCGGCATTCCGGTCGGCGAGCCGCGTCCGCGCCTCGGGCAGTTCGAGGAAACGCCGCAGCGCGCTGGAGGCGGCGCCGCGCTCGCGCAGCACGTGGATGACGCCCCACACGACGCCCAGGATCAGCCCCAGCACGACCAGCTCGATCGCAAGCGTGATGTAGATGGTCGCGGGGCGGTCGCTGATGGTCGATTCGATCGGCCCGCCCCGCAGGCGCAGGGCGTAGAGCGCCAGGGCGGCCACCGCCCACCCGGCGTCGTAGCGGGATCGGCCGGCGACCAGGGTGCCGAGCGCGGCCAGGATGACGAAGCCGGCGGCAACCGCGGCAATCTTCGCGGCGGGCATCGGCTGGAGCAGGAGGCTGGCGTTGAACCCGCGGTAGCGGGGGAAGCCGACGAGCTGCCCGATCCACCAGAAGGCCGCCACTGCGCCGACGGCGACGAGGAGCAGGAGGATGCGGGATCGCGCGCTGGGCCAGAACTGCGGCATGGCGAAGGATAGGTCATGGGTGCCGATGCAGATTCGAAGCCTCTTACCGAACAAAATCCTGCCATTGATGATGGCAGGGGCAATAGAATGCCGGAGTGACCAGCAAGGGATCGGCGCTGTTTCCGGAGATCGAGCTGGATGAGCCTGTCGAGGCCGCCGGCGTCCGGGGGCCGTTCGCGCAGGTGGCGCTGGAGCAGGCCGTCGACAAGACGCTGACTTACACGGTTCCGCCGCGCCTGGCGAAGCTGATCCGCGCCGGCCAGCGCGTGCGCGTGCCGCTGGGGCGCAAGAACCGGTCGCAGTTCGGGTACGTGGTGAGCGTTCGCGACACCTTCGACGCGGCGACGGCGGGCGTGTCGGCGTCGAAGCTGAAGGGGGTGAAGGAGATCGCCGACGAGCGCGTGCTGGTGGAGCCGAAGCTGATGGAGTTGGCGCTCTGGATCGCGCGGTACTACTGCAGCGCCCTGGGCCTGGTGCTGGAGAGCATGATCCCGGGGGCGGTGAAGAAGAAGATCGGCGTCGGCTACACGAGCCGGGTGAGCCTGGCGGCGCCGCAGGAGCAGGTGCAGGCGCTGCTGGAATCGACCAAGGCGCGCAAGCGCCGCTCGCTCTTGGCGCGGCTGCTCCAGGTCGCGCCGGGCGAGTCGATCGAGATCGTGCGCCTGGCGGGGGAGTCGGGCGTGACGGTGCCGACGGTGCGCAATCTCGCCAAACTGGGGATCATTTCGATCGCTACGGAGCCGGACCTGGACGCCTTCGGCGGTGTCGTGCGCGCTCCGGCCGAGGCGCCCGAGCAGTGGGAGGCGCCGCACTCACTGAACGCGGATCAGCAGGCCGTGTTCGAGGCGATCGCGCCCGCGGAGCGGAAGGGAGGCTTTGGAACGCACCTGCTCCTTGGCGTAACCGGGAGCGGCAAGACGGAGGTCTACCTGCGCCTGATCGCCGAGGTGGTGGCGGCGGGGAAGCAGGCGGTGATGCTGGTGCCGGAGATCGCGCTGACGCCGCAGACGGTGCGTCGGATCACGGGGCGATTCGAGCGCGTGGCGGTGCTGCACAGCGGGCTGTCGGCGACGATGCGTCACCGGTACTGGCAGCAGATCGCGCGGGGGGAGGCGGACGTGGTGGTGGGGGCGCGCAGCGCCGTCTTCGCGCCGGTGCCGAACCCCGGGCTGTTCGTGGTCGACGAGGAGCATGAGAGCAGCTACAAGCAGGACACGGTTCCGCGATATCACGCGCGCGACGTCGCGATCAAGCGCGGGCAGTTCCACGATTGCCCGGTGCTGCTGGGCAGCGCAACGCCATCGCTGGAAAGCTACTGGCGGGCAGCGGGAGCCGGAGATCGCAAAGACGCAAAGACGCAAAGCCAGAGCAAAGAATCAGCATTGGGGCCGGAGGCAGAGGGCCAATCCGATCCGTCTTTGCGTTCTCTTTGCGGCTTAGCGTCTTCGCGATCTCCGGGCGCGGCGAATGTGCACCAGATGCACATGCTGCCGCGCCGCGTGCACGACCGGCCGATGCCCGTCATCGAGCTGATCGACATGAAGGAGGTGTCGCGCATCCGCAACCGCAAGGGGGTGCACCTGCTCTCCCCGCGGCTGGAGCACCTGCTGGCGCACACGATCGAGCAGAAGCAGCAGGCGATTCTCCTGCTCAACCGGCGCGGCTACGCGAACTACGTCTACAACGCCAGCACCGACGAGCCGGTGACGTGCAGGTACTGCGACGCCACCATGACCTATCACCGCACGAGCGGCCAAGGCCCGATCGGCGCGCAGTTCCAGAAGGCCCTGCACACCGGCCAGCTCCATTGCCACTACTGCCTCGCCGTCGATCCGCTCGACGAGGCCGCCAAGCGCACCGGCGGGCACCTGACGCTCTTCGGCCTCGGCACCCAGCGCGTGGAGGAGGAGCTGGCGCGAAAGTATCCGGATCTGCGGTTCGAGCGCGTCGATTCCGACACGATGCGCAGCGCCGGCGATTACGAGAAGACGCTGCGCCGCTTCGCCGACCGGGAGATCGACGTGCTCATGGGCACGCAGATGATCGCAAAAGGGCTGGACTTCCCGAACGTCAGCCTCGTCGGCGTCATCAGCGGGGACACGGCGCTGGCGCTGCCCGACTTCCGCGCCGCTGAGCGGACGTTCCAGCTCATCACGCAGGTTGCCGGCCGCGCCGGGCGGGGCGACATCCCGGGACGCGTCGTGCTCCAGACCTTCAACCCGTACGACGAGACGATCGCCGCCGCCCTGAAGCAGGATTACGTCGCCTTTGCCCGGCGTGAACTGGAGCATCGGCGCGACACGGGCTATCCGCCGTTCGGGCGGCTGGTGCGCGTCGTCATGCGCGACACCGAGGAGGAGAAGCTGATGCATCGCGCCGAGACGCTCGGGAGCGTCCTCCACGACACCGCCGCGGCGGTGGGGGGCGTGCACGTCGTCGGGCCGATGCCCTGCCCGATCAGCCGGATCGCGGGGTACCACCGGCAGCAGGTGCTGATGCGCGCCGCCACGCCCGGCCCCCTCCAGAAGATCCTGGCGCGCGTCCGCGAGGCGGGCCACCTCGCGACCAACGACCGAATCGCCGTGGATGTCGACCCCGTCAGCCTGCTCTGACGAGCGCGGGGTTGCTCCCCCCGGAGCCTCTCGCCTTCGTCCTTACCGCCTGCTATCCTCCGTTCCCCCCGTGGGCGCATCGGGAAGTCGGTGAGATTCCGACACGGACGCGCCGCTGTATGGGGCTGGCAACGCCGCCGCACGGGCCCTTGGGCCCAGCCACTGCCGAACAGGCGGGAAGGCGCGGTCGGCGAATCGGTCGCACGCACCGATCCGGCCCCAAGTCAGAAGACCGGCCCGCGGGGATGGGAGCCGTACTCGGCTCCCGCCGTACGGCTGCACCGTGCCGCCGTCGTGTCGGGCGTCCCCGCGCATGGGACGAACGAGTGAACCGGGCGCCCCGGCCGCGAGGCATCCAGCCTCCCGCCGGCGGTTCCGACGCCCGCGTTCCCGCGTTCCCTCCATCGCCGCGCGACGCCATGTCCCCGTTGCCCCGCGCAAGGGCAGGTGGAGATTCCATGTCGCGATTCGCTCTCTCCTTCGCCGCCGCCTCGGCTGCCGCGATCCTCACTTCCATTTCCTCCCCCGTCTCAGCCGATGTCTCCCCGTTCGCCGTCGACGTGATCGAATACGTCCCCGGCGCCGCACCGGCGGAGTACCAGACCGCGTCGGCGGCGCTGGGCAAGACGAATGAGTTCACCCCCGCGTGGCCCGAGTTCGGCACGCCGGCCTACGTCGTCTCGCCGTTCAACGCGACCTATGCCGAGGACGACCTCGTTGCGATCGGTGACGGGGGTCGCCTGGTGCTGCGCCTCGGCCAGCCTGCCGCCACGAATGCCGGGCACGCGATCGGCGTACACGCCGGCGTCGGGCTCATCGACGGCGCGTGGCCCAGCGGCACGGTCATCGGCCCCGCCACGCCCTACACCGCCTTCCGCAGCGCCGATGTCCGCGTCAGCGCCAACGGAACCGACTGGTACTCCGTCGGCGAGGACATCATCTTCGAGAATCCGACGAACTGGTACGCCCAGGGTGTCAGCCTGCCCGGAGCGCAGGTGGCCGCCGGCACGGTCGAGGCGGACTTCACGCGTCCCTTCCTCGGAACGCTTTCGGACTTCGACAACACGGGCTGGAGCGAGATGCTCGCCATTCTCGACGGCTCGGCGGGCGGAACCTGGCTCGACCTCTCGGGCCTTCCGATCCCCGCCGTGAGCTTCATCGAGTTCAGCGTGACGGGCGCGGGCGAAGTGATGTTCGTGGATACGGTCGTCGCGATCCCGGAGCCGGGGCTGCTGGCGCTGCCGGCAGTTGGCCTGCTCGCCCTGCGTCGCCGCGCGGCGGGGAGGCGGGCATGAACGCCGACACATCCCGTCGCGGCTTCACGCTGGTGGAGGCGCTGGTCGTCGTAGGCATTCTGGCTCTTGGCCTGAGTCTGCTCCTGCCCACCCTCGGCCACTCGCGCGCCAAGGCGCGGCAGATCCGGTGCCTGTCCAACCTCCGGCAAATGGCCTCGGCAGCGAGCGCCTATGCCACCGCCTCGCGCGGGCGGCTGCCGCTGAGCTACTGGCATGCCGACGATGCCACGCTCGCGTGGGACTACACGCGCGTGCTGGAGGCGCCCGGGAAGTGGCGCGTCGTTCCGGGCATGCTCTGGATGGGCGCGGACGCGGGGGATGTTCACCAGTGCCCCGACTTCGACGGCCGCAGCAACTGGGCGGACGATCCGTTCACCGGCTACAACTACAACACGAGCTACCTCGGCGGGGGGCAGCACGAGAAGGATGCGCAGAACCGCCCCGCGCCCGAGCCGGCGCGGCTGACGTGGGTGAGCGATCCCGCGGGGACGGCGATGTTCGGCGACTCGGAGTATGCCGCCGGGGCGAACAAGTTCATGCGCGCCCCGCGGCACGGTGGGCGCGATGGCGCCAGCGCCACTCGCGCCGCCGGATCGCAGGGGTACCGGCATGTCGGAACGACCAACATCGCCTTCGTCGACGGACACGCCACGGCATGGGGGGATCGCTTCACCCTCTACGACATCGGGCCGGCAGCCAATCCCGTGGAGCGGGACCTGCAGTCCGACCGCATCGGGTTCCTGTCGGAGGACAACAGTCTCTACGACCTGGGACGGCGGGATCGATGAGCAGGGCGTGGAGGGCCGGATTCAGCCGTCACCGGGGTCGGCAAATGGTCGCGGAGGTCGTAAGATCGACCCATTCATGGAAGCCGCCTCCAGCCCAGCCTCCGGCCTCGCCTCCGTCACCCGTGCCGCGGGCGTGGAGGTCGATCGCACCGCCGCCCGCCCGCTGAGCGACAAGGACGTTGTCCAGAAGCTCCAGCGGCTGCGCGACAACATCCAGCGCGTCTTCCTGGGCCATCCTGACGCCGTGGACCTGATGATCGTTGGGCTGCTGGCGCGCGGGCACGTCCTGATCGAGGACGTGCCGGGCGTCGGCAAGACCGTGCTGGCCAAGTCGCTGGCGCGCAGCATCGAGGGACGCTTCACTCGAATCCAGCTCACGCCCGACCTCCTCCCGGCCGACGTGCTGGGCGTCTCCGTCTTCGACAGCCGCACCGGGGAGTTCGAGTTCAAGCCGGGGCCCATCTTCGCCAACATCGTCCTGGCCGACGAGATCAACCGCACCACACCGCGGACGCAGTCGGCCCTGCTGGAGGCGATGGCGGAGGCGCAGGTGAGCGTGGAGAACCGGACGATCGCGCTCGAGCAGCCGTTCATGGTGATCGCGACGCAGAATCCCTTCGAGTTCGAGGGGACATATGTGCTGCCGGAGAACCAGCTCGACCGGTTCCTGATCAAGATCAGCGTCGGCTACCCCCCGCGCGAGGCGGAGCACCGCATCCTGACGACGCGCCCGGGCCAGACGGCGCTGGAGACGCTGCGGCCGGTGCTGACCGTCGCCGAGGTCGTGGATCTCCAGGAGCGCGTGCCCGAGGTGCGGATGGACCCGGCCATCGTGGACTACCTGCTGGATCTGGCGGAGCGGACGCGGCAGGACGAGCAGTTCCACCTGGGCCTCTCGCCGCGCGGCTCGCTGGCGCTGACGACGGCGGTGCAGGCGTTGGCGGTGCTCGAGGGGCGCGACTACGTCGTCCCGGACGACGTGAAGCGGCTCTTCATCCCGGTGTGCGGGCATCGCATCATCACGCGCAGCTACCTGAACAGCGGCGACACGAGCGCCACGGGCCGCATTCTCCAGGAAGTGCTCGACTCGGTTCCGGCCCCGGCCTGAGTACGCGTCATTCCCACCGGCCGGGGAGGCCGAGGCTGGCCGCGGTTCCGCGCTCGGAGCCGGCGGAGATTTGTGGTGCGCGCCTCAGGCGGATCGCGAGAGGGTGGCGGCGAGGCGGTCGAGGCTTCGGCCGAGCAGGCGCTGGCGTCGTGGGGTGACGCGTGCCTGGCCGTAGCGCACGCGGTAGAAGATGTCGGTCATCGATACGACCGTGTCGAACGCCTGTCGCGGGAGGCAGGCGAGCGAGAGGGCGAACTCGCGCGGCGTCTGCTCCGGGCGGCGGCGGTGGCCGTGACGCTCCAGAAGGCGCAGCAGGTCGTCGAAGAAGGCCAGTTGCCGCGCGAGTCGCTGGGCCTCGTCCGCGCTGAGCCGGCCGAGCCCGATGCGCCGGGCGCGGCGGCGCAGGCGCCAGCGATCCCAGGCGAACCAGAGCAGCACGCCGACAGCGGAGACGACCATCGCCACCAGGAGCCAGGCCATGAGCTGCGCCGAGTAGATGTAGAGGTTCTGGCGTTCCAGCCAGGCCTTGAAGCGGTCCCACAGGCCGGCGGTGTCGTGGGCGCGCAGCAGCATGTCGGTTTCGAAGCTCTGGAGCAGGTCGGTTCGGGCGCCGTTGTCGTAGGTGATGACGTTGTTCGCCCAGGTGTACTCGAGGAACTCGAACCAGTGCTGGACGCGGTCCAGCAGATCCGGCTCGTCGCGCGCCAGGTCGTCGCCGTTGCCGCTGGTGGGGTCCAGCGTGATCCAGCCGCGCTCCGTCAGCACCTCCACCCATGCGTGCGCGTGGCTCTGACGCACCACGAACTTGTCCAGCGACCCGTTGAACTCGCTGCTCTTGAAACCGACCACCACCCGCGCCGGAATCCCCAGCGCCTGGCACGCCAGCGCCGCCGTCCCCGCGAAGAACTCGCAGTGCCCGCGCCGCCCGTCCTCCGAGACGAACCACGCCAGCGGATCGTCCGCCGCCGACATCCGGGCGTCGGAAATGTCCAGCGTGTAGCTGTATCGCGACTGGAGGTAGAACGCGATGTTCCGGGCGATGCGCTCGTCGAACTCCGTCGTGCCCGACCGCGCCAGCCGCTGCTCCGCGAGGCTCTGCCCCGACTCGTCCAGCCCGCTCACCTCCGGATCGGTCGCGAAGCGGATGATCTCCATCGGCGCCGGGTACGGCAGGTCCTCCTCGAGG
>JAEZED010000090.1 GCA_023417885.1 Planctomycetota bacterium
GTCGACGGGGGTGGCGGGCATGTGGGAGGTGGTGGGGGTCAAGGCAATGCTCCGGGGAGGACCGGGCCGTGTCGGGGAACGCCGCGCGCAGCGCGAACGCCCACCACGGCGCGTAAGATGTGGCCGCCCATGTCGGTGCGGCCGATGCGCTCTTCTCATCGGACGACGCCGCGCCTGTCCTTGATTTGTTATCGCACCCGGATCACGCCATGTCCCGGACGACGCCACCCTTACACGACAGCGCCGACACGGCTCCGGCCGCGGGCCTTGCCGGGCTTCGCAAGATGAGCACGACCGCCGGCGTCGGGCTCGGGGAGTATCGCGCGGTCAACGGCTTTGCCGTCACCTCGCTGGTGCTCGGCGTGGCCTCGTGGATGAGCTGGCTCCACCCGCTGCTCTACATTCTCCCGGCGGCGGCGATGGCATTCGGGGTCGTGAGCTTCCTGCAGATCCGGCGCAGCAACGGCACGCAGGGCGGGCTGATGCTCGCGGTCGCGGGCATTGTGCTGGCCGTTGTCCTGGGGGGCTGGTCGCTCGTGAACGACCTGCGGCACCGCGCCGAGATCAGGCAGTATCGCGGGGAGATAGCGACCTTCATGCGCGACTTCGGCGAGGTCCTGAGCCGGGAGGACTATGACGCGGCCTACGCGATGACGCATCCGAACTTCCAATCGGAGGTCGACCTCGATCGCTTCCGCAACACGATGACGCGGCACCAGGCCAGCGCGGGCGGAGTCCAGGGAGCATCGAGCAACGCGCTGGCGCAGTTCACCTTCCCCGCCAGCGGCCCGCCGACGGCGGAGGCGATGCTGATCGTCGAGATGGGTCGCGGCGAGCCGCTTCGCCAGCCTGTCCGCCTCGTGCGGACGCCGGAAGGGTGGCGTCTTCTCGAGTTCGGCGTCTGGTTCCCGCGGCAATTCCAGATGCCGGTTGAATAGCGGCGCACGGACCGACCGATAATCACGCTGTGTGACCACAGGGAGAGAAGGGCGCGCCTCTTTCTCTCATGGCAGGGCCCTTCGCGGCCGATAGCGCCAGCGAGGCGGGCGGGGCCGCGCGCCCATTCCGCCCTGCAAGGACGCTGCCATGGCCAAAGTCACTTCGTTCCGACTCATCGTTATCACCGCCGGCATCGTTGTGCTCGGTGGATGTGTGTCGCCCCGCTTCGAGCCGCGCAGCCGGGCGACGCGCGACCTTGTCGAACCGGGGATGCCGCGCCCAGCGCAGCCAGCGGAGGAAGGCGGGCGCTGGACGATCAGCGACGCGCCGGAAACCCACCCGTCCACGGAAGCGCTGGCCGACGCCATGGATCGCCCGTTCGTCATCGCCGATCGCGCGCCTGGCGTCAACGTCTTCGGCGAGTTCGACGGGGCGCCGCAGCAGCCGAAGGCAACCGCGGGCGGCAGGGCGGGATACCAGCAGCACACCTGGCTGGACGAAGGATTCGACGCCGACGTCGCCGTCGATCCCACCGGGGAATGGCTCGTCTTCGCCTCGACGCGCCACAGCCGGCGCAGCAACCTCTACCTCCAGCGCACCGACGGGATGGCGGTCACGAAGCTGACGAGCGATCCGGCGGACGATGCCTTTCCGGTCTTCAGCCCGCGAGGCGACCGCGTCGCCTTCTGCTCCAACCGGAACGGCAACTGGGACATCTACCTGATGGATCCGGACGGCAAGAACGTGCGCGCCGTCACCTCCGGGCCGGCGCAGGAGCTGCACCCGACCTTCAGCCCCGACGGACGCTACCTCGCCTACTGCAGCAGCGGGCGGAGCGGGCAGTGGGAGCTCTGGGTGGCGGATCTCTCGGGCGGAGAGCGCACGATGATCGGCTACGGGCTCTTCCCAAGCTGGTCGCCGCGTGCCGACAAGGACATCATCGCCTTCCAGCGCGCCCGCGAGCGCGGGGGGCGCTGGTTCAGCATCTGGACGCTGGAGATCGTCGACGGCGAGCCGGTGAACATCACCGAGGTCGCGATGAGCCCCAACGCGGCCCTCGTGGCGCCCGCCTGGGCGCCAGACGGGATGCGACTGGCATTCGCCACCGTCGTCGAGCCGGACGCCCCCGGCCTGCCGGCCCAGCACGACATCTGGACCATCCATGCCGACGGCACCAACCGCGCGCGGCTGACCGATGCCCGTGCCCAGCATGCCACCCCTTTCTGGGCAGCCGACGGCCGCGTCTACTTCATCAGCAACCGCGGCGGGAAGGATGCCATCTGGTCCACCCGCGCCGACGGGCCGAACCAGAGCACCGCCGCAATTGACGCGGGCCCCGCCGGTCGTTAAGACAGGCACATTCGGCGGCCCTCGTCGCCGGCGGCTTCATGGAGGAAGCCAATGAGAATCAGGATGATGCCTCACCTTGTCGCCCCCAAGGCCGCGCCTGCCTGCCCCCGAACGATCTTCGCGTGGCTGGCGTGCCTGCTCGCCGCAATCGCGGCGGGTTGCAACGAGAAGCCGAAGCAGTACGGCATCGAAACGCGCCTGCGCCTCCCCAGCGAGACGGAGCAGGTGTGGGCGGTTGCGCCCGCCATCAATCTCTCCGGGCAGCGGGGCGTCGACGCGCTGATCCAGTCGGACCTGCTCTTCAAGGAACTCCAGTCGGTTCGCGGCATCCGGGCAATTCCGGTGAACCGAACGGCGGAGGTGTTCGCCTCGCTGGGGATCGACCAGGTGGAATCCCCGGAACAAGCGCAGCTCGTCTGCGAGCTGGTCGGCGCCGACGCGCTGCTCGTGCCGACCGTAACGCTTTACGATCCTTACGACCCCCCGAAAATGGGGGCCGCCATCCATGTGTTCGCGCGCGGCGGCTCGCTGCTGACACCGGCGGGCGCGCTGGACATGGAGGGCGTGCGCGAGCTCTCCCGTTCGGCCCGGGGCGGGGCTTTGCCGGGCCTGCCGGCGCCCTCGTCCGGCGCATTTCTGCAGGAGACAGGAATTTACGACGCTTCGCACGGATCGGTGCGCCAGGCGCTGTCGCAATACGCCCATGGCCGACATGACCCCGCCGGGCCGGCAGCGGGGGTGCGGAGCTATCTCCTGAGCATGGATCGCTACGCCGGTTTCGTGTACCACGAGCTGCTTTTCGGGCTGATGTATTCGCTCCAGCAGCGGAACCAGGCCGCCCCTGCGGCCGTAACCAATTGACGATGGGACATCCGCCCGTGCGGGGCGGAAGTCCGCAGGTGGTGCGTCACCTCCGATCGGCCGGGCAATCTACGCCGATCTCAACCCATGTCCGAATAAAGCCGATGCACCGGAAGGATCCGCGGCGTCGGCCGCATCCCCAATTTGTTCGCGATTCTTGCTTCGCGTGGAAGGATCCTTTCCCATGCCACTGAGCCCCATCGAGCCGATCGAGCGTGAAGTCCGGATGATCCGCCTGACCAAGAACGGGCACGATTTTCGCCTTGCCTATCAGCAGGGCGAGGAAGCCCACGTGCTGTCGACCCTCGCGGAGATGGTCGCCCGGCGCGACCTCCCGTTCGACTGGTTCGACGCGGCCGTCATGAGCCACCAGCTCGGCGAGCATTTGGCGAAAGAGTTACAGGGCTTTGTGCCGAAGAATGCAGCATAAGCCCTGCGGCGACGAGCTCCGGCTCGGCGCGGCAGACAGGCCGGATGCGCGGTCGACGGAGCGCTTGCCCCACGATCGCCAACAATCCAGCGAGCCCACGAGACGGGCACAATGTCTCGCCGCGGAGCGGGGATCGTTCCGCGACGGGCCGGCGGCGCCGGGCACACCTCCCCATGCAGGGGAAGCGACACCCATGTGCGACGCGGCAGCAGTTCACCGATCTCGCAGATCAATGCGAGAATGACCCAGCTTTCGTCTCCCGCCGCCCCAACGGCGTCATCGCGTACTCCAGACGGTTCCTCCTCGGCCACCGACACGCATGTTGCGGTCGAAGGCGAACACCAGGGCGAGCACTCCAGCCCCCAGGCCCAGCTGCCGCCGGTGCGGGAGTTCCTCGACTATCTCAAGCTCGAGCGCCACTTCAGCGACTACACCGTCCGCAGCTACGGCGCGGACCTGGCGCAGTTCACCCAGTTCCTCGCCGGCGACATCGGCGCCAGCTACGGCGGGGACAAGCGGCGCGGAGACGCGACGCCGCAGGAGCATCGCCTCGTGAACTGCCAGCAGGATGTGGTGCGCGACTTCCTCGCCTACCTCCACGGGCAGAACTACACCAAGAGCACGACGGCACGGAAGCTGGCGACGCTCCGGAGCTTCTACAAGTTCCTGATCAAGCGCGGCCGGTGCACGGAGTCGCCGCTGTCGGGCATCCGCACGCCCAAGCAGGAGAAGCGCCTGCCCAAGTGCCTCGACCTCGACGAGGTGCAGCGCCTGCTGGAGGCGCCTGACGACGCGGAGATCCTCGGCTGCCGCGACAAGGCGATGCTCGAGGTGCTCTACTCCAGCGGCATCCGCGTGAGCGAGCTGGTCGACCTGTGCCTGAGCGACCTCGACCTCGAGGAGGGCGTCCTCCGCGTCCGCGGCAAGGGACGCAAGGACCGGCTCACCCCGATCGGTTCGCAGGCGATCACCGCCGTCCGGCGCTACCTGGCGATGCGCGGCATCGATGCCGACCACATCGACCCGGCCCTGGCGGAGGGGCGCGTCTTCCTGAACAAGCACGGCGAGTCCCTCTCGACGCGCAGCGTTCGTCGCAAGCTGGACAAGTACCTCGCGCAGGTCGGTCTCGACCCGGGCATCAGCCCGCACACGCTCCGGCACAGCTTCGCCACCCACCTGCTGAACAACGGCGCGGACCTGCGGAGCGTCCAGGAGCTGCTGGGGCACCAGTCGCTCTCCACCACCCAGGTCTACACGCACCTCACGACGCAGCGCATCAAGGACGCCTACGACGCGGCCCACCCGCGCAGCGGCGTGCAGAACGGGCACGCGGCGCAGGGAACGGTTCCGCCGCCCATCCGCCACTCCGCCTGAGACGGCGGGTGACAGGACGAAAGCAAGCACCCGCGGGCTCCGGCCCGCGGGTGCTGCATTGTGATGCTGCGACCCTTCGGGCTACTTGATCATGCGCAGGTTGATCGGGTAGCGGTAGGCAGTGCCCTTGTTGGTCTCGATGGCCGCCAGGACGCCGAAGATGATCTCCACGATCCAAACCGGGAAGAACAGGAAGCCGGCGAGGCCGAGCGTGAGGCAGGAGAGCACGATGATGCCGACGTAGACGAAGAGCATCATCAGCTTGAAGTTCAACGTCTCCTTCCCCTCGTAGTCCACGAAGGGCTGCTGATCCTTCTTGACCAGCCAGATGATCAGCGGGCCGAGAAAGCTCGTGAAGATACCCAGGATATGCGCGAGCATCGCCATCGTTCGCGCGTCGCTGTCCGGCGGCGGGCCGATGTACGGGCCCGGATAGCCGGTGTCGACGCGCGGCATGTAGGGCACGGGCGCGCCGGGAGGCGGAGTCGCGCCGGGAGGCCGTGCCGCTCCGCCCGGGGGCGGGGGAGGCGGCGTCGCGCCCGGAGGCGGCGTCTGGGAAGGATCGGTCGGTGGTGGATTGTTCGGGTCGGACATTTGTTTGTACTCCTCCGTGAAAGGCAACCGGCCGAGCGGCCGGAACCTGAGCATACGCCCGGCGCAGCGCCGCGCTCAAGCATTTCCGCGCACCCGTCACGGTTCGTCGGGACGCCGCCACTCCTGGCGCTTCCACGGCTCCTTGCGCAGCTCCGCCAGCCACCTCCGGCGCCATTCGGGCATCCGCTCCTCCGTCATGTCCCCCCAGATGCCGGCGCCGCGGGTGCGCGCCTGCTCCTCCAACTGAAGGAACGTCCGGAGGAAGCTGTAGTCCCACCGCCGGTCGGCGAAGGCGACGCCCGTCTCCACGAGCCGCGCGTTCACGTGGACGCCTTCCGTGCCGTAGACGTAAGCCAGCAGCTCACCCGCATGGTTGCGCGACGGAACCACCTCCAGGTAGAGCAGCACCTCGTCGCCGCAGAGCGCCGCGGCCACCTCGCGGGCGGCGGGGGAGCCGTTGGCCTCCACGCCGATCAGGCGCACGGGGAAGCGCTCGCCGTCCTGCCGCAGGAGCAGCAGGGCGTCACCCTGCACGACCTCAACGACGGCGAACCGCCGCTGATGGTAGCGATCGTGATCCGTCGAGCCGCCGGCCTCCCTGGTCGCGAGGGCCGCGAGCACGGCAACGGTCACGAGGAGCAGGACGATCAGCAGGACCAGGCGCGCCCGTCGCCTGGCGCGCAGGAGCCGGATGGCGCGCGGGTCGAGTCTCACCTGGTCGGCCGGCGGCGTCGGCATCGTGGCAATCTACCCGAACCGGGTCAGGCCCGCTCGGCGAAGGCGGCGCTGGTCGTCGGCTCCTTCTCGAGATCGAAGGCGTCATGAACGACCTGCAGCGCGCGGTTGCCGTCCTGCCGGGCGACGATGCAGGAGATCTTGATCTCGCTGGTGGTGATGTTCTGGATGTTGATCTGGGCGGTGGCCAGCGCCTCGAACATCCGGTGGGCCACGCCCGTGTGGCTGCGCATGCCCACGCCCACCACGCTCACCTTCGCCAAATCGCTCTGGTAGCGTGCGGTGGTTGCTCCGCCGAACTGCTTGACGAGGCGATCGACGACGGGGCGGATGTCGTGCAGGTCGCCGTCCTCGACGGTGAAGCTGATGTTCCCCTCGCCGGTGCCGCTGCCGTTCTCAAGGACGTTCTGGATGATGTCGTCGACGATGATGTTCGCGGCGGCGATGTCGCGGAAGATAGCCGCCTCGACGCCCGGGCGGTTGGGGACGTTGCTGATGGTGACGCGCACCAGGTTCCGCTTGATGGCGGCCCCGCTGACGAGGATGTGTTCCATATCCGGCGTCTCCTTGATGACCGTGGTGCCCGGGCGGTCGTGCCCGCTGTTGCGCACGTGGATCGGCACGTCGTACTTCTTTGCGAACTCGACCGCCCGCGTCTGGAGCACGCCCGCGCCCAGCCCCGAGAGCTCCAGCATCTCGTCGTAACTGATCCGGTCGATCTTCCGGGCGTTGGGCACGATGCGCGGGTCGGCCGTGAAGACGCCGTCCACGTCGGTGTAGTTCTCGCACACGTCGGCCCGCAGCACGGCGCCGAGGGCGACCAGGGTGGCGTTGCTCCCGCCGCGGCCGAGCGTGGTCATCTCGCCGGTCGCGGTGATCCCCTGGAAGCCGGCGACGACGACGACCTTTCCGTTGGCCAACTCGGCGCGGATGCGCCCGGTGTCGATGCGCTGGATGCGCGCCTTGGTGAAGGCGTCGTCGGTCAGCAGGTTGACCTGCGGCCCGGTGAAGCTGATCGCGTCGTACCCCTGGTCGTTGATCGCCATGGCCATCAGCGCGATCGACACCACCTCCCCGCTCGCCAGGAGCTGGTCCATCTCGCGCTTGGGCGGTTGAGCACAGACGCGGCCGGCGAGATCGACCAGTTCGTCCGTCGTCTTGCCCATGGCACTGACGACAACGACCACGTCGTGCCCCTCGCGCCGCGCCGCCACGGCGCGCGCGGCACAGCGGTGGATCTTCTCCACATCGGCGAGGCTGGTTCCACCAAACTTCTGGACGATCAGGGCCATGTCAAAGTGGCCGGCCGGGACGAGCCGGGTCAGCATGGTAGGAGTGCCCGCCGCTCCTGCGCATGGCGTTCAGCCGGAGTTCTCGAAGCGCCAGCCGATCAGCCGCGCCAACCCCGCGGCGGCGGGATCGACGCCGCTGATCACGCCCGCCGGCTCGACCCGCCTCACCGTGGGGAGGCGCGCCCCGCCCCAAGGCCAGGCCTGGAGCCCCGCACCCAGAGCCGCCGCGCTGCTTTCCATCAGGTCGCGCATCACTTCGTCGCCCGCGCCGTAAGGCTGCCTCCCGGCGACGGGCTGCCCCAGCAGCGTCGCCGGATCGTGCGTCCGCAGGTCGAAAGGCCAGCCTTCGCGGTAGATCAGCAGGCCACGCGACCCCGCCAGCGGGCGAAGCTCCATCACCAGCCGAGCGGCAATCGGCCGCAGGCTCAGGAGCAGCGCCTCGGCATCCGGCGGGTCGGCGGGCGCCTCGGCCATCCGCCCGTCGATCACCCTGACCAGGTCACAGTGGAAGACCAGGTCGCCCGGCGCGAGCGAAACGCCCACCCCCAGTGCCGCCAGCGGGGCCGAGGGAAGCGCTTCCAGGCCGAGCCGGCGACATGCGTCGGCCAGAGCGGCCTCCCCGGTTCCGGCGTGCACCACGCGATTCATTGGGAATGAGGTTATCCAGGCTGGATGGCGGCGCCACGGGGTTTGATTCGCCGCACGCCCGCTTTTACGATCCGTCCGCCGTCACCCCTGCGGCACGTCGTACTTCCAGCATGCTCGCGATCGTCAGTGACATCCACTCCAACCTGGAAGCGCTGACGGCTGTGCTGGCGGAAATCGACCGGCGAGGCATCAGCCAGATCCTTTGCCTTGGGGACATCATCGGCTACGGGCCGAATCCCGTGGAGTGCCTGGATCTGATCCGGCAGCGGGCGCAGACGACGATCATGGGCAACCATGACTTCGCCGTCCTCTACGAGCCGTACAACTTCAATACCGGCGCCGAATCCGCCTGCTTCTGGACGCGCCGGCAGTTCGAGAACCACAGTCCCGCCGACGAGCGGACGCAGCGGTGGAAGTACATCGCCGGCCTGCCGGCGCGCCACGAGAACGGTCGCTACACGGCGGTGCACGCCTCGCCGCGCCGGCCGATCAACGAGTACATCTTCCCGGACGACATCTACACCAACCCCGCGAAGTTCACGGTGCTGTTCGAGCGGTTCGAGAAGCTCTGCTTCGTGGGGCATACGCACGTGCCGGGCGTCTTCCTCCCCGGGCCGGATTTCTACACCCCCGAGGAGCTCCAGGGGAAGTTCACGATCGACCCGGACGAGAAGGCGATCGTCAACGTCGGCAGCGTCGGCCAGCCTCGCGATCGAGACCCGCGCAGCAGCTTCGTCATCCTCCATGAGAAGCACATCGAGTTCGTCCGCCTCGAGTACGACGTGAAGGCCACCTGCAAGAAGGTCGAGGAGATCGAGGAGCTCGACGACTTCCTCGGCTCCCGCCTGCTGGAAGGGCGATAGGGGAGTCGCAGCCTGCTCCCGATCGGTCCCTCCCCGCACCGGCAGGCGCCTCGGAGGGCCATGTCGGGCAGCGGGCGCTCGGGCCTATCATGCCCGACCGTGCCGTTCCGGGCCCATGGTCCGGGATGATCTCTCCTTTTCGGGGTCGCAAGCGGGCAAAGAAACGCTGATGGACAACAAGCGGCTGATCGTGGTGCTCCTCGTTTCCACACTGCTCATGATGGTGTGGATGGTCGGTCTGCCGTGGATTGCCGCACAGTTCGGCGTCGATCTCACGCCCCAAAAGGACGAGCCCGTCGCAGAGGCAACCGTCGAGGAGCCGACCCAGCGACCCGATCCCCTGGCGCCCGCGAGCCTGGATCCCGCCGTCGACACACCGGCGACGTCGCCCACCTCGCAGCCGGGCGATCCGGCTCAGATCCGCGTGCTGACGCAGGCGGAGCCGGCGACCTTCATTCTCGGCTCCGCGACTCCGGACGACGAGCGGTTCGCGCTGGGGCTCACGCTGAACACGCTGGGGGCCGGCGTCGACGGCGTCGTCCTGAGCCAGATCCGCCAGGAGGTCAACAGCGACGAGCGGTATGTCTTCCAGCTTCCCTACCCGGAGCAGCCGCAGGCGACGCGCCCGCTGGCGACGCCTGCCGTCCAGGTGATGGGGAAAACGATCGACCTTGCGAGCGTACCGTGGGCGGTCAGCGAGCCGGTGAGCGGGGAAGGGGGAACGCACGAGGTAACCTTCCACGTCGATATCGGCACCGACGCCGGCCCGCTCCTGCGCGTGCGGAAACTGGTGCGCGTCTATCCGCGCATCACGGCCGACGGGGAGCCGGACCTGCGCGGCGGGTACGAGATCTTCATCCGCGAGACGCTGGAGAACCTCTCAGATCAGCCTTTGACGGTGCGCAGCAGCCTGAACGGGCCGACCACGCCCCCGCGGGAGCTGGAGTACGGATACGACCGGATGGTGATCGCCGGCTTCCGTGGCCGGAACCTCGCGGTGGACTACGAGGCCTGGACGATCGACCAGTTCACCGACGAGGACGAGCGCCGGCGCATCCTTACGCAGGAGATGCCTCCGCTGCTCTGGGCCGGGGCGAGCACGATCTACTTCGGCGCCATCGTCCGCCCGGAGCCGCTGGGCGAGCCGGCAGGCGGCGACGTCGCGACGCCCCAGTTCCTGGGCGAGGTGGTCGCGGCGAACATCACGCCCGAGGCCGAGACGCCGCACGTGGCGCTGCGCTTCCATACCAAGGACCTGGAGCTCGCGCCGGGCGCGAGCCAGATCCTGCCCTGGCGCGTCTTCCTCGGCCCCAAGGAGCGGGGCCTGCTGAACAACGACTACTTCGCCGGCGTCGGCAGGCGGTACGACGAGACGCTGGTCAGCCCGTTCGGCTGCACGTGGTGCGTGTTCCAGCCGGTGGTGAACGTGCTGGTCTGGCTGCTGACCGCCTTCTACATGGTCGTGCGCGACTGGGGCCTGGCGATCATCCTGCTCGTCGTCGTCGTGCGCCTGCTGCTCCACCCGATCACCAAGCGCAGCCAGCGCAGCATGATGCGGATGGCGAAGCTCGGCCCGGAGATGGAGAAGCTCAAGAAGAAGTACGGCGATGATCGCGAGGCGATGGCCAAGGCGATGCAGGAGTTCTACCGCGAGCACGGCATGGCGGCGCTGCCGCTGGGGTGCCTGCCGATGCTCCTCCAGACGCCGATCTGGATCGCGCTCTATTCGACGCTCCAGGCGGAGTTCCGCCTGCGCCTCGCGCCGTTCCTGTACGGCTGGACGTGGATCGACGACCTGGCCAAGCCGGACAACCTGATCGACTTCGGGACGACGTTCAACCTCTTCTTCTTCTCGATCCACGGGCTGAACCTGCTGCCGATCCTGCTCGCGGGGGTCTTCTACTTCCAGATGAAGCTCCAGCCGACGCCCGCGGCGATGACGCCCGAGCAGCAGACCCAGCAGAACATCATGAAGTGGATGATGGTGCTGATGTTCCCGCTCTTCCTCTACCAGGCGCCCAGCGGGCTGAACCTTTACATCCTCACCAGCACCTGCATCGGCATCTGGGAAAGCAAGCGCATTCGCGACCAGTTCAAGCGCGAGGAGGAGGAGCAGGCCGCGGTTCAGCCGACGCTCGTCAAGGACAAGGCCCCGCGCACGGCCCGTGGCAAGAAGCGCGACCACGAGAAGCAGACCAAGCCCGCCCCCACGGGCTGGCGGGCGAAGGTCGCGCAGTTCCAGGAGAATCTCCAGAAGCAGGTCGAGCAGGCCCAGAAGGAAGCCGCCAAGCGCGGCAGCGATCGCAAGCGCTGACGCCGGAGAAGGCCACGAATGTCACGAATGAGCACGAATGGCTGCCGAAATGAGACGGTAACCGCCGGCTGCCACCTGAGCGGAACGCCGCATCGTCGACGAGGCGAGGCATGAGAGGGGACTGGCGGCGCGCCCTTCTTCTTTGCGATCTCTTTGCGTCCTCGCGGCTTTGCGATCTCTCGCCCCTCCCATGAACGACACCATCGCCGCGCCCGCGACGCCGGTGCGGCCAGCAGCGCGCATCATCGTTCGCACCAGCGGCCCGGAGGCCTTTCGCCACGCCGCTGCGCTGGGGGCGCCGGCGCTCTCGGCGGGGCTCAACAGCGTCATCCTCTCGATCCCAGCGGGCGACGCGTCATGGCGTATCCGGGCGACCTGCTACGCCTTCCTCGCGCCGCGCTCGCACACGGGGGAGGACGTGGTGGAGTATCACCTTCCCGGCAACCCGCTCATCGCCCGGCGGCTGCTCGAGGCCCTCTCGCGCCTGGGTGCGCGGGCGGCGGAGCCGGGGGAGTTCTCCGCGCGGGCGTTCTTCAACGGCAAGCTGCGCCTCGAGGAGGCGGAGGGGATCGCTGCCACGATCGGTGCCGGCAACGAACGCGAGCTCCACGCCGCCGGCCGGCTGCGCGCCGGCGAGCTGGCGCGGCGGCTCCAGCCGACGCTCGAAGCGCTCGCCGACCTGCTGGCGATGTGCGAGCTCGGGATCGACTTCACGGAGGAGGATGTAACGGTGCTGGATGCCGGCGAGGCCGCCGAGCGCATCGACGCGTTGAAGGCGTCGCTGAGCCGGTGGATCGAGAAGGCGCCGAGCCTTGAGCAGCTTGGCGAGCCGCCGCGCATCGCGCTGGTGGGGCGGCCCAACGTCGGAAAGTCCTCGCTCCTGAACGCGCTGGCGGGCTTCCGGCGCGCGGTGACGTCGGCGCAGGCCGGGACGACGCGCGACGCGCTGGTCGCGGAGGTGGAGCTCGCTTCGGGCCGAGTGATCCTGGTCGATCTCGCCGGCCTCGCCGACGCGCCGCTGGATATGCTCGATGCCCAGGCGAGCCGGCGCGCCCGCGAGGAGCTGGCGACGGCGGAGGCGATCGTCCTTGTCCGCGATGCGACGCGAAACGACGCCGATCCCGCGCTCCCGCGCGCGCCGGATCTCGTCGTCGTCAACAAGATCGACCTGGCGCGGGATCTACCCCGCGAGCCGGCCGGGGCGATGGCGGTGTCCGCGCTCACAGGCGAAGGGCTCGCCGGGCTGCGCGCCAGCCTCGACCACCTTGCCTTCGCGACCGGCGGCGACGACGAGTTGGCGCTGGGCGATCGACACCGGGCTCAGCTCCGGCACGCACTCGACGCACTCGAACTCGCCGCCGGCTGCGTCGAAGAAGGGGCGGAAGTGCTGGCACTGCACCTGCGCGAGGCGCTGGACGCACTGGGGGCGATCCTGGGAACAGTCTCGCCAGATGACCTCCTGGGCCGGATATTCAGCCGGTTCTGCATCGGGAAGTAGGTGGTCCGGGCCACCGGGCGGCATTAGGGGGCGATGCGCGTGCAACTCGTCTCGCATGGGCGGATGATGCGCTTCTGGAGGCCTCATCCATGAAGCACTTGTTCCTGACCAAGCTTTTCCTGCTGGCACTGCTGCTCCCCGGCGTCGCCGCTGCGCAGGAGGGAGGCGCACCGCTTGCGGATCGCGTTCCACGCGACGCGCTGCTCTATGCCGGGTGGGCGGGGCTGGAGGAAGTCTCCGATCTGGCCGAGGGAAGCCATGCCGAGGCCCTGCTCGAGGCGAGCGAGCTGCGGATGCTCTTTGAGCAGACGCTGCCGAAGCTGGCGGATGTGCTGGGCCGGCGCAACCCGGACAGCCGCCCGACGATGAAGTTCCTCACCGAGGTCTACCCGCTGCTCGTGCGCCACCCGACCGCGGTCGCGTTCGGTGGGGTCGACTGGACGAGCGGCGACCAGCCGCTGCCGCGCATCCTGATCATCTGCGACGCGGGCGAGGACGCGCCGATCCTGCGCAACAAGCTGGCGGACTACTTTGCGATGATCCGCAGGATCGAGCTCATCGGCCTGATGGACGTGCAGGACGGCGTTGTCTACCTGAGCCTCGGCTGGCAGAAGCTCGACCTGGCGATGGCGGGCGACGACGCCGCCAGCGCGCTCTCCAGCGACGACCGGTTCACCAGCGCGATGCAGGGCCTCGTGGAGCGCCCCGCCTCGGCGCTCTTCATCGACACTCCGGGCCTCATGCGCTTCGCGGAGGAGGCGGCCCGGCGCGACCGGGGTGAGCCGGGCGTGCAGGACTTGAACAAGTTCCTCGATGCCACAGGCCTGCGCGGGCTGGGCAGCATCGCGGCGGCGACCGGCTTCCACGACCGGCGTCACCTGATGGCCGCCTTCGTCGAGACGCGCGGCGCGCGCACTGGCCTGCTGGGCCTGCTCGAGCCGGAGCCGGTCGATTCGGGGCTGCTGGAGCGCATCCCGGCCGACGCCGGCTTCGTGGCGGCGGGGCGGCTCGACCTCTCCGGGCTGCTGGAGGCACTGCGCAATGCAGTGCTCGTGACAGATCCGGACAATGTCGGCAACCTCGAGCAGGGGCTGCGCTTCATCAATCTGCTCGTCGGCGCCGATATCGAGAAGGACCTCCTCGACGCGATGGGCCCGACCTGGGCCGCCTATACCGCGCCGGTCACCGGCGACACGGCGCTCGGCCTCGTCGCGATCAACCAGCCCGAGGCGCCTGATCGCGCCGAAGCCGCCCTGCGCAACGTCTGGCTCTCCACCATCAGCCTCATCAACCAGGGCCAGCGACAGAAGGGGGAGGATTTCCGCCTCACCGGCCGCACCGTCGAGGCGCCCGAAGGGGACATCGAGTACTTCGACCTCCCGCTTGTGGCGCCGGCTTGGGGCACCGACGACGCGCTGATCTACTTCGGCCTCTACCCGCACAACGTCGCCTCGGCGCGCTCCGTCGCCTCCGGCGCCGAGAGCTTCGCCGAAAGCCAGGCCTTCGCCGCAGTCCGCGACCTCGCCGGCGACAGGCCGATTCGCGGATTCACCTACATCGACCTCCCGCGCTACGGCGGGCGGGCGCACGCGCAGATCAACGCCTGGCTCCAGCTCGGCAGCGGCGTGCTCTCGGGCTTCGGCGAGACGCAGAACATCACCGCGCGCGTTCCCCCTATGACGCTCCCGCCGTACCACGTCGTGCGGGAACATCTCTCGCCGGCGATCAACGTGACGTGGGTGGACGAGCGCGGCCTGCACCTGCGGGCCCTGGAGCCGTTCCCCTTCAGCGGCATCCTCGCGATTGGGATGCAGTGAGCGGCGGTGGCCCGCCGCACGGCGAGCGGTTACGATGCGGCGGTCGCGGGGTGGTGGGCAATGCGGTTCATATTCTTCCGACTGAGCAGGATCCAGATGATGTCACACTTACTTCGCCTCGAGCGCAGCGCGCTGTTGTCCCTTCTCCTGACGTTGATTGCCTTCGGCGCCGCGGCGTCACCGGCACCTGCACAGCCACAGGCCGTGCGGGCGCCGCTTGCCGACCGCGTGCCGGCCGAGGCGCTGCTCTACATCGGCTGGGCCGGCACCGAGCGCGTGGCGGAGCTGTATGACGGCACGCACACGCAGGCCCTGGTGCGCCAGAGCAACTTCGAGGACGTCTTCACGCGCTACGTGCCCGAGCTGCTCGACCGGCTCGCACAGGAGGAGCCGGAGGCTGCCGAGGCGATCCAGGTCGCCCGCGAGATGCTGCCCCTCTTCATCAAGCGGCCCAGCGCCATGGTGTTCGGCGGCGTGAACCTCCAGGCGGGGGCGCCGATGCCCCGGCTCCTCTTCGCGGTCGATGCCGGCGAGGAGGCGAATGCGCTGGAGCAGCGCGTAAGGCAACTCATGCAGCAGGCGGAACGGCAGCAGCTGACGATGTTCCTGGGCAACCAGAACGGCATCGTCCGCTTCGCCATCGGCTACAACCTGGACGACCTGGATCGCCTTGCCGCCGGCGGGGGCGCGGAGGGATCACTCGCCGCAAGCGAGGCGTTCCGCAGCGCCATGGCGAACGTCAACCAGGAAGCGATCAGCGCGATGTACGTCGACTTCCCTGGCATGCTGGCGCAGGCCGAGGAGTCGATGCAGGCCTTCGGCGGACCCGCGGAGCAGGAGCAGATGCGGCGGATCATCGATGCCCTCGGCGTCCGTGGCCTGGGGGCGCTCGCCATGACGGGTGGCTTCTCAGGCGAGCTGTACGAGACACGCCTCTTCCTCGGCGTCACCGGCGAGGAGGGCCTTCTCCGGCTCATCCCGCGCGAGCCGCTGGATGAGCAGACGCTCGCCGCCATCCCGGCAGACGTCACCCTGGCGGCGGCGGACCAGGTCGATCTCGCCGCGCTGCTCGACGTGATCCGCGATCTCGTGGACGAGTTCGCCCCCGAGGCGCAGCAGGAGATCGAGCAGGCGATGGCCCGCGCCAACGAGGCCGCCGGCGCCGACATCGAAAACGACGTCCTGCGCCGCTTCGGCGGGACGTGGGCCTTCTATGTCTCCCCGCGCATCGGCAGCGGCATCTTCTCCGGCGTCGCGGTCAATCGCCCGAACGACGCGGCGGCCCTCGACGCATCGCTCACGAACGTCAGCGTCAACCTGCTCGAGCTGGCCAACGAACTGATCCGCGAGGAGGCGGGGGAGGAAGGGATCGGCCTGCCCGGCCGCCGCGCCGAGATCGACGGCCAGACGCTCCACATTCTGAACCTCCCGGGCTTCGCCCCGACGTGGAGCGTCGATCGCCAGGCCGGCTTGCTGCGCGTGGGGCTTTACCCGCAGTCGATTCTCAGCGCCCGCGCCATCGCGGACGGCGAGCGCTTCATCGCGTCGGACCGCTGGCAGGCGCTGCGCGAGAAGCTCGCGCCAGAGGGGGAGGTCATCAGCCTCCAGTTCGCCGACCTGCCCGCGCTTGCGTCCGACAGCTACCCGATCCTCCTGCTCGGCTCGCAGGTCGCCTTCGGCTTTGGCGACCTGTTCAGCGAGCGCCTCGGCACGGAGCCGCCGGTCGTCGTCCTTCCCCCGCTCGCGACGATGCTGGAGCACATCGAGCCGTCCGGCGCGGTCACCTGGCGCACGGAGCAGGGCGTGCACTACCGCGCCCTTGAGCCCTTCCCCGGCAGCAACATCCTCACCAGCGACTGGCAGTCGATCGCGGCGCAGCAGTACTCGACGCTCGTCTCGATCCTCCTCCCGTCGCTCAACCGGGCACGCGAGGCCGCCAACCGCGTCAAGAGCGGGTCGAACCTCCGCATGATCGGGCAGGCGATGCGGCAGGCCGCCATCGACGATGTGCGCGAGGGTCGCTATCCCGAGAGCCTCGAGGCCCTCTACATGCGCGGCGGGTTGCCCCTTGAGGCCTTTCTCAGCCCACGCTCCGGCACGCAGCCGCCCCAAATGATGGCGCAGGCGATGGAGGTTCAGGCGCAGTGGGTCGCGGAGAACAGCGACTTCGTCTACCTCGGCGGCGGTCTCACCGATTCGACGCCCGCGAACATCATGATCGCTTACGAAGATCCTGCGAAGGTCGGCTGGAACGAGGGCGTGAACGTCCTCTACGGCGACGGAAGCGTCCGCTTCGTCGAGTTCTTCATGTTCGAGGACGAGGTCCGCCGCCACATCGAGTTCCGCCAACAGCGCGACCTCCCCATCCCCGAGCCGCTCCAGCAGTGGTGACGGGGCGATCCATCGCACCGCCTAACATGGCCGCGTGTTCGGGTCACATCTCTCAATCGCGGGCGGCCTCCACAATGCAGTGG
>JAEZED010000094.1 GCA_023417885.1 Planctomycetota bacterium
CCTTCACGCTCGGCGAGATCCTCGTGGTGGTGGTTATCCTCGGGATCACCGCGACCGTGGTCGGCGTGAGCATCGGCACGCGCGACGACCTGAAGGTTCAGGCCGCCGCCCGCGTGCTCGCCGCCGACCTCCAGTACGCCCAGAGCAGGGCGATCGTCCGGCGTGAGCCGCATTACGTGACGATCGGGGCGTCTCGTGCGTCGCTCCAGCTCGCCACGCGCGTCAGCGGCTCCTGGTCAGTGCTCGTCCATCCGATCGACAAGGGGGAGTTCAAGATGGTTTTCGGGCCCGCCGGCACCGGCGGGGGGCAGGACGTGACCCTGAAGTCCGAGGACTTCGACGGCAACGCCGTCTTCGGCTTCGACGAGACGGGAGCCCCGTTCTTCTGCGACGCCAACGGCGGCAACCGCGTTACCGCCTCCACGCCGGCCACCTTCACCCTGGCGGCGGGCGAGCACGAGCTGACGGTGGCCATTCAGCCGATAACCGGCGAGGTCTCAATTACGGATTGACGCCACTCGATCGGAATTGAAGCAAAGCGGCCGCTTTCACAGGCCGATATCACGGGCGAGGCCGCACCTTTTCTGCGGCGTCGCCCGTTGTCGTTCTCACGACCCGCAGGCCACATGACCCACCTGCTGCGACAGCTCCTTCGGCGGACCACCAGTCCGGACCCCGTCATCGGGATCGACCTGGGCCGGGATGCCGTCCGCATGCTCCAGATCGAAACTTCCGACGACGGCGTCGCTCACCTCGTCGCCGCCGCGCGGCGCGACCTGCGCGTGCATCGCCGCGGCGCCTCGCAGGCCGATCCGCTGGCTCAGCTGGAGGCGGGAATGGAGGCCGTCGCCGACCTGCTGCGGCGCGGCAGCTTCAAGGGACGCCGCGTCGTCGCCGCGATCCCACGGGTCGCGCCTCAGTTCCGGACGCTCCGCCTGAACGTGTCGGAGCCGGGCGAGCTCCCGCGCATGCTGGCGCGAGAAGCGCGGACGGCGCTTGGAATCGACGTCACCAACGGCCAGTACATCGTCCACTTCCTTCCCGGCGACACGTTGCGGCGCGGCGCCGAGACGCACCAGGAGGGGCAGCTCGTCGTCGTCCGCAAGCGCGACGTGGAGCTGTTCACCGCCAGGCTCCACGACTGCGGCGCCGAGGTGGCTGCGCTGGACCTGGAGCCACTCTCGCTCTACCGCAGCGTCCACCGCTTCTCGCGCCGCCGCCGCGACGCGCAGGACGTGCAGGTGCTCGTGGACATCGGCACGCGCTCCACCCAGGTGGTCATCGGACGCGCCGGGCGCATCGGCTTTCACAAGTCGATCAGCATCGGCACCGAGACCATGCATGCCGCGATCGCGCGGAAGCTGGATCTCGACGCCGCCGAGGCTGCGGCCCTCTGCCGCAAGCTCGAACAGCAGGTGCACGAGGCGGCCCGCCGCGGGACGATCCACGACCTCGACGGCGATCCGCTCCACCGCGCCGCCTTCACCGCGGCGCGCGCGACCGTCGAGGATCTTGCCCGCGAGCTCTCCCTCTGCCTGCGCTACTACTGCGTGACCTTCCGCTGCAAGCGGCCCGACCGCGTCCTGCTGTGCGGCACCGCCGCCGAGGATTCGCGGCTCTGGCGCGACCTCGGGGCGGCACTGCCGGTGCCCGTTCAGCCGCGCCGGCCGATGCGCGACGTGCGCGTCCCGAATCACCTGGCAGACCTCGTGAACGAGCGGCCGGAGGAGTGGACGACGGCACTGGGCCTGGCCCTGCGGTTTTCCCCGGCGGGCCTCGCCGGACAGGCGGGGCTCTCGCGCGATGCCCAGGCGCAGGCCGACAGTCGCGCCGAGGCCGACGCCGAGTTCGAGGGCCCGCTCCGCCGTGCAACCGAGGCGCAGGCAGCAGCCATTGCGGGCCGGAACACCGCCGAGGCGGAGGAGCTGTCCCATGCATAGAACCGCTCATCGCCTCAGCGGTCCGCAGGACGCTCCGATGTCGGAGCTGGACATTCCCCCGCCGATGGTGGAGGTCGAGCTGCTGCCGCAGTGGTACCCGGTGATGGTGCGCCGGCGCCGCCGCCTGATCGTACAGGCATGGCTGACGGGCCTGCTGCTGGTGGTGCTCGTCGGCGTCCTCATCTGGCGGCGCGCCAACGTCGAGGCGACGCACTTCGAACTGGCCAGTCTGGGCCAGCAGCGCCGGCAGACGGACGCGATGCTGGAGGCGCTCGAACGCGAAGAGGCGCGGCTCAGCAGCCTGCTGCGCCAGGCGGAGCTGGTGTCGAAGATGGGCGTGCCTCTGGAGGTGTCGCGCATCCTGGCCGACATCGGCGCTGGCCTGCCCGACGATGTGGCCATCACCAGCTTCACGACGCGGACAGAAGAGCGCGCTCCGGCGGGACCCAACCCGTCGCGCGGCAAACAGCCGGACCCGGTGCGCCAGATGCACTTCGCCTTCACCGGACTGGCGGAGCAGGCCGAGAGCGTCGGCACCATCAGCCGGCACCTCGAGGATCGCCCGCTCCTGAAGAACGTGCGCATCAGCGCCCAGCAGAACACCCTCGTATATGGCCGCCCGGCCGTCGCGTTCGAAATCGGCTTCCGCGTCGATCTCTCGCCCGCCGGCGGGGCGCTGTCCAGCACGAAGGAGGCCTCGTGATGAGCGACCCCCAGCACGAGGAACCGAAGGCCCAGCCGCAGGAGCAGCCGCCTGCCGAACCCGCCCCCGAGGCCGAGCCGGCCAGCGTGGCGCGCCTGAAGCGGCGGGGCACATCCGACCTGCGCCGCCAGAAGCATCTCGCCGCGGCGGCGATCGTGGGAGTGGTCGCGTTCGTCGCGATCTTCTACCTGCCGAGCATGTCGACCCTTTCGACGCTCCACGAGCGGATCGTCACCCACGCGCAGCAGCTCCAGAGCGACCGCGAGCGCGGCCGGAATCTGCCGGCGCTACGCGAGACGGCCGATCGGCTGGAACGCGAGTTGGCCGCATTCAAGCCGCTGCCCAGGGGCGATGGCCTAAACCAGCTTCTCCAGGAGACGGGGAGCCTCGCACGGCAACTGCGGCTTCGGGGTTTCCGTTCCGAGCCCCAGCAGCCGACGGTGAACGGCCCGCTGGGCGTCCTGCCCGTCCGCCTGACGTTCGACGGCAACTTCGAGAACGCCTACTCGTTCATCCGGCGGTGCGAGGAGCTGTCGCGGCCGGTGCGCGTGCTTGACCTGACCGTTCGTCAGAAGCCTGGCGAGCAGGGGGGCGCGCCGCGTCCCGGCGAGGTGTCGGTCGAGATGGTGCTCAACGTCTTCTACGACGCCGGCGGACCGGCCGGCGCGTGAGGCCCGTGACGGGATCAACTGCCGTGAACGACCTGCTGAACAACCTCACCACCGCCCTGAAGCGTGATCCGAAGCGATCGGCGCTGCTTGGCTTTCTCGCCCTGGTGCTCCTCTTTCTCTTCCTGCGCCACCGCGGCCAAGGCCCGGACAGCGCGGGGGCCAATGCCGACGCGGGCGCGGCGACCGAGGTGGGTGGCGGCATGCCTGCCGTGCCCGATATCTCGCGCGGCGCTCAGCTCGTCGCCCTCTGGCGCAAAGAGCCGGCGGGGCACCTGTCACGCAACCTCTTCGCCAGTGAGTTGAACACGCCCCCCGCGCCGGCGACGCCGGAGTCGCAGGTCGTCCAGGGATCGGAAGAGGATGGACTCTTCTGGCGCCAGCTCGAGCGGGCCCTGGCGGCCCGGGCCGACAGGGAACAGTACCGCCGCATGCTCGTCGAGGCGGCGGTGAAGGATTCGTCGAAGCTGCTGCTGACGAGCGTGGCCACGCCGCCGAAGGCCACCGGCGAGCTACAGGCGGGCGAGGCGCGGGCCCTCATTGGCGAGACGCTGGTTCGCGTCGGTGACCAGGTGGGGGAGGGCGAGCGAGGCCCGTTCACGGTGGCGGCGATCCAGTCGACCCACGTGATCCTGGCGCGGGACGGACACCATCTCGTGCTGCGGCTCGGGGTGACCGGCGCCGAGCTGGTGACACGCAAGTAGCCGTTCGAAGCTCACTTCGAGCAGTCGATCGCGTCCGCCGACCCAAGGCGGATGCGATTTTTTCTTGGGTGTGCGGAAAGGCACGTGCCCCCGTTTAGCTGTGTTGCCCCCTTTATCGGCATCTGGAGGAAATAGGCAAGCGGCTGCTAAGGGTGGTCGTCAATCGAGCCGAATCGGATATGTGTCGCAATACGCCAGAGCGACGCCAGATCGTTCGAGACGCAAGCGGGAGCCTTGCCGAGCACAGCCGGACAACCAGCGAGTCACCAAGCCCTGACTCGACCCCGGCGAAAAACACGGAAGCAGCTCGAGCCTGTCGCCCACCAAGCCGCCTGCAATCGACACGCCGTCCAAATGGATTCGGGAGTCCCCATGTCGCCCATGCCCAACAACCTGCAGAACGACGAGCGCGATCAGCGTCGCGCCAAGAACAAGACCCGCGCCGTGCGCCTGGCCCTCGCGGCCGCGGTCGCGCTCGTGCCCGTGCTCACCTCCGCCGGCCTGAGCGCCGCGCAGGATGCACAGGGCCCCAGCGCGACACGCGTGCTACAGGCCGGACCGTCCACGCGCCCCGCCGACAAGCCCGCCACCCGGCCGGCCGGCGACGGCGTGTCGGAGCCGATCAGCGCCGACGATCCCCAGCCCAAGGAGCCCGTCGAGGAGATGCCCGACGATCCGTTCGGGGAGGACGCCGCGGCGCCCGTCCCGACGGTCGTGGACTCTGCGGAGCCGAACGTCATGTTCGACGCGGCCTCCGAGACCCTGACCATCCGGTTCAACAACACCAACCTCCTGGACGCGCTGAACCTCATCGCCGACCAGAGCCGCAAGAACATCATGCCGAGCCCCGATGTGCACGGCACGATCACCTGCAACCTCTTCGACGTCACGCTCGACGAGGCCCTGGAGGCCATCCTGCGCTCCAACGGCTATGTCTCCCACGAGGAGGGCAACTTCATCTACGTCTACACGCAGGAAGAGGCCCAGCAGATGGAGGAGGCCAACCGCCGTCAGGAGACGCGCGTCTTCCACCTCTACCACATCTCCCCGGAGACCGCCGCCCGGGCGATCGAGCCGGCGCTCGGCGAGACCGGCGCCTTCAGCGTGACCGACGAGGCCGAGGAGGGCGTCGGCAGCAGCCCCCAGGAGGCCGGCGGCTTCACCTACTCCAACGGTGACATGATCATCGTCCGCGACTACGCGGAGAACCTGGACCAGGTCGCCCGGATCCTCGAGGAGATCGACCACCGCCCCGAGCAGGTGCTCATCGAGGCCACCATCCTCAGCACGCGGCTGACCGAGAACAACGCCTTCGGCGTCGACTTCAACGTCGTCGGCGGCATCGACTTCAGCAACCTGACCTCGTCCAGCGGGCAGGTCACCAACGCCAACGTCTCCGACACCGCCACGGTCGACGGGTTCGGCAACCCGGCGCACGGCGCCGGCACCGGCAACAGCTTCACCGACCCGATCGAGGGCGGACTCAAGCTCGGCTTCGTCAGCAACAACGTCAGCGCGTTCGTCGCCGCCCTCGAGGGCGTCACCGACACCACCGTGCTGGCCAACCCCAAGGTGCTGGCACTCAACAAGCAGCGCGGCGAGGTGCTCGTCGGTCGTGAGGACGGTTACATCACCACCACCCTCACGGAGACCGCCGCCACGCAGCAGGTCGAGTTCCTGCAGACCGGTACCCGGCTGATCTTCCGTCCGTTCATCAGCCGCGACGGGTTCATCCGCCTGGAGATCCATCCGGAAGACTCGACCGGCGGCCTCAACGCGGCCAACCTCCCCTTCAAGAGCACGACCGAGGTCACCAGCAACGTCATGGTGAAGGACGGTCACACGATCGTGATCGGCGGCCTGTTCCGCGAGTCCACGTCCGTGACGCGGAGCCAGATCCCGGTGCTGGGCAACCTGCCCCTCATCGGCGCCGCCTTCCGCCGGCAGGCCGACGTGACCGAGCGTGAGGAGATCATCATCCTCCTGACGCCCCACATTGTGAAGGACTTCGAGAAGTACGCCCAGATCAGCGAGCAGGAGCTCCAGCGGGCAGAGAAGATCCGCGTCGGCAACCGCAAGGGCATGATGCCCCTGGGACGCGAGCGCATGGCGCAGGTCTACTACGAGAAGGCCGTGCGTGAGCTCGCCCGCGACAACCCGAACCGCGGCCGTGCACGCTACTACCTGAACGCCGCCCTGAACCTCAGCCCGCGGTTCATCGAGGCGATCGAGCTTCGCGAGAAGCTGACCGGCCGGGTCGTCGTCGAGGCCGACAGCAGCACCATCCGCAGCTTCGTCCGCCGCTCGGTGCTCCAGGACGTCGCCGGCAACGGCCAGGACGTGCCGCGCCAGCGCCCGGATCGTGACCCGGTCGTGCCGGAGCCGCAGGACGTGCTCCCGGTCGCTGCGGACGGCCCCACGACGCGTCCCGGCAACGGGCCCGCCACGCAGCCGGCCCGGAAGCAAGGTCCGGCCACGCGTCCGGCAAACAACCAGTGGGTGGACGTCAAGGAGTGATCGTCCATCGCAGCATCGGGCACCCCCGAATGATCGGACCCGGCGGGGGGGCGGGGCCGGCGGGGGGGCGGGGGGGTTGGCG
>JAEZED010000122.1 GCA_023417885.1 Planctomycetota bacterium
GTCTCTTCGTCTCTTGCCTCTGCCCTTCGTCGCTCCGTCTCTTCGTCGCTTCGTCGCTCTCCCTCATGCCTTCTTCTGCAAGACTCGCCGCCTCCATGGCCGATAAGGCGAAACATGGAGACTGACCAGCGTCCGATCGTCACGGGGGAAATCGTCGCGGCACGTGCACTGCCTTCCGAAGCGCTTTCGGCTGCGCCCGCGGGCGCCGCGGGGCCGATCGTGCCGCGCACGAGCGTGCGCATCCGCCCGGCGACGCAGGAGGATCTTCCCTTCATCGACGCCCTCCAGAAGGCCGACTCCGCCTCCCTCGGCTTCCTCCCGCGCATGGCGCTGAAGGGCAAGATCGACGCGCAGCAGGTGCTCGTTGCGGAGAGGCACGAAGGCACGGAGGCACCGGGGCACGAAGGCGCCGGAACCGGAAGCCAAGGCCGCGCATCATCCTCTGACACTTCGTGCCTCAGCGAAGGCGAAGCCGGAGCGCGTGCCTCCGTGACTTCGTGCCGTCCGATCGGCTACCTCATCGCCGCCGATCGCTACTTCCGGCGGGACGAGGTGGGATACATCACGCAGATCAATGTCGTGCCGGAATATCGGCGCTCGCTCGTCGCCGCGGCGCTGCTCCAGGCGCAGTTCGACCGCAGCGCCTACGGATGCCGCCTCTATTCATGCTGGTGCGCCCAGGACCTGGCCGCCAACGCGTTCTGGGAGGCGATGGGTTTTGTTCCCATCGCGTTCCGCACGGGGAGCAGGAAGGGGAAGAGGGTGGCAAAGAGCGACGAAGCGACGAAGAGACGGAGCGACGAAGGGGGCAGAGCAGATCTCACCTCCGAATCCGACCCCTCCGTCGCTTCGTCGCTACGTCGCTCCGTCGCTTCCGCGCGCATCCACATCTTCTGGCAGAAGCGCATCCGCCCTGGCGACGAGACGACGCCCTGGTGGTATCCGAGCAAGACGGGCGGCGGCGAGCTGCGCGAGGACCGGCTGGTCTTTCCCATTCCCCCCGGCGTGAGCTGGCGCGATGTGCTGCCGGTCGTCCTGCCGGGCGAGTCGCCCGAGTCGCAGGCCGCCCGCGCGGCGCCGCGCAAGCGGCGGCGGGTGAAGAAGCTCGTCCCCCAGGTCGTCAAGAAGCCGCGCGGCCCGCGCATGCCCGGCGGGCTCTGGTTCGCCGACGACCTCATCGAGGTAACGGAGATGGTCGAGGTCTGGGTGGACGCCGAGGAGTCCGCCGACGGCGAGTCCACCGCGCTCGCGGCGTCGAAGCCGACAATCGACCCGCGCCTCGTCGAGATGGCCCGCGAGCTGCGCGACCGCTGGGCCGAACACGCCGCCACCCTCGTCGCCCCACCCGCGAAGCACGACCTCCGCCGCGCACTCCCGGGGGGCGACACGACCACCGACACCATCACAACGCCCGAGCCCCGCGCGCTTCCCAAGGCGGCCTGAGCGCCGGAAGTCACGAAGGCACGAAGGCACGAAGACGACTCCCCCTGAGCCGCGGCACCGCTGTGCGGCAGGAAAGGAAAGGGGAAAGAGGAGGTTGGGAAGGGGGGAAGTCAGGAGGGGGAAGGTTCCAGACCAGCGGCACGCCGTGCCGCGGCTTCCGCCACTTCGTCGCTCTCCGCGACTTCTTCGCTCTCCGGCCGCTTTGTGTCTTTCAGGAGAATCGCCACCCCAACCGTCGCCGCCGTCAGCGAGGCGAGGAAGATCGCGATCTTCGCCGCCGCGAAGTCCGACGCATCCGGAAAGGCCGCGCCCGCGATGAACAGCGACATCGTGAAGCCGATGCCCCCCAGCGCCCCCGCGCCGGCCATCTGACGCCATGTGTAAGCGTCCGGCTTGTCCGCAACCCCGGCCTTTACCGACAGCCACGCCGCCACCAGGAGGCCGATCGGCTTGCCCGCGACCAGCCCCAGGATGATCGCCAGCATCAGGCGTCCGTGCCCCGCGAACACGTCGAGCGTGATGGTCACGCCCGCGTTCGCCAGCGCAAAGATCGGCAGCGCGACGTAACTCGACCATGGCTCGACATACCGCAGCAACCGGTCGGCGGGGGACTCGAGGCGATCGTGAATCGCGTCCAGCGCCTCCAGCGCCGGCTCGGAAGGCCCGGTCCACATCCCCTCCTCGGCGCGCCGCTCTTCTTCGTGGATGACCGACGCCGCCTGCGCCATCAGCGCCTTGAGGTTCACGGGCGGGCGCGTCGGGATGAGCACCGCCATGATGACGGCGGCGAGCGTGGCATGCAGCCCTGCCTCGTGCAGCATGAACCAGAGCACTACGGCGCACACGGCATACGGCAGGGCGCGGTAGACGCCGAAGCGGTTGAGCGCCGCGGCCGCCCCTGTCACGACCGCCCCGGCCAGCAGGTAGCCGTAGTGGATCTCGCCGGTATAGAAAAGCGCGATGACAAGGATTGCGACGATGTCGTCGATGATGACCGCCGCTGTGAGGAAGACGCGCAGCTCGATCGGCACGCGCCGCCCCAGAAGCACGATCAGCGCGACCGCGAAGGCTGTGTCCGTCCCGATAGGGATACCCCACCCATGCTTCAGCCCAGGCGGGGCGATGAGCCCGTAGATGACCGCCGGCAGAGCAATCCCGCCGAACGCCGCCAGCACCGGCAGCGCGCCGGATCGGAAAGTCGACAAATGCCCGACGGTGAACTCCCGCTTGATCTCCAGCCCGACGACAAAGAAGAAGACGGTCAGCAGGCCGTGGTTCACCCAGTCGAGCAACGTGAGCGACAGTGCCTCCGACCCCCACTGCACGCCGGCCGTCATCTCCCACAGCCGGGCGAAGGCGCCCGCCGCCGGTGAGTTGCTCAGCACCAGCGCCAGCACCGTCGCCAGCGCCAGCAGCAGCCCCGAGGCCGGCCCCCAGCGCACAAACGTGTGCGCCGCAGACTGAACGCGGTGGCCGAGCGAACCGAGCATCGCCTCGGCCAGCGAGGCCTCGTCCCATGTGCCGGTGTAGCGACGGCCGTTGATGAAGAAGGCTGGCGTGACCCGCAGCCCGATGCGCATGGCGTTGGCCACGTCCTCGCGCACCCGTTCCTGTGCGGCGAGGAAGGCCGGTTCGTGGCTCCCGTCCCGCGGTACGTTGAGCAGCCAGGCGAGCTTCCCGAGGTCTCCTTCGGCGAAGACCGGCCCGCGGTCCATCAGCGCCTCGTGCATGGCCCAGAAGTTGCCCGTCGTCTCCGCGGTGTACTCCGCCAGCTCGGCAGCGCGCAGGGCGCTCTCGTCGCCGGGCACCGGCAGGTGCCGAAACACGTATCGCATCCGGTCGCCGAACTTCGCGCGGAGCTGGGTGATGACGGCGTGTACGTCATGACACCGTGGGCAGGCATAGCTGCCGTACTCCACGAGCGTCACCTCCGCGTCAGGCGGGCCGACGACATGGTCACGCGCCGGGTCAACGGCGGGATCGAGGTAGAAGGGTCGCATCTCGTCCATGGGCCGAGCATGCTATGACGCGTGATGGATGCAGGTGGATGGCAGTTGGGGAGAGGCGCCGGACATATGCCCGTCATCGCCTCCAACTTCAGTCTCCCGTTTCCCCCGTCTCTCCGCCCCTGCGTCGCCACACACGCTCGCAGACAGCGGCACGCCGTGCCGCGGATTCCGACCCTTCGTCGCTTCGTCGCTTCGTCTCTCCGTCGCTCTCCGCCACCTACTTCCCCTTCACCTCGACGTCGTCAAAGCTGGCCAGCGTGTCGACGACGCGCAGGCCGACCTGGCCCTCGGTGTAGTCCTCGTCTTCGAAGCGCAGCACCGTTTCCCCGTCCAGCCGGACGGTGAAACGGGAGCCGTTGGCTTCGACGGACAGGCGGTGGTCGGTGGCCGTCTCGATCGGGGCGCCGGCGCGGGCGAGTTCGATCCAGCGCGTGCCGTCGGTCTTGCCGGCGACGACGAGGTCGGTGCCCGGCACGATGCCCACGAAGTAACCTTTCTGCGCGTCGTACCCGACGGCGGGGTGCTGCACGCGGAGCATGATCCCCGCGTCGGCCTCGCCCGCCTCGACGCGCACGCTCGCACTCACCGTGCCGTCCGCGAAGGCGAGGTTCTTCAGCAGCGCCTTCTCGCCGCCGCGGTAGATGTTCACGGGCTCGCGCGGCTTCACGCCAAGGAAGAGCCGGCCGTCGCGCTGCCCGACGTACTGCTGGTGGCCGAAATATTGCCAGCGCTGGCGGAAGGGCTCGGTGAAGTCGTCGCGCACCGGCGCGTCCAACGGCTCCCCGGCGACGGGCGGCTGCCCCGAGGGAAGGGGCAGCGGGTTGCCGGGCGCCGGGGGCGTGCCGAAGTCGGGCAGGCCGTCATCGCCCCAGGTGAAGGGCTTGGCATGCACCGCGCGCCGCCACCCCGGCTGGCGATCGACCTTGGCGTGGTAGAGCATCCACTCCTCGCTGCCGTCGGGTGATGTGATGAAGGTGCAGTGGGCCGTTCCCAGCGCGAGATCCGTCGGCGAGAAGACGGGTTCGGGGTGCTTCTTCCAGTCGGCGGGATTCATCGGATCGCCGGCCGGCGCAAGCTCGAGCATCCCGAGCTTGTAGCTGGGCTGCCACGAGCCGCTGGCGGAGTAGATGATGAAGGTGCGTCCGTCGCGCTGGAGGACCTGCGGCGCCTCGTGCAGGCCGCGTCCGGCTGCGTTCTCGTCGACGCGCTCCCATAGGTGGTCGTCGTTGTCGGCGAGGCGAACGCGGTTGCTGGAGATCGTCCACGGGTCGCTCATCGTGGCGATGTAGAGATACTGGATGTCCTGGTGATCCGCCCAGCCGCTCCAGACGTGGTAGAGCTGGCCATTCAACTCGAGCGGCACGCCGTCGATCGCCCAGCGGTTGTTCGTCTTCCCGGCGAGGTCGTCGCCGGTGTAGAGCTCGGCCTTGAAGTGGTACTGTCCCTGCGGGTCGTCCCCCTCGCTTTCGAGGACGATCATCCGGTGGTTTTCGTTCCTGCCGTCAGACGCGGCGACGTAGGCATACCAGCGCTCGCCGATGCGGTGGATTTCCGGAGCCCAGATCTGCCGCGAGTGGGGGCCTTCCTCCGGCGCGCGCCAGATGATGGCCTTCTCGCCCAGGTCGGTCAGCGTGCGCGAGCGGTAGACGGCGATGCCCCGGTTGGCCTCGCTCTGGGTGGTGTAGTAGTAGCCGTCGTGCTGCACGACCCACGGGTCGGCGCCCTCGAAGATCGGGTTGACGAAGCTCGTGCGCCAGTCGGCGCGGGCGGGCGATGTCGCCAGCGGCTGGGCGCGCGGCTCCGTCGTCGGCGGACCATCCTGCACGCTGCCGGGGGCGGCGCAGGCAAACGGGGCCGCGAGCATGGTCGCGAGCAGGGCGGCGGGGGAGATCAGTCGGTGCATCGGGAACGGATTCATGGTCGGGGCAATCATTGGCCGGCAGGAGCGGGCGCGATGCGCATCACGAAACCGCCCGCGGGCGCTAGAGGGAGGGCGAGCGTGTCGTCCGCGGTCACGGCCTGCTGCTCGCGCACGACGCCGGCCGGCTGATAGGCCGCATCCGGGTCATCGCGCCACGTCTTGGCGATGAAGTCGCCTTCGCCGAGGAATGACAGCGGCACCTCGAGCGTGCGGGCCTGGCCGTCGGTCATGGCGCCGACGTACCAGTCGCTCCCGCTGCGGCGGGCAATGATGATGTAGTCTCCGACGCGGCCGGCAAGGTAGCGCGTCTCGTCCCATGCCACCGGCACCTCGCCCAGGAACTCGATTCCGCCGCCGGCCTCGTAGGCCTGCGGATAGTCGCCCACCATCGGCAGGTAGTTCTCGTAGACGACGAACATCGCCAGCTGGTGGCAGACGGTGCCGATCATCTCCGGCCCGCGCCAGATCGGGCGGTAGGCCGCCTCCGTCGTCGTGCGCAGGATGCCCTGGTGATAGTCGAGCGGCCCTGCGAGCATGCGGGTGAAGGGGACCGTCACGTTCTGCTCCGGCGTGCAGCCGAAGCGGAAGCCCTTGTTGTGCTCGAGGTTGAAGACCGCCTCGTAGTTCAGCAGGTTCGGCCAGGTCCGCCGGATGCCGGTCGGCTTGAAGGAGCCGTGGAAGTTGACGGTGAGCCTGTGTTTCGCCGCCTTCTCGAGGATCTCGTGGTAGATGCCGACCATCTCCTGGTCGTCGCGATCCATGAAATCGATCATCACCCCACTGATGCCCATCTTCTCGTAGGCTGCGAAGGCCTCGTCGATCTGCGGCATCAGGGCCTTCCAGTGGAGCCAGACGCGGATGCCAACACTCTTCTCCTTCGCATAGCGCAGCACCTCGGGCAGGTCCAGCCCCGGGCGGGCGGTGGTGATGTCGACAGGCCCTTCGGGAAAGAGCGGCCCGCCGTACCACGCGCCCTCCTCCTCGCGCCCGTCGAGCGAGTGGTACTCGATGCCATTGGCGGCGCAGAAGTCGATGTAGTGCTTCATCGTCGCCGTGTTCAATCCCGGCTCGAAGCCCAGGTCATGGCCGACGTAGCCGTTGAGCCACGGGAAGCTGATCTTCCCGGGCCGGATCCACGAGGTGTCCGCGATGCGGCTGGGGCGCGAGAGGTTCAGCAGCAGGTTCGACTCCACCAGGTCGCCGACATCCTCTCCGACCATCACGACGCGCCACGGCGAGACGTGCGGCGCCTTTCCCTTCACACGCGCCTCACCCTGCCCCGGCAGCGGAGACAGCGACGACACCAGCCGGCCCGGCTGCTCAGGCGCGCCCGCGAGGTACATCCCGGCCCAGTCCACCAGGTCCGCCTCCGCGATCGCCAGCGCCAGGCCGTCCTCGTACTCCAGCAGCAGTGGGAGGCCCGCCAGCGCCGTCGGCGTGATCTCGTCCAGCCGCGACGGGACGTACAGGTCCTCGTACGGCGTCGTGTAGCTGTTCAGCGGGAGCACCCACGCCACGGGATTACCCGCGACGTCGAACGTCACGCGCTCGTCGATGATCGTGAAATCGGACATCGCCGGCTGCGCCGGGATGCGCCAGCGGAGGGCGGCGCCGTCGTCGTAGGCGCGGAGGACCAGCTCGATCTGCCGCCCGGGCGCCGCCGCCTCCTCCAGCAGGATCGTCGTCTCCCCATAGTGATCGCGGGCCGTGCTGCTCTTGCCGACGGGCACGCTCCACGTGGCATCGTGCGAACGGGTCGAGACGTCGCGGATGCGCAGGTCGCCGAGCCGGCCACCTTCCCTGAAAATCATCCCGAGCTTCGAAGGCCCGACGAGCACGCGCTGCCCCCGGCGGATCGTGTAGACCGGTGCCAGGCCCTCTTCCGGCGTCTCCACCAGGCGCAGCTCCACCGACAGCGAGCCATCGGGGGAGGTCTGGACGATCGCCCGCTCCTGCGCCGCATCCGGCCGCGACGCCGGCGCGGGCGACGCGATCAGCAGCGCCAGCAGGATCAGCAGGCGGCGCGGACCAGCGGCCCGGTCGGCGCCTGGGCGAAGGCGATCGGGATGGCACCACTCGTGAACCTGCACTACGCTCAGAAGCCTAGTGCAGACCCGCAGCCATGCAAGCCACCCAAGCCGACTCCACCGCATCGCCTCGTGAAACCACCCTCGCCGCACTGAAGTCCGCGGGCGTCGTCGCCGTCGTGCGCGCGCCCTCGGCCGAAGCCGCCGTCGGGGTCGCCCGCGCGCTCGCGGCCGGCGGGGTGCTCGCGATCGAGATCACCTTCACCGTTCCCGGCGCCGCCGACGCCATCGCGCAGGTCGCCCGCGAGCTGGAGAGCGGGCGGATCGACGAGGGGCTCGTGCTCGGGGCGGGCACGGTGGTGACGGCGGAGCAGGCGAAGGCGGCCGTCGATGCCGGGGCGCGTTTCCTCGTCAGCCCGCACGCGGTGCCGGAGGTGCTTTCCTTCGCCCGGCAGTACGGGATCGCGGCGCTGCCCGGGGCGCTGACGCCGGGGGAGGTCTTCAACGCGCACCAGCAGGGCGGGGACATCATCAAGATCTTCCCCGCGGCGCGCATGGGGCCGGACTACCTGAAGGACCTCGCCGGTCCCTACCCGCACATCCCGCTCATGCCGACGGGCGGGGTGAGCGTTGAGAACGTCGGCCAGTGGCTCGGCGCCGGCGCGGTAGCGGTGGGGGTTGGGAGCGAGCTGGTGAACCGGCAGGCGGTGCGCGAGGGGCGCTGGGACGAGCTGACGCTTCGGGCCCGCGCCTTCGCCGAGGCGATCCACCACGCGCGCCGTTCCACCAACTGATTCGCACACACCAGGATGAAGGAGAGAAAGATGGCGGCAGTGCCGACGGATCGAGTCGATGCAACGCCGGAGGTAGTCACCTTCGGCGAGATCATGCTGCGCCTGGCAACGCCGGGCCACCTGCGGTTCGCCCAGGCGCCGCACCTGGTGATGACCTTCGGTGGGGGGGAAGCCAACGTCGCCGTCTCCCTCGCCAACTACGGCATGCCCGCTTCCTTCGTCACGCGGCTGCCCGCCAACGACATCGCGGACCGCTGCATCGCGGAGCTGCGCGGCCTGGGCGTCGAGACGCGGCACATCCTGCGCGGCGGGGAGCGCATGGGGATCTACTTCCTCGAGTCCGGCGCCGGCCCGCGGGCGTCGAAGGTGATCTACGACCGCGCCGGCGCCGCCGTCGCGCAGATGAAGGCAGGCGATGTCGACTGGCCCGCCGTCTTCCGCGGTGCGAAGTGGTTTCACTGGACGGGCATCACCCCCGCCCTCGGCGACGGCCCTGCGGCGGCGGTGCGCGAGGCGTGCGAGGCCGCGAAGGCCGCGGGGCTCACCGTCTCCACCGACCTCAACTACCGCAAGAAGCTCTGGAGCCGCGAGAAGGCGGGCGAGGTGATGGGGGGGCTGATGCAGTACGTCGATGTCTGCATCGCCAACGAGGAGGACGCCGAAAGCGTCTTCAACATCAAGGGCGCGCACGTCGAATCGGGGAAGATCGAGCGCGAGGTCTACGCCGACGTCGCCCGCCAGCTCCACGAGCGCTTCGGCTTCAAGCAGGTGGCCATCACGCTGCGCGAGAGCATCAGCGCCAGCCGCAACGGATGGAGCGCGATGCTCTTCGCGGACGGCCGGCCCCACTTCGCCCGGCGCTACGAGATCGAGATCGTCGACCGCGTCGGCGGGGGGGACAGCTTCGCCGCCGGGCTCATCTACGCGCTGCGGAAGGGGATGGACACGCAGCACGCGATTGACTGGGCCACCGCGGCCAGCGCGCTCAAGCACACCATCCCCGGCGACTTCAACCGCGCGAGCGTAGCGGAGGTGGATCAACTCGCCGCCGGCGACGCCTCCGGCCGTGTGCAGCGTTGACGCGCGTCAGCCGGATGAGTCACAGATCTGCACGGCTAGACACAGATTCACACAGATCCGGATCGAATGCGGCGGCATGTGATTGCGATGAGGCCATGGCTTCAACAGCCTGGCGTCCGACGAGTAGCCGATGGTGGGGATGCTCACGCCGTCAGGCACTATCGATGCCGTGCTCAATCAAAGCCGGCGTGGAAGCAGAACTCGGCGACGCAGCACTCCGGCCTCGGATCTGGGCACATCTGTGTCAATCTGTGGCTACTGCGCCGGCTGGTTGATGAACCCGATCCGCCGGACGGCCTCGCATTCCTCGGGCGAGAGCAGCGCCATGGCGATGGCGCGGAGGTTATCGCAGGCGACGAGGAGGTCGGCGACGGAGTCGGTCTCCTCGATCTGCGGCGGCGGGGTGACGCATCGGCCGGTCGTAAGCGCGAGCGTGTCCTCCAGGAGCTTCTTCGCGTGTCGGTAGGTGCGCGGCCCCGGCTCGCGGCCGACCTGCATGATGAACCGCAGCGAGTCGGAGAGCGCCGCAAGCTGGTGGTGAAGGATGAACTGCTCGGAACTCGAGCAGACGATCATGTCAGATTCCATGCCGGGATTATGCGATAAAGGCGGAGGCCTCGCCATCACGACTGACCCGCGCGATCGCCATCGCCCCGCGTTCCCGGGGCTTCGAGCCCCGGGGCAACGGGCCGCCATTGGTATCTCAAGCGCCGAGAGAGCTACGGTTCGCATGCACCGATAGACTGGAAGTGTGACGGCACACGAAGCGCAGGATGTGATCGAAGCTTACCTGGATCGGAACAACAGATCCGGGTACGACGTTGCCGTCACTTCCGTCTCTTCCGAACGCGCTCATGTGGACGTGACGGTCACCTTCCTCGCCGGCCGGAGATACTGCTGTGCAGAGCCCGGCTGCCACCTTCCATGGGAAGCGGCCAGTGTCGTCAAGTTCGCAGCGGGAATGGGCATCACTCTGCCACCCCGACTCACGATCGGCTGGCATGTAGTTGTCAAAGAAGGCGCGCTTCTTGAATGCTTACGCTCGCGCGCCGGTGGATCGCTCGAGTCTGACGCCTACGAATACGATCACGTGACCCGCTGATCGTGCGGACGCGTCCTTCCCTCTTCCCAATCCGTGCCAATCTGTGAAATCCGTGGCTACTCCGGCTCTCCGCCGTCGACGTCGGAGCGGATGCGGTTCTGCTCGTCCGGGATGGCTGACAGCTCGAAGAGGAAGCGGGTCATCGTGTCGCGCCAGTGGGCGGCGTGGACGACCTGCTCGTCGAGCTTCGCGAGCACCAGCGCGTGACGCTCCGCGTCGATCCGCCCCTCCAGCGACGCCCACGCCTCGCGAAGCGACCTCGCCTGCTCCACGCCGTCGAAGTAAGAGTCGTAGAGGCGCTGGATGACCGTTCCGCCGTCCGGAAGGGGGTGTTTCCACGGGAGGTGATGGAAGAAGAGCAGGAGGCCGATGAGCGTCGTCGCCGGGTCTTCATAGATCTCGCCTGCGGGCGCGTGATACTGCGCCGTGTACCCGCTGCCGGTGGCCTGTGTGCGGTCGAAGCCGATGCCTTGCTTATCCGCGCGGTGATATGCATGCCGCAGGTGCGGGGCCGGGTCGAAGTGCGTCGGCGGATCGTGCAGCACGCCGAGCCCCATCGGCGAGGTGTACGCCTCGTACACGGGCCACGATCGCATCAGCATCCCGGTGATCGTCTCGACGACCGTCGCGTCGTGCCCGAACGTCTGGCGCGTCCATTCGTCGGCGAGAGCGCCGGACTCCAGCGAGGGGTTCCACGCAAGCCGGCCATAGCCGTACAGGTTGGCCATGTGCAGCGGATGGCCGAGCCACCATCGATCCTCCCCGACATTCACGACCGCCGTGATGCCGCTGTGCGCGTGACCGAACAGGGAACCATCCACCACGCGCGCGACGGTCGATCCCTCGCCGCGCGCGTGCGTGTCGAAGTCGAGGACCTGCTTCCACATCGGCACGAGCCAGCAGAGGTGCACATCGTGCCCGGTGTACTCTTGTGTCACCTGGAGCTCGAGCATCACGCTCGTCTCCGGCATCGCTCCCAGCAGCGGGTTCACCGGCTCGCGCACCTGGAAGTCGAGCGGCCCGTGCTTCACCTGCACGATGACATTCTCTGCAAAGCGCCCGTCGAGGGGGCGGAAGTGGTCCCAGGCCATCTTCGCGCGGTCGGTGCCGTCGTTCTGGTAGACGAAGCTGCGCCAGATCACCAGCCCCCCATGCGGCACCAGGGCCTCGCCGAGCATGTTCGCCCCGTCGGCATGATCACGCCCGTACTGGTAAGGGCCGGGCTGCCCCTCGCTGTCGGCCTTCACGACGAACCCGCCGAAGTCCGGGATGAGGCGGTAGATCTCCGCCGCCTTCGCCGTCCACCACTCGCGCACGCGCGGGTCGAGCGGGTCGGCGGTGTCGAGCCCGCCCAGGGCGATCGGGCTGTTGAAGCCGACGGCGAGGTAGAGGCGCACGCCGTATCGCCTGAACGGCTCCGCCAGCGCCGCGGCCTTCGCGAGATGCTTGGCGTCGAGGATGCGGATGTTGCTTCCCTTGCCGGCGTTGACGTTGTTCACGCAGATGCCGTTGATGCCAACCGACGCGAGAAGGCGGGCGTATTCCTCGTAGCGCGGCTCGAGGGCGGGCAGGCGCTCCCAGTGGAAGATGCTGCGCCCGGCGTACCCGCGCTCGACGCTGCCGTCGAGGTTGTCCCACTGGTTGACCATGCGCAGCCCGATCGACGGCGCGTCGCGCACGTCGAGTTGAGCGATCGCGTCGTGCAGCGCCATCCGGCGCAGCAGGGCAAACGCGCCGTAGAGCGCACCGCGATCGTCGGGCGCCGCGATGACGATGCAATGTCGATCGTCGATCTCCATCCGCCGCAGGATGAACCCCTCCGGCCGAAGCGGTCTGACGTCGGCATCGGCGGCGCGCATCACCTGCTGCGCGACATGCGCATCCCCGACGCTGATCACGATGTCGCCCGGCGCGGGCTCGGCCGACGCATCAGCGACCCCGATCGGCTGGTCGAGCAGGCTCGTCAGCCCCCGCGCCAGTTCCCGCGCAACCGACTCGAGGATCGCGGTCGACTTGCCATCGATCACCACCCGCCGCGCCGCCTCGCGATACTCCGTGAGGCGCTCGACATCCTTGACGGGCGTGTAGCGCAGCCAGGCGGCGTCAGCCGGCTCGGCCGTGGCTGCAATCGCGGGGAGCACGAGCAGGGCGACGCACAGTAGACAGAGCCTGGCTGCGGCGGCGGGGCTGATGAGCGGATGCGGCATGTGCGCAGCTTAGCGGGAGGGCGGGGGCATCCAATCCTGGTGCGCGCGGGAGCGCGTGGAGCAGGCGTATGCGCGTGGTCTGGCGCCGTGAAACCCGCATAGCAGCCCGCCATCGCACGTGCGCGAATTGTTCCACGTGGAACATTCGCGCAAAGGTGGTGCGCGCCTGCGCTCACCGGCGCGCACCAGCAGGCGGAAGGATCGACGGCAGAGGCTGGAAGCCTCTGCTACCACGCGCGGGGTGAAGACAGCACGCCTCTGCTACTTTGGCGCGCGGGCGCCGGGCTGGTGCTGACGCCGGAACTCGACGGGGCTCATCCCCTCGAGCCGGCGGAAGACCATCCGGAAGCGACGCAGGTCGTGGAAGCCGCACTGGCGCGCGATGTTCGTCAGCTTCATCCGCTGCGGGCGAACCAGCAACTGTTTGGCGTACTCCACGCGCGCGCGGCAGATGTACTGGTGCGGCGTGCAGCCGAGGGCGCGCTTGAAGTTCAGCTCCAGGCTGCGCCGCGTGATCCGCGTCTCACGCAGCATCGCCTCCACGCCGAAGTTCTCGCGCAGGTGCTCACGCACGTAGGCCGCCGCCCGCGCGACCGCGGGGTGGTCGATGATCTGCACGTCCGTCGAGCGCCGGCGCACGACCGCCTTCGGGTCGATGAGCTGGTCCTCGGCGGGAGGCTCGCGCCCGGCCATCAGGTCGTCGAGCAACCGCGCCGACTCGTAGCCGACGCGGTACCAGTCGCACGCGATGCTGGAGATCGGCGGCTCGCTGAACTCGCAGGCGACCTGGTCATTGTCGACGCCGAGTACGGCGACGTCCTCCGGGACGCGCAGCCCCGCCTGCCGGCAGGCGTCGACGACCATGCGCGCCCGCTGGTCGTGCGCCGCGAAGAGGCCGACGGGCGTCTGGAGCTGGCTCACCCACGCCAGGAGTTGTCCCATCTCGTCCTGCCACGGGCGGTTGGGGCTCAGAGAGCTGGGCGACATGCGAATCGAGCAGTCGCGCGACTTGTTCACGCCGCGCTCAGCCAGCCGCTCGAGAAAGCCGTTGCCGCGATCCCGCGCGTAGATCGCCTGGCGCAGCCCGTAGTACGCGAACCGCGAGAATCCGCAGGCGAGCAGGTGATCCGCCGCGAGTCGACCGACCGCCTTGTTGTTCACCATCACGCGCGGGACGCCCGGGTTCTTCATGGCGCCGGAAAAGGTGACGACCGGCACATCGAGCCGCTTGGCGGCCTCCCGGTCGGCGGAGTTGAGCAGGACCGCGATGATCCCGTTTCCCTGCCAGCCTGCGAGGCTCTGGAGGGGCATGGTGACGGCCTCGGGGCTGGTGGTGAATAGCCAAGGGCCGTGGGATCGCGCATAATCCGCGATGCCCTGCACGACCGGGTGAAGGTGGGCAAGGCCCACGGGAAAGGCGAGGGCGATGTGCCTGGTCTTGCCGTTGGGCGGCTGGGGCGCGGGTGCCGGGCCCAGGCCGGCCAGATCGATCCGGGGCACTCGGGTGGGGTTTTTCCGGTTCTTCTGGGCCATCTGGGGGTTCGTGGGCTTCGCACAGGATCCTACGCAATTCGGCCCATCGCAGGCGCAAATGGGTTCTTGATTATGCGCGAAAGCGCTGCAGACTGCACAAGGAAATTCCGCGGATCCGCGCGGAGGGGTGGGATCAGGGCCTTTTTCGGAGCGGCGGGCAGTGTGTCCTCCGCCCGCCTGCGAACACAACTCATGTCCGAACTCTCGGAGAGGAAAGAATGAAGCTACGAACCACGCTAACCGCAGCCGCGGCCTCCGCCGCAATCTTTGCAGGTGTCAGCACCGCCTCGGCGGACACCCTGGCGCTCTACAACTTCGAGGAGTTCACGACCGACAGCGCCACCTGGCCAGCGAACAACGGCCCCTACCTGAACGCCGCCGGCACGTCGGCCTCGCAGCTGACGATCGTGGGCCTGAGCAATCTCGAAGCGCTGAACGACCGCGCCACGGGCACGCCGCTGGGCTCCTACGCCCCCTTGACGGGCCCAGGCAGCATGCCAAGTCCCGACTCGACGAACCCCGGCCCCACCTCGGCTGACGACTACTACAGCTTCAGCTTCACGGCGTCGGCGACGACCGGCTTCAACAGCTTCAGCTTCGACTTCGGCGTCAGCAACATTGACAACAACGAGACGCTGAATCACAACGCTTCGGCGCAGCTCTACTACAGCATCGATGGCGGTGCGTTCACTGCCATCGGCGCACAGCAGGACCGCGCGACGCCGAATGGTCCCGACGATTTCTTCACCGGGATGCTTCCGTCGAACATCGACCTCTCGTCGATTCCCGACCTGCTGGCCGGCCAGACGGTCGAATTCCGGCTTGGCCTCAGCAACAACCGCGGATACCCCTCAGGGAGTGGCGGCGTGTACGTCGACAACCTGCTGCTCGACGGTAGCGTGATTCCGGAGCCGGCCTCCATTGGCCTGCTCGGCCTCGCGGGCGTCGGGCTCCTCGCCCGCCGCCGTCGCTGAACCGGCAACTTCACATA
>JAEZED010000021.1 GCA_023417885.1 Planctomycetota bacterium
CGTGGGGGGGGGGGTTACCCGGGGGGGGGGGGGGGGGGGGGGCGGGGGGAGCAGGCTTGCAATCGAGAGCAAGCACATCGGCAGCAGACCTATCGGCTCCTACGGTACGTTCTACGACGAGACGGGCTTTGGTTTGAGCGCCGGGAGGCACCGCGAGTACGTGACCGTGTTTGATTCCTGGGACGCCGGCGAAATGTACCGCTTAGAGGAAGATCTCCCTCTCGGTCAGGCGAAGAGAGTAGTGTTCCACCGAGTGAAACGTTTCCCCGTCCCGTGGTCCAGCGAGGCGATGGAAGTGTGGTTCGGCGAAGAGCTCAACGAAATCGCGGTCGTCGGTCCGACAGCATACGTGAACGCGTACCCCTCGTGGCAATCCGCTGACGGCCTGGGGGCGAAGGTCGGGGCGTTCGTCACCGGCGCGGGGAACTTCCTCGCCGCCGCCGGCCTGCCGCGGGCGTGGGGGACGGCGCTCATGGCCGTCCTCGTCGCCAGCTTCGCAGGCACCACGCTCGACACCGCCATCCGCCTCCAGCGCTACGTCGTGCAGGAGCTGCTGGGGGCGCTGCTGCCCGGCGGGCCAGGCTCTGCGTGGAAGGGGCTTCCAGCCCGTTCCGGCACCTTCGCTCCAGACGCTCCGCGGACAGACGGGCTGGAAGCCCTTTCCACGCAGGCCCCGTCCGCTTTGAAAGTCGGAAATGACACCCCGATCCAGCCCGGCCGGCCCAGCCTGCTGTCTGTCGCCACCAACGCTTATTTCGCCACGTTCGTCGCTGTCGTCACTGCCGCCGTGCTCGCCGCCATACCCGCCAGCGGGGAGTGGTCGCTTGCCAGCGCCGGCACGGGCGGGCTGATCCTCTGGCCGCTCTTTGGCGCGAGCAACCAGCTCCTGGCGGGGCTGGCGTTCGCGGTGATCCTCTTCTACCTGCGGCGGCGGCGCATCGCGACGTGGTTCCTCGTCCCGCCGATGCTCTTCATGCTCGTCGTCCCTGCCTGGGCGATGATGGCCGAGCTGCCCAACTGGTGGGAGGGGGGCCGCTACACGATCTGCGCGCTGGCGGTGACGTGCCTGGGACTGGAGACGTGGATGGTGATCGAGGCGGCCCTGATGTATGGCCGGGTGAAGGGCGTGCCGGAGGGGGAACTGCTCGGTCACGGCTTCGAGGTAGCAGCACGGCGCCGGCAGGCTCCGGAACGGCGGTGATGTCACGCGTTCCTTCATGAACCTGGCCCGCACGAGGGAACGTGGCATTCGTTCCCACGAGAGGCTGGCCTTTGGGCGCAGGCGGCTGGCCTTCGGGCACGAGAGGCTGGCCTCCGGGCGCGGGAGGCCGGGCTTCGGGCGTGGGAGGGGCCGATCGCCTCCGGAGCGGCGGAGGGCGGTGGCAACCCGCCGCCGTACTGCGTGCGGCTGACCATTGAAAATGGTGCTGAGAAACCTCTAGACGTGCTGGCATGCCCTCTGCTAATTTTTCGCCGCGGGGCAGGGCTTTCGGCCTCGGCGGTGGAGCGAGCTTCCAGAAGTCCCACGGTACGACCGGTACCCGGCGAAAGGCCCAGGGAGTTGCCATCGGCACGGCCTTTGTGAAGGAGACATGGTGGGGATGCGGCTACCCGATTTCATCCTGGCGAATATTGAGCCAATCCTGGCCCAGTGGGAGCAGTTCGCCCGCCGGATCTGGCCGGGTAACGCGTTGGTAGAACCCGCCGAGCTGCGCGACGACGCCGAGGCCATCCTGCGCGCCACCGTCGCCGACATGTCCTCCGACCAGTCGGCCGAGGAGCAGCACGATAAGTCCGAGGGTCGCGGCGGCAACGGGAACCACAGCCGCGTGCTCGACAGGGCCTCGGTCCGGCACGGCGGGGGGCGCGTCGATTCGGGCTTCCGGCTCGTGCAGGTGCTCGCCGAATACCGCGCCCTGCGCTCCAGCGTGGTGCGCCTGTGGCGCCAGAGCAATCCCGCGCCCAACGTCGCGGATCTCGACGACCTCACGCGCTTCCACGAGTCGATGGATCAGTCGCTGGCGCAGGCCGTGGAGACCTTCTCGCAGAACGTGGACCAGGCCCGGATGCTCTTCCTGGCCGTCCTCGGGCACGACCTGCGCAACCCGCTCAATGCCATCACCATGTCGGGCGGGCTGCTCGCCACGCGGCACAAGGACGACCCGGTCACCGCCGAAGTCGCCGGGCAGGTCACCTCCAGCGCCCTCGCCATGGATCGCCTGATCCGCGACCTGCTCGACTTCGCCGCCGACGGCGTAGGCGGCCCGATGCCCCTGACCCGCCGCAAGGTCGATTTGCATCCGGTCTGCCGGGAGGTCGCCCGGGAGGTCCAGGCCGGGCATCCCGGCTGCAAGATCGAGATCGAGGCCGAGGGTGACCTCGCCGGCGAATGGGACGAGCGCCGGCTGCGCCAGGTCGTCTCCAACCTCCTCGCCAACGCCATCATCCACGGCAACTCCGGCAGCCGCATCCGGCTCCGCCTGCGCGCCGAGGAGGACGCCGTCATCCTCAGCGTGCACAACGACGGCGAACCGATCCCCGCAGGCATGCTGCCGGTGGTCTTCGACCCGCTTCGACGGATGGCGGTGCGCGGCGACTCGGGGGAGCAGTCGCGCCACGAGAAGGCGGGGAGCATCGGGCTGGGCCTCTACATCACCCGCCAGATCGTCGCCTCGCACGGCGGATCGATCGATGTGACCTCCAACCAGGACTCGGGCACCGAGTTCACGGTGCGCCTTCCACGTCACCCCTCGTCCCGGATCGACACGCCCCAACGGGGCTCGGCCTGAGTCCCCCCGCCTGCCCCGGCATCTCGCCCCGGCCTCCGGCCCGGGGGAGGTGCGCTCGGGCAGGATAAAGATTGTCTGACGATTGCGTTAGCGTTCTTTGACCGGGCGGGCTCGCGGCGTTAGCTTCCCCGCGAGCCAGTGGTCGGTGCCGGTTCGCCTCTCGGAGCGGACGTCGCCATGGGGCCGGCGCCAGCGCATCTCCTGCAAGGAAGGACTCCCGTGAACTCACGCCTGTCTCACGCCATCGTGCGCCGAGCCGCCGTTGTCGGCGTGGCAACGCTCGGCCTCGGCCTTTCGGCTTATGGCGCCGATCAACCGGCCCCGCCCAGCGCCGAGGCGCTGAAGCTCGGGCCCACCTATCTCATGGGCCAGGACACCCGACCCGCCGCCCGCGCCGACCGCGGCTCGGGCGACAGCGGGCAGGTCGGGGCCTTCTTCAACAGCTTCGACGACGACTACTCGACCGGTGCGTACGAGTCGGGCATGGGCATGTTCCAGACGGACCTGGGCGGCGTCGTCCAGGGGCCGCACACCCCGCGTTTCGGCATCTACTCCCCCGAGGGCGACTTCGTCCTCCGGCCCAGCCTGCTGCTCCAGCTCCAGGCCGTTTTCGCCACCTTCGAAACACTCGAGGACGACGACCGCGAGACGGAGTTCGGCGGCGAGGTGGCCCGCGCCCGCATGGGCTTCGACGGCCACGCCTTCTCCGACGCCTTCTACTACCGCATGACGGCGGACATCGGCAGCGTCGATGGCGGCTTCGAGCTGGAGGACGCCTTCATCGCCTTCCCGCTCGGCCTGCTGACCGACGGCGAGGACTTCGCCGACGGCGACGGCCCCGGCATGGCGCTGCGGCTGGGCCAGTTCAAGGCGCCCTTCTCGCACGGCTTCAACGTGGACGACAGCCGGCAGCTTTCGGCCGGCTTCACCGAGCCGCTCTCGGAAATGTTCCTCGGCGGGATGCGGGTCGGGCGCGTGCAGGGCGTGTCGCTGCTGATCGCCCCGACTGCGGCGCGGGGCGGCGTGGAGACGGCCGATCCGCGCGAATGGCGCGCGGAGGTGTCGGTCTACCAGGGCGCGATGAGCGCCAACACCAACTTCGAGGAGGCCGACTTCGGCGTTGCCGGCCGCTTCGAATACCTGGTCAACGGTGACTGGCGCAACTACCGCGACTTCACGGCGCTGGGCACCGAGGAGCAGACGACCGTCGTCGGCCTCGGCGCGACCTGGAACCAGACGGGCGACTCCGCCTACCGTGCCGTCACCGGCGACATCCAGTACGAGACGACCGAGGGGATGGCCTTCTACGCCGCCCTCTTCGCCGCCCCCGAACTGGTCGACGGCGAGGACTACTTCAACTTCGGCGCGATGGGCCAGGTCGCCTACCTGCTGGACAACTACTGGGAGCCGTTCGGCCGGATCGACCTGCTCGTCGTCGATGACGAACTCGTCGGCGACGACGTGGAGGACACCTACCTCCAGCTCACCGGCGGTGTGAACCGCTACCTCGGCCGCGAAGGCCGCTGGGGCCACGGCGCGAAGATCACCTTCGACGTCTCGGTGCTGCCCGACGGGAGCATCGGCTACCCGCGCGACGCGGACTTCGACGCCAGCGACGAGTTCCTGCTGGTGGCGCGCGGCCAGTTCCAACTGGCCCTGTAGCGCCGCTCACAAAACGCCTCACTGACGTGAACCGCGGGTCGATCGCATTCGGCCCGCGGTTCTCTCTTTGCGCGGGCGCTGCCCATTTCGGGCGTTCCCCGGCCGCGCTGGCCATTCTTAGCATCGCCGGTTGCCATGAATGCGACGATCAACCCCCGCGACCATCTCCGCGCGCTCGACAAGAGCCTGCTCTCGACGCTCCTCGACGAGGCAAGCCCACCCTGCATCTCCATCTACATGCCCACGCACCGCGCCGGGCAGCAGACGCGCGAGAACTCCATCCGCTTCAAGTCGACCCTCCAGCGCGCCCACGAGGAGCTTGCCCGCACCGACAAGGAGGCCGCCGAGCGCCTCGTCGGCGGCGTGATGAAGATCACCGACGACAACGACTTCTGGCGCCACCAGCTCCAGGCCCTGGGCATCTTCATCGACCGCGCCCGGACGCTCTTCGTCCGCCTGCCGCGCCCCATGAAGCGGGAGATCGTGGCCGTGGCCGACAGCTTCCACGTCAAGCCGCTCATCCGCGCCATGCAGACCCTCGACCGCTACCAGCTTCTCGCGGTCACGCAGAAGTCCGTCACCCTCTACGAAGGGGACCGCGACAACCTCGACGTCGTCCCGCTCCACCCCGACGTCCCGCGAACCCTCGTCGAAGCCATCGGCGGCGAGGTCGCCGGGCAACTCAACGTCAGCCACTACGGCGGCCTGGCCCACAGCGGGATGTTCCACGGCCATCACGATAACAAGGACGACCGCGACATGGACCTGGAGCGCTACTTCCGGGTCATCGACAAGGCGGTCTACGACTACCACGGCCGCAACGGCGACCTGCCCCTCTTCCTCGCGGCGGACGTGGACTACCACGACCGTTTCCGCAAGGCGAGCCACCACCCCCGGCTCCAGGAGGAGGGGGTGCGCATCAACCCGGGCGCGGTGGAGGTGACGCCCGAGCGACTGCGCGAGGAGATGAACGGGATCCTGCTCCCGCAGATGCACGCGCGCACGCGCGAGCTGATCGAGCAGTACGGGAACGCCAAGGCGCGGGGGCAGGGAAGCGACGACCTTGCAGCGATCGCGCAGGCGGCGGCGACGGGGCGGGTCGCCGTGTTGCTGATCGACGCCGACCGTCACGTGGGCGGGCGGGTCGATCCGGGCGACGGCAAGCTGAAGCTGATGCCGGAGTCGGATCCGGAGGTGGATGACGTGCTGGACGACTTGGCGGAGATGACCCTGCGACAGGGCGGCCGAGCGCTCGTGCTTCCGGGCGACGTGCACCCCGCCGACAGCGGCGCCGCGGCGATCTTCCGTTATTGAGGGGTGGTTCCGATTCGTCGTTGTGCTACACCAGCAGGGCGAGGAGCGCCATGACCGGGAAGACGCTGGACATCTCGATCCCGCACCAGTTGGGCCGCGCCGAGGCGCGCCGGCGCGTGGCGGACGGCGTGGAGAAGGCGACGGCGCAGTTCGCCGGATCGGTCGGCCAGGTGGAGCGCGCCTGGACGGGCGACCGCCTGGACTTCGCGGTCTCGGCACTGGGTCAGCGCGTCAGCGGCTGGCTGGAGGTGCAGGACGAGGCGGTGCAGATCCAGGTGCTGCTCCCCTGGCTGCTGGCCAAGCTGGCCGAGCGGCTTCGTCCGCAGATCGAGAGCGAGGCTCGCAAGGTGCTGAAGCTCCCGGAGAAGTAAAGCGAACATGTTTGCTCCGCTCCCGGGCGGGTGTGAACGGCCGAAGCTGCCGGCTGACCCGCAGCATGACGACAAGACGATGCCCGCGCGACCTTACATCGCGCGGGCATCGCTCATGTGCACTGGAGGCTACGGCATTGCCGCGTGCGCCATCGGCTCAGTTGCCGCCGCCCGGAGGCGTGCTGCCACCGGGAGGGGTGGTGCCGCCGGTAACGCCCGGGATCGCGGGCATGTCGTCGAGGCTCGGCAGGTTCTGCAGCGCCGGGACGTTCAGCTGCTTGAGCTGATCGACCAGCTGGTTGAAGCCCTGCTGGAGGTTCTCGGGCATCTGCATCGTGCGAAGCTGCGTCACCGACTGGGCCACGCCCTGCCAGTCACGGTTCTCGACGGCGGTGCGCAGCGTGCCGAGGCGCTCGGTGATCTGCTGGGCGGCCGGCTCGGTGCTCTGCTCGGCCTGGTCGCGCAGCGAGTCGATGCGCTGCGTCACCTGCTGGATCTGCTGATCCGAAACTTCGCCCGCTTCGCCCATCTGGGCGCCGGCGGTGCGGCTCTGATCGGTTCCGGTGTCACCGGTGCCGGCGGTCGTGTCGCGACCGGTCGTCCCGGTGGTGTCGCGATCCATCCCGGTGTCGCCCACGGTCGGCGTGTCGGTGCCGGAGTCGATCGTCGTGTCGGCCGTCTCCTCTTCGCAACCGACGGTGAACAACAGGCCCGCCACGGCCGGCGCTGCCATCAGCTTGAACAAGGTCGAGTGTCTCATGCGGATCTCCTTCTCGGTGAATGCGCTCGCGGCCGTGCCGCTTGCCCGGTGCCGCGCGCCTGCCTGCGAAAATGTGACCTCCGTCCAACTTACCCTCGCAGGGACAGTCGGCGGAATGCGCGGAAAAACGCGCCGCGGCGCCAGGGGCCGCTCGAAACGCCCCGCAAACCCGGTGCCGCAGCATGCCGCAAACCATTACGTCCGCCGCGGCACGAGCCGTCTGCACCAATCGACAGGCCTTTATGCTTGAGGCCACGGGGCAACGCTCTGACCAGGATCTCGGCACCGGCGGCGCCGGATCGCGGTCGGTCGCCATCCTTCCGGGTCAGGATGACGCTTCGTTGGGTGATGCGGCGCCGGAGGGAACGGTCAGGTGATCTCCAGGCGATCGCGATCCGGCAGGGGCGGGAAAGCCGGCGTCGGCAGGGCGGCGTACCAGAACGCCACCGACGCGATGTCATCCTGGAGCGGCAGGAACCGCCCGTGCCCGCCGCGCCAGCCCAGGGCCTGGATCGTCACCGCCAGCCGCTTGCGGAAGCGGATCGGGTCCGGGATGTGCCAGCGGTACATGCTGAACCGCTGCACCGCCCGGTAAAGCCCGTCGGGACGGACGATGTGCGGCAGGCCCGCGTACGCCGTTGTGTACTCCTGGTAACGCTTCTCACGCTTGTTCTCGAAGTTGTAGCTGCCGCAGAAGTAGTCCTCCGTGCCCGTGCCGCAGATCGTCGGAAACGCATCGCCGCCATGCTCGGCGACGCATTCATCGACCGGCCTGCCCTCGGGGAGGTCGTCGTCGATGTAGAACTTGATCTCCCCCTCCCCCCACCAGCGGTCGGAGTGGAGGGACCAGGCGAGGTAGGTGCCGACGTAATGCCCGGGCGCGCCGCCGGTGTCGAGGATCGTGTAGACGCGCCCGTAGGGCACCGGGTTCGTCCGCCGGAACTGCGCGTGGAAGCAGGCGGCGCCCTTTGCCACCTCCGCCAGGGCATAGTTGATCTGGAAGAAGAGCCGAAGCGCCTTCTCCGGGTTCAGGTTCTGGACCGTGATCTTCGCGTGCCGCCGGAACGGCATGGGCCAGTAGCAGTTGTAGGCGTTCCCCGGATTCACGCAGACCGCCAGCGAGCTGATCTGCGCGTATTCCTCGAAGCTCGTGAACGCGCTGGCGAAGAAATCCCCCAGCGGCGCCTCCACGCTCGGCTGCTCCTGCCCGTCCCAGTGGAAGCGGAGGATCGCGTCGCGGTTCGGCACGTTCGCCGGCGTCATCCAGATCGACTGGATCGCCCCCGGCCCGGCCACATCCGCCAGCACCGCCGTCTCGCCCGGCGCGACATCGATGTACGCGCGCGTCTTCCAGCCCAGCCCCAGGTCTCGCGCCGGCGATCCCGGCTGCGCCGGCGCCCGCGCGCCGCCGGCGCGCTCGCCCGTCGGATTCTCCGGCGAGATCGATCGTGTCTCGGCGTCGGAGAGGAGCGAGAGGTTGCCAAGATGCACATGCAGGCCGTCGTTGAAGCTTGTATGGCCGGTGGGCATGTGGCACAACATACCTCCCGGAGCCCGCGAGCAACGCTCTCCCGGAATCTCACACCACTCGCCCCAGATCATGCACCGACGCCACTTCCTTGCCTCGATCTCCGCCGCCACCGGCTCCCTTCTCGCCACCCGGCGCGCAAGGGGCGTCGCGGCGCAGCCGGCCGCCTTTGCACTCGACAGCGCGCCCGTCCTCCAGAACCCCACCGCCGACGGCGTCACCGTTGCCTGGGCGGTGAACGGGCCCGCCACCGGGTGGGTGGAGTGGGGCACGAGCGACCAACTCGGGAATCGGGCGGATGCGCCGGTGAGCGGCCTGCTGCCGTATGAGCCGCGCTTCCTGTCGGCGCGAATCAACGGGCTCGAGCCGGGGAAAACGATCCACTACCGCGTGGTCAGCGCCCCGATCGACTTCCGCGGGCCATACAACATCCGCCCGGGAGAACCGGTGGCGAGCGAGGTCTTTCGCCACACACCGCCGTCGCCCGAAGCCGGTTCCTGCACCTTCGCCGTCATCAACGACACGCACGAGAAGGTTCCGACGCTGGAGGCGATCACCCGCGCGCTCGCGAGTGAGCCTGCCGACTACACCGTCTGGAACGGCGACGTCTTCGACGACATCAACGATGACGAGCAGGTCGTCGCCAACGTCCTCCGCCCCGCCGGCGCCGCCTATGCCGCCGAGAAGCCCGTGCTCTTCGTGCCGGGGAACCACGACCACCGCGGCGTGACGGCGCGCGGGCTTTCGCGCGCCTTCACGACCTGGCCCGACCAGCCGGATTGCCCGCGATGCTTCGCGGTGCGACACGGCCCGCTGGCGATGATCGGTCTCGACACCGGCGAGGACAAGCCGGATCACCACCCCGCCTGGGCGGGCCTTGCGGCATTCGAGACGTACCGTCGGCAGCAGCGCGACTGGCTGGCGGCGGCGGTGAAGCGGCCGGAGATCGCCGGTGCGCCGCACCTGGTCGTCTTCTGTCACATCCCGCTCAACGGGCTGCCGGGCGAGAACGGCGGGGACACGCTGGAGGGGTATGGCTCCTGGCAGAAGCACGCGCGCCAGCTCTGGCAACCGGTGCTGGAGGAGGCGAACGTGCAGCTTGTCATCAGTGGTCACACGCACCGCCACCGCTACGACGCGCCGGAGGCGGATCGCTCCTGGGGCCAGCTCATCGGCGGGGGGCCACAACTGGATCGCGCCACGATCATCCGCGGCCGCGCGACGGAAGACGCCCTGGAGGTCTTCTGCACCAACCTCGCCGGCGAGTCCCTCGGGCACTGGCGGTTCGAGCGGCGCTCATGAAGCGGCGGCGACGGCCGGGGGCACCGGCTCCAGGCGGCGGGAAAGGATGTCGACGATGTGCTCGCCGATGGCGAGCGAGGCGGTGGCGGCGGGGCTGGGCGCGTTGAGCACGTGCACGCAGCGGGCCGACTCGACGATTGAGAAGTCGTCCACCAGCCGGCCGTCCGGCGCCAGCGCCTGCGCCCGCACGCCGGCGGGGGCCGGTTCCAGGTGTTCGGCGCGCACCGCCGGCAGCAGCCGCTGCAATGCCTTCACGAAGGCTTTCTTGCTCACGCTGCGGTGCCACTCCCCGAGGCCCGTGCGCCAGTGGCGCGCCGACAGCCGCCAGAAGGCGGGGTAGGCCAGCGACTCGGCGAGGTCGCGCATGTTCAGCGTCGTCTTGCGGTATCCCTCGCGGCCGAAGGCGAGCACCGCGTTCGGCCCGCACTCCACGCGATGCCCCGCCTCGTCCCGCCCGATCAGGCGCGTGAAGTGCACGCCAAGGAACGGGAAGGCCGCATCGGGCGTCGGGTAGATCAGGTTGCGGCACAGGTGACGCGCCTCGGGCCGGAGCTCGTAGTACTCCCCGCGGAACGGAACGATCTTCACGGCGGGGCGGTCGCCCGCGAGCCGCGCGATCCGATCCGAGTGGAGGCCGGCGCAGTTCACGAGCAGGCGCGCTCTTACCTCGCCCGCCGTCGTCAGCACGCGCAGCGAATCAGCTTCATGCACGATGCCCGTCACGGCCCAGCCGGTGCGCACCGCCCCGCCCGCCTCGCGCACCAGTTGCGCAAGCCGCTCGGTCACCTGCCGGTAGTTGACGATCCCCGCCTCCGGGACGTGGATCGCCCTGATTCCGGCCGCGTGCGGCTCCAGCTCGCGCAGCCGGTCGGCGTCGATCATCTCGCACGCCACGCCGTTGGCCCGGCCGCGCTCGAAGATGTTCGCCAGCGGCGCCAGATCCGCCTCGCCCACCGCGACGATCACCTTCCCGCAGATCTCGTGATCGATCGACTGTTCCCGGCAGAAGCGCTCCATCATCTCCTTGCCGCGGCGGCAGTTGAGCGCCTTGAGGCTGCCCGGCTTGTAGTAGATCCCGCTGTGGAGCACGCCGGAGTTGCGTCCCGTCTGGTGCTCCGCGAGCTGCGGCTCCTTCTCCAGCACGACCACGCGCCTGCCCGGATGCCGGCGCAGGAGCTGCCAGGCCGTCGCGACCCCGACGATCCCGCCGCCGACGACCACGAGGTCGGCCAGCGCCCCATCCGCCATGTCCAGCCCGGAAGTTTCGCTCACGCCCGCAGGATACACCACGAAATGTGGCCAAGCGCGCCCGGCCCCCACCCCGCGCTCCGCCCCCATCGTCCGACCCGGCCGATCCTGATAGTCTGCGCGCGTGGATCGGACGCTCTCGTACGAATCGAGGCAGGACACCCGCGCGCGCAAGGTCGCCCCGTTGTGGCGGCGGGAGTTTCCGCCGGGCCCCGGCCTACGGATTACCGCGTGCATCGGCATCGCCGCGATGCTCTGGGGAAGCGCCTGCCTCCCCGGGGGCTACTGCGCACTATTCGCCGGGATCGTCCTCGCATCCGTCGGCGCGGTGCCCGTGCTGATCTGGTAGTTCGGCGATCGGCCCGCCGCGCTGCGCGCCGGGCTGCCGGCGCCGCCCGTTCCCGGGGGATGGTGGATCCTGCTCGCTTTCCTGCTCGTGTCGGTCGGCCACCTCACGCGCGCCAACGGCCGCATCGTCGCGACATTGACGCGCCCCGCCTGGGTCCCCATGGCCGACTACTGGTATGCGAAGCGCCCCGCCCTCGCGCCCACGCCCTCGACCCTCGTGCTCGGCCCGTACATCGTGGCGAACGCAAGGGTCACGCCCCTCGGCATCCAGGGCAACGCCCCCGGCGGTGGGCGCATCACCGTCACCTGGAACGAGACCGACGGCTATCGGATGAAAACCAACCCGCTTGACTGACCCACACCCCCGGCCGACAACCCGCGGACCTTGACCAGCGACAGGCTGCCGCGATACCTTCCAGATTCGCCTGCGGTCAGAGCAACCACTTTCGTTAGGAGTCAAACGATGAAGCCTAGTCATGTGGTTATCGTCGGCTAAATTGCACTCGTATACGCCTCCCTGTCGGTCGCAGCCGCCGACCCCTGCACCCACAAGACCGGAGTCTGCAGCGGGGGATGCACGGCCACTGGGCGGCAGTGTCTCCAGTGGACGCAAGTCAAACCCGCACTTGGCTTACGGGAGGCTCGTAATGATTGGTGAATTGCTCGTCCTGGTCGGAATGGTGCTCTCCCTGTCTGCTGGCACTCCGGAGGATGATGTTGTTGATCGAGCAGAGTATTCACGGGCCCTCAACGCTCTCCGGGCACAACTCGCGTCCATTCGAAGCGTTAGCGGAGAGTACGATACGACTTACTATAGATTTCCGGATGATCCAGAATCAGCAAAAAGTTCGCTGCGTGCCCACTTCCTAGTAGATGGGGACTTGGCATCGCCAATATCGGAGAGCAGGCGGCGGTGTACCACGCTGTGGGCGGAGGGGGTGACGAAGTATGACGCGCTGTTTGACGGTACCCATCAATTTCGGCGATCCACCGGCTCCGACATCATCCGTACGACTGATCCAAGCATGCCGGGGATCTTTCCGACAATGCGGGCGCTCCCATTTGAGGTTGATCGATTCCCTTCGACGCCGCACCAAGTAGAAGTGTCAGTTGCGGCATGCCGCATTGAGGACGACGTCACCTACGTCGGACTGCAAACCCCTAACGGCTACCTGGCATACGAAGTTTGGTTCGATCGGGAGCGCGGCTGGCCTCGTCGGTGGGTCTACCACCGACCAGACGGCGTGAATGTCGCAACGGAGATCGGGGGTTTCTTCGATTTTCCTGTCCCCGGTGGTATGGCCTTGTCGTTCCCACGTGAGATTCTTTGCACGTATACCTTTCCAGATGGTCGTTCCATCCGTGCGCACACACTCACCGTTGACCCCGACACACTCAGACTCAATTCGCCGATCGACGCTTCCTTGTTCGTCATGACTCCTGCAGTCGGCGAGAAAGTGTTCGACGAGGATGCGCTGGCCTATCTCGATCCGCTGGACTTTCGCCCGATTGTGAATGAGCAGGGAGAGCGGATAGACCACGCTCCGGCAATGTCGCAGGCGGACGACACGCCGTTCGCCGCGTGGCTACTCGTAATCGGGGGTGCGGCGGTCGTCATCGCCGGTCTATGGATTCGAAGGGGGCACGGCGCATGACCCCGTCCATCCGGAAAGCGCGGCGCGGCGTCACGCTCGCAGAACTTCTGGTGGTGATCGGTGTCGTGGCAATCTTGATCGGGCTCTTGCTGCCGGCGCTGTCCGCTGCGCGCGCGAGGGCACGCGAGGCCAGGTGCCTGATGACCCTGAAGAACATCGGGGTCTCGTTCAGCATGTATGCCAGCGACTGGCGCGGCATGCTCCTGCCGCCGAGTGTCGGAGCGAACACCGAGCCAGAACACCGCTGGCCACAGGTGATCTTTGGGCCGATCGATGAAGTATCGATCTCCTGCCCCAACTACGAAGACCTCGAAGGGGAGATCTCCTACCTCGTGAACGGGCGAATCGAGGAGGTTGGTGTCCGCTTCCACAGCCGTCTGCGCGTGCCGAGCGCCCCCTCGGAACTGGTCGTGATTGGGGAGAAGCACGCCCGGGTCAAGGACTACTACTACAACGCCGTTGTCGACGACTACCTGCAGATCGTTGACGAGCGTCGCCACCGGAGTGAGCGGTCCAACTACCTCTTCATGGATCTCCACGCACGCGCCGTGGAGTACCCACTGCCCGTTCCCGAGGGCATGAAATCGCCGTGGGATGTCGGGCTTCCGTAACACATGGAGGCAAGAGATTTGACCACCCTTCACGACCCACCACCGGCAGACGGCCCCGCGGCGCAGGACGAGTGACCAGTGACAAATGACAACTGACCAATGACAAACAACAACGCCGCCCCCGTGGTATGACGGGGGCGGGGGGCGGCGTCGAGGGTATAAAAACAACAGTCGATGCGGGCGGCGTCGTCCGCCCCACCGGGCGGGCGCCGCGGGAGATCACTTCGCGGCCGGCTTGGGCGCCTTGTTGCCGCGCTGGAAGCTGTAGTTACCGCCGAACTTCTTCTGGAAGCGATCGACGCGTCCGGCGGTATCGACGAACTTCTGCTTGCCGGTGAAGAAGGGGTGGCTCTTGCTGCTGATATCCACCTTGACGAGGGGGTATTCCTTGCCCTCGTAGGTGATGGTCTCGCTGGTGGCGATGGTGGACCGGGTCAGGAAGCTGAAATCGGCGCCGTGGTCGTGGAAGACGACGGGACGGTAAACGGGGTGGGTGCTCTTCTTCACGGCGGATACTCCCAGGCTCCTTGCCCCGGACGTGCGTTGCGGCCACGCGCCTGCGACGTCAGCCGGGGCGGACAAGGCGGAACGATAGAGACGCCCCGACCGGCTGGCAAGGGTGCGGGCAGGAGATGTCAAGTCCGAAAACGCCGGCGGGGCGTCATTCGCTCAGCCGCTCGTAAAGCAGCCGCTCCATTCGCTCGAACTCCTGGAACCGGCGCTGGAGGTCGAGGAGGAGTGCTTCGACCTGCTCCGGGTTGGCGGTCTGGTCGTTGGCGGCGTCGCTGAGGGCGACAGCGGCGTCCTGGAGGGCGTTGGCCCCCTCCGCGAAGCGACGGGCCGCGTCGTAGAGGTCGAGGCTCTCGCGCTGGCTGCCGTCCGGCCGGTAGAGGAGCCGCCAGGGGCTGCGGCGGATCTCGGCGGCGGCGAGGCTGAGCGTGGCGCTCGTGTCCCGCATGCGGTTGATGATCTGCTCGATCTTCCCGCGATTGCCGGCGATGAGGCCGTGCACCTCGCGGATGGTGCTCTGGGTGTCCTGCCCGATTCCCTTCATGTCCTCGGCGATGACCTCGGCGTCTTCGAGGACAGCGTTGAGCTTCTCGCCGGTGCCCTCGAGCGTGGTGCGGACGCTGTCGGCGGCGTCGGCCCACTTGTTGACGAGGAGATTGGCATTCTCGACGAGCTCGGGCGCCTGGTCGCTGACCTCGCGCAGGTTGGCGAGCGTGCGGTCGAGATTCTCCCGGTTCTTCTGCACGAGCTCATCGACGGTCGCGGCGGCGCTGGCGGTGCGGTCGGCGGCGTCGCCGAAGCGCTGCACCGTTCCCTCGACGCTGTCCATGGTGCGGCTGGTCTTCCCGAGGACCTCGTTCACGCGCGGCACGGTTTCCCCGCGGACATCATCCACGAGGCTGGTGACCGCCGGCGTAAGGCGATTGACGGCGGCGACGAGGTTGCTGAAGGTGCCGGCCTCCCCCTGGATGATGCTGCCGCGCGCCAGCGGCTCGCCCTGGCCGAGGGTGTCGAAGTTGAGCCAGGCGGTGCCGGTGACCGTGGTCTGGATGACGACGTTGGCGCCCTGCCTCAGGCGGATGTCGCCGGGGAGGGCGATGTCCACGTCCACGCTGCCCAGGTCGTCGGAGAGCCGGACGCGCTGCACCTTTCCGACGGTGACCCCGCCGACGCGGACATCGGCGCCCGGCCCGACCCCGCCGACGTCGTCATCCACATCGAAGCGGACGGTCCACGACTGCCCGCGCCCTAGGCCCGAGCCGGCGACGAGAAAGAAGACCGTCAGCCCCATCGCCAGGGCGATGATGATGAAGATGCCGGCCTTGAGGGCGTTCTTGTCTGCGACACCGGCCATGGCGAAGGGAGTGAGGAGCCAGGGGAGGGGAAAGGGAGGCGGTGACGATCCTATCCGGATCGAGGAAGAACTGTTCTAGCGGCGTCGCTTGCGGCCATTGCCGGGGCCGCCGAGGAGCGCCTGCTCGTAGTCGTGGGAGTCCTCGCGGCGGTCGGTGAAGGGGCCGTCGGTGAGGCCCTGGACGAACTGCCGGACGTGCGGGTCATCGCTCTGGCGGAACTCGTCGGGCGTGCCGTGCGCGATGAACTTGCCCTGGTCCAGCAGCACCATGCGGGTGGCGATGCGGAAGGCGGAGTCCATCTCGTGGGTGACGACGACGCTGGTGACGCCCAACTCGCGGTTGAGATCGACCATCAGTTGATCGACCTGCGCGCTGGTGATCGGATCTAGGCCGGCGGAGGGCTCGTCGTAGAAGAGAAGCTGCGGGTCGAGCGACAGCGCGCGGGCGAGGCCGGCGCGCTTCTTCATCCCGCCGCTGATCTCGGCGGGCATGCGGTCGGCCGCCTCCCGCAGGCCGACGAGCTCGAGCTTGATCTTCACGCTGATGTCGATCGTCTCCTCGGCGAGGTCGGCGTGCATGCGCATCGGGAGGGCGACGTTGTCGAAGACGCTCATGGAGTTGAAGAGCGCTCCGCTCTGGAAGAGCACGCCGATGTTCTTGCGGTACTCGTCGCGCTGCTGGTCGGTCATCTTCCCCAGGTCGATCGCGCCGCCGAAGCGCTCCGGGAGATTGACGATGATGCGCCCCGCCTCCGGCGTGAGGGCGCCGGTCATGAGGCGCAGGAGGGTGCTCTTGCCGCTGCCGCTGCCCCCGAGGATGACCAGGATCTCCCCGCGGCGCACATCGAGCCTGATGCCGTCGAGCACGGTTTGTCCGTCGAAGCGCTTGGTCGCGCCCTCCACGCGGATGGCCACGTCCTCCGGCAGCCGGTCGTCCGTGCGGCAGTTGCCCGACTCGAAGATCCGGCTGCGCCCGATGCTGAGGGCGACGCTGTCGCGGGCGGCGCCGGCCGCGCCGGCCGCTGCGGGCGGACGGGTGAGGTTCAGTGTCGGTTTAGAGTCGGAGATCGACATGCGGCGGGGGCCGGCTCAGAAGCCCACGGAGAAGAAGAGGGCCGTGAAGAGCAGGTCAACGATTGTAAGGGCGACGATCGTCAGGACGACCGTGCGCGTGGTGGCCGAGCCGACACCCTGGGCCCCGCCCGTGACGCCCAGGCCCAGCCAGCAGGCCAGGCCGCTGATGATGGCCCCGAAGACGAAGGCCTTGATCAGGCCGGTCCCGAAGTCCTTCATCGTGATCGAGTCGATCGTGCGCGAAATGTAACCCTCGATGGAGAGGTCCTGGATGTTCACGGCGACGACCATCCCCCCGAGGACGCCCATGTAGTCGGCGACGACGGCCAGGCAGACCGTCATGATCGCCGTCGCGATGGTGCGTGGGACCACGAGGAACCGCACCGGGTCGATCGCATGCGTCTCCAGCGCCTCGATCTCCTCGGAGACCGTCATCGTCCCGATCTCGGCGGCGATGCTCGCGCCGGCGAAGCCGGTGAGCACGATCGCCCCCACCAGCGGACCCAGTTCGCGGAACATGGCGATGGCGATGAGGCGCGCCACCTCGTCGGCCGCCCCGTAGGTGCGCAGGATCGGCACGATCTGGAGCGAGAGGATCGCCCCGATGCAGAAGACGACCAGCGAGACGATCGGAATCGCCTGCACCCCGACCCGCACCATCTGGAAGAAGAGGTTGCGCCAGGCCAGCCGCACGCCCCGCCCGCCGAAGTAAGCCCCCGGGATCTTCCGTGCCGTATCCACCAGGAGCAGGCTCACCCCGCCGGTGGCGATCAGTGCGCGCAGCACCATGTTCCCCAGGGTCGCGATCGGCCGGAGGGGCAGGGACACGCGCTCGACAGAAAAGGACTCGTCAGCCAATGCCGGCATCTTAGGAAAGCCGGCGGACCTTCACACGAACCCGCCGCGCTCCCGACGCGCCCTCTCCACCCGCCGCCGCTTCCCCGGCCTGAGGGCGGGCGGTGGGCGGGCGGGTCGGTTAGACTCCCCGCCATGTTCCGACAGGCCATGAAGGAGAGGGGTCTGGGGTTCGGCGACGGCTTCCGGCAGCGGGGGCAGGACGTGTCGCGGCTGGAGGGTTTCAGCGACGCCGCCTTCGCCTTCGCCATCACGCTGCTGGTCGTTTCGCTGGAGGCCCCGACGAGCTTCGAAGGGTTGCTGGACGTGATGCGGGGCGTGCCGGCCTTTGCCGTCTGCTTCGCGACGATCGCCTGGGTCTGGAGCGCGCATTACAAGTTCTTCCGGCGGTTCGGTCTCCAGGACTGGCTCACCGTCGTCATCAATAACGCGCTGCTCTTCGTCGTGATGCTCTACGTCTACCCGCTGAAGTTCATGTTCACGCACTTCATGGCGATGCTCACCGGCATCAGGCCCAGCGGGCTGGAGGGGATGCGGGTCTCGCAGGTGGGGGATCTCTTCGCGATCTACGGCATCGGCTTCGTCGCGGTCTTCGGGCTGCTGGCGCTGCTGAACATCCGCGCCTACCGGCTGCGCGATGAACTGGAACTCAATGCCCTGGAGCGGCTCGTCACGCGGCAGGAGATCGCGCGTTGTCTCCTGGTGGGCTCGATCGGCCTGCTGTCGATCGCCATCGCGCTGACGCTGCCCGGTGCGCAGGCCGGCTATGCCGGGCCCGTTTACGCCCTGATCGGCGTGGTGGAATACTGGGTCGGCACGCACTACAGCCGGGCGCGCCAGCGAATCGCCGTCGCCTGAAGGCGACTGGGATCATTCGCCCGCGCCGCTGCCTGCTTCGCTGAAGGCGGCGGCGTCGGTGTCGTTCAGGATGAAGATCGTGTCCAGCCGGGCGATGTGCAGCAGGCCGGCGACGCGGCGCTGAAGCTCCGTGAGATGCACATGCCCCTCCTCGGCGCGCACCGCCTTGAGCACCTCCACGAGCACGGCGATCGCGCTGCTGTCCATGTAGGGCACGCCGGCGAGGTTGAGCACGACGACCTTCGGGCGCTCGTCCTCGACCAGCTTGAGCAGGTCGGCGCGAAGCGCAGGCGAGTTGTGAAGGTTGATCTCCCCCTCCACCCGGGCGTGGAGCAGCGTCCCCGCGTTCGAATCCCGCCGAGTCGCCTCCTTCACAAGGTCGCTGGCGGTGTTGAGCGCCGTGGGCATCGTCATAAGCCTAAGCCGGACAGGTGCCGCGAGCAACGAGCGATCACCGCCGGCCACGTCCGGAAAGGAACGGCTACCGGCCGGTGGCGGCGCCGGTCGTCGGCCGGCTGGCCGGCGCGGCCTCGGGCGGGAGGATCCCCGTGTCCACGGCCCACTGCTTCCAGCGATCGATGGAGGGCCGACGTGCCGCGGGCGGATCCCAGAACTGGTACCCGAACCGCTGCCCGGTCAGGTCGCGCAGCGCCTGGATGGAATGCAGCCGGATCGCGGCGTCGTCGCTGTCGAGCAGCTCGATGAGCCGCGGCACGTCGCGGTAGCGGGTCGCCTGGGCCGACTCGTGTATTGCGGGGATGACGAAGATGGGGTCGCGGTCCTGGAGGGGCGTGCGCGGCGGGCGCGGGCGGCATCCTGCCGGGAGGATCACCGTCGCGTACAGGACGGTGGCGAGGCAGGCGAGGGTGGCGCGCTTTCGCGTCGCGGGCATCTGCTCATTATCGACCGGCGGCGCCGTATGGGCTACCTTCGGCCCGTCCGGCCGATTGCCGGACGTTGCCCCCGCCCGATGCCGACCCTCTACGACCTGGCCTATCACGCCTTCCTGGCGATCGCCCGCCCGGTGATCTGGAGCCGGCCGGCCTTGCGCCAAAAGCTCGCCAGAGCCCGCCAGGAGCGCAACGGCGATGTCCCGCGGCGGTTGGGGCCGGGGCAGTGCGTGCTCATTCACGCCGTCAGCGTCGGGGAGGTCAACGCGACCCGGGAGATGGTGCGGCAGCTTCTGGATGCGCCCGAGGCGAACCGGGATACGCTGCAGATCGTCGTCAGCGTGACCACCGACACCGGGTTCGAGCGCGCCGGGCAGCTTTACGGGCAGGAGGAGTTCGCCGGGCGCGTGAGCGTGGTACGCTATCCGCTGGACCTGTCGGCCTATGTGCGGCGCTTCCTCGATCGCCTGCGGCCGGACGTGGCGGTGCTGATGGAGCTGGAGGTCTGGCCGAACTTCGTGAAGGAATGCAATGTCCGCGGGATCCCGGTGCTGCTGGTAAACGGGCGAATGACGGAGCGCTCCTACCGCGGCTACCGACGGGTGCGTCCGCTGGTGCGTCCGATGTACGCGGGGCTGTCGCAGGTGTGCGCGCAGGAGGAGGCGTATGCCCGGCGTTTCGTGGATCTCGGCGTGCTGCCCGACCGCGTGAGCGTGACGGGGACGATGAAGTTCGACTCGGCGCTGGTGGGGGAGCGCGTGGAGGGGGATGCGGAGCTTGCTGAGACTCTCGGGTTGAACCCGAGGGCTTTGGGGGGAGATGAGACGATCCTCGTGTGCGGTTCGACCGGGCCCGGGGAGGAGGCGATGCTGCTGGATGCGTGGACGCAACTGGCGCGCACGCACCGTGCGCTTCGGCTCATACTCGTGCCACGAAAGCCGGAGCGGTTCGACGAGGTGGCGCGCGAGGTGACCGAGACATTCGGCCTGCCCCTGATCCGTCGCTCGGCCCCGGCCCGCGCCGTTTCCAGGGGCGGGTCCGGCGCTGACGAATCCGGAGCGATGAGCACGCCGCCCGTCATTCTCGGCGACACCATGGGGGAGCTCCGCAAGTTCTACAGCCTCGCCGACGTCGTCGTCGTCGGGCGCACGCTCGTCGATCTCGGCGAGAAGCAGCATGGCAGCGACATGATCGAGCCCGCCGCGCTCGGCAAGCCGACTGTCGTCGGGCCTTTCACCGGCAACTTCGCCGAGCCGATGCGGGCGTTCCTCGCCGCCGGCGCGATCCGGCAGGTCGGGCCCGACGGGAGCGGGGACATCCAAGTCCCGCTCACCGCCGCGCTGGAGGCGTGGCTGGTCGATCCCGCCGGGGCCGCGGAGGTCGGGCGGCGCGGGCGACAGGTCGTCGTCGACAAACAGGGCGCAACCGCGCGCCACGTGGAGGCGATACGCACCGCCCTGGCCCGCCGCGCTTGACACCGCGTCCTGCGCGTCGCGACGAAAGGTCATGGTGGTGGCGTGGTGAGCGCGTGGTGGGGGCGAAGCGCGCCTCGGAAAGTTGCCGTTTTCATCGCCAACTCTCGCGTTGGCCGGGCTTTTGCCTTGTCACGGGCAGCACGTTTGCGGCGTGACGGGAGCTCGTCTGCCTGAGGGGACGAGCCATGCATGCCGCGCGTCTCTCGACTTGTAAGCCCAACGTCCCAACCCCCCAGCGAAGGAGCAGCAACATGACCCAGCGCGAATCGATCTTCCAGGTACTCGGTCGCACGACGAGCGTCCGCCGTGGCATTCTCGGCGCCGCCGTCGCCGTCGGGCTTTCGGCCCCACTGGCAATGGCCCAGGACAACCAGGGTGGCGCGGGCCAGCCCGGGCAGCAGCAGGGTGGCCAGCAGCAACAGCAGCAACAGCAGCAGCAGCAGCAGCGTCAACAGCAACAGCAGCGTCAGGGGCAGAACCAGCTCTCTCCGGAGCAGTTCCAGCAGGCGCTTCAGCAGGCGCCCTCGATCCGCCTCCAGCAGGGGAAGGTGCCCCACATCGCCGTCATGTTCCCGAGCCAGCAGCGCGAAGGCGCTCGCGGCTTGATGAGCCGTGGCGGTGGGGCCGGCGCGGGCATGGCCGCCGGTGGCGGGCGCGGCGGGACGGCGATGCAGGCCGAGTCGCAGCGCGTTGAGGGCGGGCCCGGCGGCGCCGGCGGCGCGGGCGGCATCCAGTTCGTCTTCGTCACCGAGGGTGGCCAGGGCCAGTCCGGTCAGCAGCCCGGAGGCCAGGGTCAGCAGCCGGGCGGCCAGCAGCAACAGCAGCAGGGTCAGGAGGGCCAGGATGCGGGCATCGGCCAGCAGGGCCAGAGCACCGACCCCATGCAGAATGCCGTCGTCGTCGGAAGCTCGCAGGCGAGCAACGGCGTGGCGAGCTTCAAGCTGGACGGCCAGGACGCGACCGCCCTGCGCGTCGTCGCGCTGATGAACGGGCAGCCTGTCCAGGTGCGGCAGGTCGTGAACCAGGGAGACATCATCGTCCTCCAGGTCGCCGGACAGACCGGCGGCGGGATGGCGCGCGGCCCTGGCGCCGCGGCCGGCGAGCAGGCGCCCGGCGGCGATCAACCCGAGCCCCAGGCCGCTGCCGGCCAGCTCGGCGGACAGCAGTCGCAGGACGCGATCATCCTGATCTACCTCGGCGAGCGTCAGAGCCTCGGCGAGACGAATCAGCGTCCCGGCCAGAATCAGCGCCAGGGTCAGCCCGGCCAGGGTGGGCAGGGCGGGCAGGATGATCAGCAGCAGGGCGGCGGGGGCATGGGTGGCGGGATGTAACGACTTGCTTCGTTTCCACTGAAGCGCCCGCGGCGGCACCAGCCTCCGCGGGCGTTTGTTTCGCGCGCCGGTCTCCGTCACGCTCGGCGGCGGGTCAGCGCCGTGATCAGCGCCAGCCCCAGGCCCGCCGCTGCCAGGGCGGCGATCGTCAGCTTCGGGCGGAGCGGATCCGGCGGGGCGGGGGGAAGCTGATCCAGGCGCCCGCTCCCGTCGAAATGGGCGGGCGACTCGGCATATCGCCCACCCGTGGGCGGACGCAGCCGCGACGCCAGGTCCGAAAGCTCTCCCGCAACGTAGCGCCCGCTCATCGGCAGGCCGTGACCCGCGGCCACGACCTTCGGCTCCAGCGCCGCCAGCGCCGCCAAACTGGTGCGGGCCACTTCCCAGTCGGGCGTGAGGGGTGTGGGCGGGCGCGCCAACTCGCGCCGGCGCGACAACTGCGCGGCCCACGAGTCCATGTCCATCGTCGCCAGGGCGTCGCCCGCGATCAGGAGGCGGTCGAAGTCGCGATAGAGGCTGACGTGTCCCGGGGTGTGCCCCGGCGTGTGCAGCCAGCGCCATCCCGGCAGGCCGGGCACGGTGTTCGCCGCCTCGCCCGTCTCCGGCAGCTCGCGCAGATCGACCTGCGCGCCCAGCCGGTATCCGCCCGTCGGGAAGAAGCGCGACAGGAAGCAGATGGCGCCGCCGGGAGTGGGGTCGGCGGGCGGGTAGTCGCTGCGGCCCGTGAGATAGGGCATCTCCAGGCGATGCGCCCAGACGGGCACGTTCCACTCCGTCGCGAGCGTCTCGACGTTGCCCGCATGGTCGAAATGCCCGTGCGTGAGGATGATCCCGTCGGGCGGCCGGCCGCCGTGGCGCGCCTCGCAGGCGGTGCGGATGATCGACGCGAAGCCGGGCAGGCCGGTGTCGAGGAGGAACCATCGCCCGTCGCCGGCGTTGAGCGTGTAGACGTTGACGAAGACCACGCCCATGCGTCCGACGCCCTGCTCGACGTCGCTGAAGGCGCGGTCGGCTTCGTGCCTCACGAAGCGGCGGATCATGTCCGTGGCGCGCTGCGGGTCGAGCATGCCGGCGTCGTCCTGCGGCGCGGGCTCGCGATCGGGGAGTTTCGGATCGTCATGCATGGCGGCGTCTCCAGCCACGTTGTAAGCCGCACCGGCCGGGGCGCGAAGCAGGCTTCCACGCTACCGCGCCGGCGCGATCTCCGAGAGCGCTGCCAGAGCCCGGTTCGCGATGCGGCTCCAGCGATGCTCCGCGACCGTCCCCGCCGCGGATTCGGCGAGGCGAAGTCGCAGGGGGTCGTCGGAAAGGACGAGATCCAGCGCCCCGGCCAGCGCCTCGGCATCGCCCGCTTCGAAGAGCAGGCCGTTGACGCCTTTTTCGATGATGTCCGGCGTCCCCCCGACACGGCTTGCTACCACCGGCAACCCGCGACTGAGCATCTCGAAGAGCGCCAGGCTCATCGGCTCGTTGCGAACCGACGGGGAGACGCCCACGACCGCATGCTCGATGAGGGAAAGCTTGGTTTCCCCCTGCACGAAGCCCGGCAGGATCAGCTCGCCCGCCTCCTCGAGCGAGCGCGAGACAGACAGGCCCACTCCCGCCGCCTGCTCGAGGAGGTCAGGAAGCTGCGGCCCCTCGCCCCCGATGACCAGCCGCACGCCCGGGTGGCGTTCCCGAAGGCGCGCGAAGGCTTCGACGAGCGTCGAGAACCCCTTGAGCGGAACGAGTCGCCCCATGGCGTAGACATAGCGCCCGGCGAGAACGGCGGCCGTGGGCGCGCTGCCCGCCCACTCGTCCGGCCATCCGTTGGGAAGCGGCAGGACCAGCCCTGTCGGCTTCGCCAGCGCCTCGAGGCAGCTCCGGATGTAGCGGCTGATGTAGAAGACGGCATCCGCCTCGGCGCTCGCCTCGGCCATCCGCGCCCGGGCGCGCGGCTTGCGCAGGAAACGGCTGGTATCCATGACGTCGCCCCCCTGCGACCAGACGGCGAAGGGGACGCCGGTGCGCTGGCGGAACCGGAGCGCGACGTGGCCGGCCCAGTAGGTGTCGCAGGCGAGCACGACATCGAAATCCGCCTCCGCGTGGGCCCGCTGCATGGCACGGACGTATCGCCCGAGGCCCAGCTCGGTGGAGAGCAGGTACGGCAGGCGCACGTGCGCGTAGGCGGGCTTCCACTCGCGCCTGCGACGATGCTTCCGCGACCGGATGGAGAAGAGGACGACGTCGTGGCCCAGCCCGTGCCAGTGCGTCGCCAGCCGGTCCAGCGCCTCCTCGGCTCCGCCGACGCGATCGAGATAGTGGTTGGTGATGATGCCGATGCGCATGCGGCCCGCACCCCGTCCCGCTGAGGTTAGGCGGGCAGGGGGCGAGCCCGGCGTGCCCGAAGACGCTACCTTGCAGGAAACCCCATGCGTCTCGCGACGATCCTCACCCTCCTCCTGCTCGCCGGCTGCCGCACGGGCGCGCCCGCGAGCAGCAACGATCCGCTGGCCTCCGAGCCGTACCGCGTCGGCTTCACCTCCCGCTGGCTGATCGATCCGACCCGCACGTACGACACGGCGCTGCCCGATGGGAGGCGTTACGCCAACGCCTTCCCCGGCGGCAGGGCGCCGCGGCCGATCCTCGTGAACACGTGGTATCCCGCCGACACAGGCGGAACGCCGATGCGGCATGGCGATTACCTCGAAGTGAGCGCCCCCGACCCCCGGCTGACAGCGTTCCACGAGGCGATCGCTGACTACGAGCGCCGCGTGATCTGCGAGCAGCTCGTGGGCGCGCCCCCGGACGAGCTCGACCCTGCGGGCCGGGCGGCGCTGGAGGCACACCTCGCCACGCCAATCCTCGCCGCGCGCGACGCGCCGGCGGCGCCCGGGCGGTTCCCGGTCGTGATCTATCACGCGGGGGCAGGCTCGAGCTACGAGGACAACGCCAGGCTCTGCGAGTACCTGGCGGCGCACGGCTACGTCGTCATCGGCAGCACCTTCCTCGCCGCCGACGGTGCGTCGTTCAACGTCGACGCGCGCGACGCCTCGGCGGAGGACGTGGCGTTCCTGCTGGCGCACGCGCGGACGTTGCCGTTCGCCGACGCGACGCGGGCCGCCATGATCGGGCACAGCGCGGGCGCGCACGCGACCCTCTGGACTGCCACGGGTCCGGACATCGGGCTCGACGCGCTCATCTGCCTCGACACGACGCAGGACTACTACTCGCCCGCCAACCCGCTCTGGCGCCCGATGGTGGAGCGGACGCTCGCCCGAAGTGACCGGATCACCGCGCCGCTGCTCATGGCGGCGGAGCCGCACGCGATCTTCGACCTCGCCGACCGCCTCGAGTCGGCGCCGCGGACGTACCTGACCGTTCCGTTCGTGGATCACGACTCGTTCATCTCCCAGGGCGTGGCACGCGCCCGGCACGAGCGGGATGCGGAAGCGGAGGCGATCGCCGCGGCCTACACCGGCCTGTGCCGGTACGTCTTGTGCTTCCTCGATGCCCACGTGAAGCAGGACGCCGCAGCGCTGGCGGAACTGCGAGAACGGCACGTCGGGGCGCAACCGGGCAGGGCGTTGCGCGCCGAGCACGTGGCGCCGGGTGGGGTCGCGATCGAGCCGTTCATCGACGACGGATCGTCCCTCCCCGCCCCGCGGCAGGTCCGCCCGTTCCTCGCGAATCATGGCGTCGAAGCGACGGCGGCGCTGCTGGAGCGCGTGGCGGAGCGCGATCCCGACAGCCCGCTGTTCCACCCGATCTTCGGCATGTCGCTCTTCCTCGACCTGCATGCCGCCGGAAGCACCGAGGAGATGGAGAGGCTGTGGCCTGCGTACCGGAATGGACGGCCGGAACTCGTCGACAGCTACGTTTCCATGGCGAGGCTGCTGTTCCAGATCGGGGAGGGACACGCAGATCGCACCGCCTATGCCCGGACGTGCCTGGAGATCGCGGCGGTGCTCGATCCGGCGCACGTGGAGGCCAATGAGCTGCGCCGGTAGCGGAATCTGTCGCAGCAGGGGCGGCCCGGCGGCGGGTGGGGAGGCGGTATGATGGCGCGTTATGCCCGATCGCCTGCCGTTGCCTGTTGATCGTGCCGCCGTGCTGGAGCTCTATTTCGCCGAGCACCGCGCCAAGCTGCTGGACATCGCGGCCTTCCTGGATCGCGTGGATCGCGCCGCTGGCGCCGAGGACTTCCGGCTCGTCGCCTTCCGGCGCGGCCTGGAGATCCTTGCCGATGGTCGGCCGCAGCGGGCGCGGCGGATCCTGGAGCTGCTGAGCGACCCGTCGACCGAGCCGGTGGTGTCGGCGGGGACGAAGGGTGCGGCGGGGGCGTGGGCGGGCCTGGCAGAGGGCGGGGAGGGCGGGCGATGAGGTACATCGATCCGCATATCCACATGGTGTCGCGCACGACCGACGACTACGCCCGCATGGCGCTGGCGGGGTGTGTCGCGGTGACGGAGCCGGCCTTCTGGGCGGGCTTCGACCGCTCCTCGGCGCAGGGGTTTTACGACTACTTCCGGCAGCTGACGGAGTATGAGCCGAAGCGCGCGCGGGCGCATGGGATCGAGCATTACTGCTGGCTCTGCATCAACCCGAAGGAGGGGGACGACCCGGTCTTTGCGCGCGAGGTGATGTCGCTCATTCCGGAGTTCCTCAAGTGCCCGAGCGTGCTGGGGATCGGCGAGATCGGGCTGAACAAGAACACGCGCAACGAGCTGATGATCCTGGAGGAGCAGATCGCCCTGGCGGCGGAGCACGACCAGCTCATCCTCGTGCACACGCCGCACCTGGAGGACAAGCTCAAGGGGACGCGGCTGATCATGGACGCCCTGAAGCGCAACGGGAAGATCGACCCGGGTCGCGTGCTGATCGATCACGTCGAGGAGCACACGGTCGAGATGGTGCTGGATGCCGGCTTCTGGGCGGGCATGACGCTGTATCCCGACACCAAGTGCACGCCGCAGCGCGCCGCCGACATCATCGAGATGTACGGGAGCGAGCGCCTCTGGATCAACTCCGCCGGCGACTGGGGGCACAGCGACCCGCTGGCAGTTCCCAAGGCGATCCTCGAGATGCGCCGCCGCGGGCATCAGGCGGAGACGGTTGAGCGGATTTCCTTCGGCAACCCGGTGAGCTTTCTCGGCCAGAGCACAAGGTTCAAGGCGCCGACGCGGTGACCTGGCGACATTTCACGGCGGATCCCACCCGCCGCCGCCCCAGGGGTGACAGCGGCCGATGCGCTTGAGCCCGCGCCAGCCGCCGCGGAGGGGGCCGTGCTTGCGGACGGCGCCGATCATGTACTCGCTGCATGTGGGCTGGTACCGGCACTGCCCGCCGAGGAAGCGGCTGAGCGTGACCTGGTAGAGCCTCACGAGCCCGATGAGGATGGCGGAGGCAGCGCGGGAGAGCATGGGAATCGCTCAGCCATAGACCGCTTCCGGGTCGAACGCCCTGGCCTCCTCGACGGCCTCGAGCGACCCGTCCGGCCGGACCTCGCGGTAGAAGCAGGAGCGGTGTCCGGTGTGGCAGGCGGCCTGCGGGGGTTGCGGGTCCTGAGCGGGCGCTCCGACGACGACCCGGGCGATGAGGCAGTCCTGGTCGCAATCGACGAGCATCTGGCGCACGTGCTGCACCATGCCGCTGGACTCTCCTTTCTTCCAGAGCTTGCCGCGGGAGCGTGACCAGTAATGCACCTGCTGCGTTTCGAGCGTCAGGGCGAGAGACTGCGCGTTCATGAAGGCGACCATGAGGACCTGGCCGGTTTCGGCGTGCTGGGCGACGCATGGAATCAGGCCGTGCTCGTCGAACTTCGGAGCAAAGTCGCCTCCGAGCTCGATCTGATCCTTGTCCAGCGTGGAACGGTCGTGGAACGGCATGGGGGAGTTTAGCGCGCCCCGGGGAAGCGTCGTGTATCGGAGCCGCGGCCCGGCCCAGGCGGGGCCTGAGTCCGGCCACGCCCTAAACTCACGCATGACGATGCGCTTCTACAACACGCTGAGCCACTCGCTCGAGGAGTTCGTCCCGCTCACCCCGCCGGTCGTGCGCATGTATACCTGCGGGCCGACCGTCTACGACTACGCCCACATCGGCAACTTCCGCTCCTTCCTGTTCGCCGATGTGCTGCGCAGGCTGCTGGAGCTGCGCGGGTTCGAGGTGATGCACGTCATGAACATCACCGACGTCGGGCACATGACCGACGACGACGTCGCCGACGGCTCGGGCATGGACAAGATGGAGCAGGCGGCCGAGCGCCTCCGCGAGGAGAAGAAGAAGGGCCTGGCGCACGCCGCCGCCATCGCGGATCCGAACGATCCGTACCAGATCGCCCGCTTCTACACCGACGCCTTCCTCGACGACGCCCGCAGTCTGGGGCTGAAGGTTGCGGACGAATATCCCCAGCGCATGCCCCACGCGACGCAGAACGTGGACATGATGCTCGAGCTGATCGGCAAGCTCGTGGACTCGGGCCACGCCTACAAGGCGCAGGACGGGGCCGTCTACTACAGCGTTGAAAGCTTCCCGGAGTACGGCCGGCTCAGCGGCAACAGCCTCGACAACCTGCGCGGCGGGGCGGGCGGGCGGGTGGACGCACAGACGCAGGCCGCCAAGCGCCATCCGGCCGACTTTCTTCTGTGGAAGCCGGACGGGAAGCACATCATGAAGTGGGAAAGCCCCTTCGGGACGGGCTATCCCGGCTGGCACATCGAGTGCAGCGCGATGGCCATGCGTCATCTGGGCGCGGAGGTGATCGATTTCCACACCGGCGGGGAGGACAACATCTTCCCGCACCACGAATGCGAGATCGCGCAGAGCCGCGGGGCCACGGGGCGTGAGCATTTCGCGCGCTACTGGCTCCACGGCCGGCACCTGAAGGTGGAGGGGGAGAAGATGAGCAAGAGCAAGGGGAACTTCCACACGGTGCGCGACGTGCTCGAAGGCCGCGCCACCGCGCGCGAGGTGCATCCCTCCGTCCTGCGGCTTGAGCTGATCAGGACGCACTACCGCACGAGCAGCAACTTCACCGCCCAGGGCCTGCACGACAGCGCGCGCCAGGTGGGGCGCCTTGCGAAGCTGCGCGACGCCGCGGCACAGGCTGCCGGATCCACCCGGGCGGAGGTAACGCCCGACCACCCGGTGCTGAAGCGCTTCGTCGACGCCCTGTCCGACGACCTGAACATGTCCGAGGCGCTTGCCTCCGTGAACGAGTGGCTCAACGCGCTCGGCGAGGGCGCGGGCGACCCCGCGGAGACGCTGGGCCTCCTCAAGAAGATCGACAGTGTCCTTGGCGTCCTCCCCGAAGCCGGCGCGGCAGAAGCCCGCCAAGCCGACGACGAGGCCGCGGCGTTCGCCCGCCGCATCGACGATGCCCGCGCCGCGAGGGATTTCGCGGCCGCCGACGCTGTCCGGCAGGAGGCGATCGAGGCCGGATACACCGTTTCCACGACGAAGCAGGGCACGAAGGTCGAAAAGCCCCTCGCGTGATGCGGGATCACGACTCGGGCTGCTCCCCGGTGACGTAGCGCTCGGCGGCGGAGTAGTCGCCCCGGGCGCGGGCTTCAATTTCCTTCAACCGCTCCTCCACCCGCCGCGCCACCTCGAGACGGCGATCCAGATCCTGGTTGAGATCCTGAAGCTGCTCGTGCCGCCGGGCGTCGCCCGCGGTGGTCGCTGCGGCGCGGACGCGATCGACAGCGGCCTCGATCTGCTCCACCGCCTCGCCCACCTCCTCCACCAGGGAGGCGCGCTGCTCCAGAATCTTGCGGCGCCCCTCTTCCGTCGCCATCTCGCGCGAGCCGACGTGCAGCGCCAGCGCCCGCTCCAGCGAGGCCGCGGAAAACTCGTACATCTGCCGGAGCTTGTACATCATCTCGCCCGCCAGCGGGTCGCCGCGCCCGCCGGCGGCGTCCGCCTCGCTTCGGCGCAGGCGGTCATGAAGCGCCTGGAGGCGATCGACGAGCCGTGCCGTCTCCAGGTCGCCGCGCACCTTGGCGCGCAGCTCCAGATCCGTGAGCATCTCCGCGGTCACGCCCGACCGGGCGCGCGGCGTTGGAACCGGCAGTGCCGGAAGCGATCCGCCGGCGCGCGGCGCCCCGAGCGCCCCCCCCCCGGCGAAGCCGAGGCAGAGCCCGCCGATCCAGCCGACCAGGGCGGGCCAGCCCAGCAGCGGGCTTGCGACCAGCAGCGCCAGTCCGGCGGCGCCGGAGAGGAGTACCGACGGTCGGAGCAGTCGCGGAGCGTCGGTCATGCGGGCCGATCTTAGCGAACCGGATGCCGGAGCCGAGGCCTCGCCCTGTTAGCGCCGGACGAAGGCCGGTTCAGCGATCGGGCGTGATCGCTCTAAGATGGCTCGCGATGTACAGCGACATCGGCTTTGAGCCGCGCAATATCGGCGACGTGGACGTGATCTGGCACCAGGGGAAGTTCCACCTCTTCCACCTCGTGCTCCCGAACCACGACTACATCGCTCACGCGGTCAGCGAGGACGGGCTCAACTGGCACCGCGTGGACAACGCGCTGTTCATCGGCAATCCCGGCGACTGGGACGACGACGCACTCTGGACCATGCACGTCAGCGCCGATCCCGATCAGCCGGGGAAATGGCGCATGTTTTATACCGGCCTCTCGCGCTCGGAGCGCGGCCGCGTCCAGCGGGTCGGGCTCGCCGTGAGCGACGACCTGTATGCCTGGCGCAAGGTGACGGGCGGCGGGTACCCCATCGACGTGGCTCATGGCGGGTGTGAGTACTACGAGTGCTCGCTCGACGAGGGGCGGCGATGGGTGAGCTTTCGCGACCCGGTCTTCTTCAGCGACGACGGCCGGCGCTGCCTGCTGGTGAGCGCCAGGGTGAACCAGGGGCCGATCATCCGGCGCGGCTGCGTGGCGCTCGTGGAGGAGGTGGAGCGCGACAAGTGGGAGTTCCGCCCGCCGCTCTATCACCCGCGGCGCTACGACGACGTGGAGGTGCCGGCGCTCTTCAGGATGGGGGGCTACTACTTCCTGCTGGGCAGCATCCGGGAGGACGTGAAGGTGCGCTACTGGTATGCCGAGTCGCTCGCCGGCCCGTGGCGCAACTACTTCGACAACGTGCTGCTGCCGCAGGGCAATTACGCGGCGCGCACCTGCTCCTACCGCCCGGATGCTCCGGACGACCGGCAGCTCGGGGACGAGGTCGAGGGGGACGGGCGGCTGGTCTTCAATTTCTACTTCACGGGCGAGACTCCCGGCGCCAGCAAGTGGGGCCAGGCGCGCAACCTGATGCCCCCGCCCAAGCGCCTGGGCCTTCATCCTGACGGGCGGCTCATGATGCGCAGCTTCGAGGGGTTCACCACCCAGGTGCGCAACGAGCTGCACGCCGGAGAGCTCGGCCCGCTCGAGCCGCTGACCGGCAACCCCGACATCTACACCGGCATGAGCCGCAGCGGCCTCGACGCCTGGTTCGGCACCGAGGCGGGGTTCGAGACGTTCCTGCTCCACGGCCGCTACAGCCATTTCCGGCTGCGCGGCAAGCTGCACATGCAGGGCCGCGGCAAGTGTGGCCTTGTGTTCCGCCTCGACGAGCAAACGACCAGCGGCTACTACCTCTCGCTGGATCTGCTCAAGGGGCTGGCGCAGCTTCGCATCTGGTCGGCGCGCGGCGAGCCCCCCGGGCCGGTCATGGGGGCGGCGGCGTTGCCGGCGGCGCACCAGGAGGGGCTTGGTGAATATGCCTTCGCCTACAAGGGCGCCCAGACCGCCAATTTCCTCACCAGCCGGGAGGGGCCCTGGGACATCGAGTTGCTGGTCTACGGTCGCTACATCGAGTTCAGCCTCGACGGATTCATCCGCCTCTCGCTGGTCGACGACACGTTCCGCAGCGGGCGTGTCGGCTTCTACACCGAGACCGCTCACCTGCGCGTGGATGACCTGAGCATCGAGCAGATGCGCGCCCCGCACGACGAGGCGGCCGCCCTGACCGAGTAGGGGGTGGCATGAGGCCAGCGCGGGCCCGGCCGCGACGCCCGGCCAGTGCGAAAGCCGGTTTGCCCTCGCCTGTGTCATCGCCTAACTTGCGTGATTCCCCAAAGCCGCCCATGAATGCTTCTCCCGCATCCCCGCACGAGGTTTCCCAAGAGCAGGAGACGCTCCAGGTCAACGACGCCGCCTACGCCACCGAGCACTACGACGACGACTACTACGACTGGATCCTGAAGAACAAGAACTTCCGCAGCCACCACCTGCGGATGAACTGGATCAAGCAGCTCGTCGACCCCCGCCCCGGCGACCGAATCGTCGATCTCGGCTGCGGCCCGGGCGTCGTGGCGGAGTTTCTCGCCAAGCACGGCGCCGCCGTTCACGGCGTGGATCTTCATCCCAAGGCCGTCGCCACCGCCCGCAAGCTCAACAACGGCAACCCCGGTTGCAGCTTCCAGGTCGGCGACGCCAGCAACGTGCCGAACCTGGCCGACCAGAGCTTCGACAAGGCCGTCAGCTGCGACGTGACGGAGCACTGCGGCTACGACGTGATGCTCGGGATCTTCCGGGAGGCGCACCGCCTGCTGAAGCCGGGAGGGACGTACTTCATCTACACGCCCAACCCGAAGCACTGGATCGAGAAGCTGAAGGAGTGGGGCATCATGAAGGGCGACCCGACGCACACGGGCCTGCGGACAGGGAAGGTCATCGTCGAGGCGCTCCGCAAGTGCGGCTTTGAGATCGCCCAGCACCCGACTAGCTCAAGCATGTTCGCGGGGATCAACGCCCTAGAATGGCTCTGGCGCCGGCAGCCGGTGCTGCCGGAGCTGGCCAACTACCGCGTGATCGTCCTGGCGCGCAAGGCATGATCGCCCGCCGCCGGCGGCCTCCAGGTCAGGAAAGGTGGTAGCATGATCTTCAGGCGACTCCTGGGCGTGGCGGGCCTGCTGGCGGTCATGAGCTGCGCGGGGTGGCTGGTGATGTCGTGGAGCAACCTGTTGGGCTGGCCCTCCAACAGGGACCTGGTTGTGATTGCCGTATCGCCGGATACGACGCTTTACTTCGCCGGCGGGCAGGTGCAGTCGCTGTCCGGCTCGTACCTGTGGTCGAACCCGCACACAGGACAATGGCACGTTTACTATGGCATTCCCCTGGCTTTTCTGGTCGTATTGGCGGCACTTCCGGCCGGCCAGCTTCTGAGGCCCCGCCGCGAGGTCCCGAGAGGCACACCATGAGGCATGCAGCACGGATCAGCCTGGGTTCGCTCATCCTGGTGTTCGCCAGCATCGGCGGAGCGCGATTGGACGGGGATACTTCGCTTGAGGGCACTTGGGTTCCGGTCGCGGCGGAGCTTGGAGGCGAGTCGTTCGACAGTGAAGTCATCGGCAGCAGCCGTCTCGTCATCGACGGCGAGAACTACACCATCCTGGTGCACGGTACCCCGCGAGACCGAGGAACGCTCAAGCTCAACGCCGCTGTCAGTCCGAAGCAGATGGACATCACCGGCATCGAGGGCCCCAACAAGGGGCGGACGGTTGCGGCCATCTACGAGCGGAGCGGTGAGCGCCTGCGGATCTGCTACGACATGCGCGGTAAGCCCCGTCCAGCCGAATTCCGAACGACTAGGGGTTCGCAGCTCATGCTCGTGACGTATACACGGGCAAAGCCGTAACCGGCGTGAACCCCTGTCGGCTGCCCTGCCGCTCCGCCTCCGCTCCGCAAGTGCGGCTTTGAGATCGCCCAGCAACCGACCAGCTCGAGCATGTTCCCCGGGATCAACGCACTAGAGTGGCTCTGGCGCAGGCAGCCGGTGCTTTCGCAGTTGGCCAACTACCGCGTGATCATCCCCGCCCGCAGGCCGGCCGCCTGAGGCGGCGGCGCACGTCTTTAGGCCCCGAAGCGTCCGTGGCAAGCATTCTCCAGCCATCACCGGAGGTCGAGGCGGTGCTCATCGACCTCGACGGCACCCTCCTGCGCCACGAGGCGTCCCTGCCCGGCGCCGCCGACCTGCTGGCGGCCCTCGAGGAGGCCTCGCAGCGACGTGGCCTGCGCTACGCCGTCCTGAGCAACTCCACGCTCGGCCCGCGACGCATCAGCGCACGCCTCGCCGCGGCCGGGATGGCGGTGGCGCCTGAGCACATCTACACCGCCACTTCGGCGGCGTGCGACCGCGTGGTTCATCTATGCACGGGTGATGCCGCCGGGGCGCCGCCGCGCGTCTTCAACTGCTGCACCGAGGATGTCTACGAGCTCCTCGAGGGGCGGGCCGAGTTCATCGAGACCGTGCCGGAAGAGCCGCACGTGACGGCCGGTGCGTGCGACGCGGTGATCGTCGGCACGCCGACCAATGCCCTGGCCACGCCCGATCGCCAGCGGACGGCGCTTCGGCTGGTGCGTGCCGGGGCGACGCTGCTGGGAACCAGCGCCGATCGCGTCTTCCCGAGCGACCGGGGGATCGAGTTCGGGGCGGGCGCGCTGACGCACATGATCGCCTACGCCGCCGGCGCGACGCCCCAGTTCTGCGGCAAGCCGCAGGCGGCCTTCTTCCTGGAGCTCTGCCGCCGGCTCGATGTGCGGCCGGAGCGCTGCCTGCTCATCGGCGACAATCTCGAATCGGACATCGCCGGCGGGAAGGGCGTCGGGATGCACACCGTGCTCGTGCTGAGCGGGATCACGACCGAAGCGCACGCCCGCACCGCCCCCGCACCCCTGCGCCCGGACCGCACGATCCACGACCTTCGCGAGCTGCTCTAGCACAAACGAGCCGAACAAGCGCGAGCCCGCAAGCACGAGCCCGCAAGCGCGAGCCCACAAGCAAGAGCCGCAAGCGCGAACCCGCAAGCAACGCTTGCGCGAAACCACCTCCACCAAACACGCTCCAAGGTCCACCCAAACCCTCATATCATCCCGACATGGCGATGAACTGGGTCCTGCCCGCGAAGAAGCGGTTCCTCTGCGTCAGCCCGCACCCGGACGACGCGGAACTGGGGATGGGCGGCACGCTCATCAAGCTCAAGAACCAGGGGCATTACGTCCACATCGTGGACATGACCAACGGCGAGCCGACGCCCAACGGCTCCCCGGAGATCCGCGAGCGCGAGTGGACGCGCGCCACCGAAATCATGGGCGTGGAACGCACCAACCTCCGCCTCAAGAACCGCGAGGTCGAGCACACCCTGGAAGCCCGCCACCGCCTGGCGGCGGTCATCCGCGAGCACCGGCCGGACGTGCTGTTCATCCCCTACTACCCCGACGCCCACCCGGATCACATTGCGGTGCACCGGATCGCGATCGACGCTCGCTTCGACGCCAAGCTCAGCAAGAGCGGCATCCCCGGCGAGCCGCATCACCCGAAACGCCTGATCCAGTACTACTGCACGCACCTGCGCACGCACTTCGTCCCCACCTTCTGCATCGACGTCAGCGACACCTACGAGCAGAAGATGGAGGCATGCAACGCATACCAGAGCCAAGGCCTCGACAGGGAAGGGGGCCTGGCCCGCTACGTCCGCGACATGCACGCCTACTTCGGCGGCCGCATCGGCGCCGAGTACGCTGAACCGTTCTACAGCGACGAGCTGATCGGCCTGAGCGGCTTGGATGAGCTGATGTAGCTGCAACGCTCTGGCTTAGTGCGGCTCATCCTGTAGAATTGCGACATGTCATTCGGGCTCTTCTCCACTTATAGACAAGGCGAAAACCGCGTTACTGCGAGTATTCTTGCCGTGCTTGGCTCGCTGACCCTCGACAGAATGCAGCGGCTGCTCCGCGGGTTGATTGGTGACCAAAGCATTGACCTATTGGTCATGCGAAACCAGGTTGCCGGTAACGGCAAATCGGTGCCGGACGCCGAGGTGAGTGCCAACTTCAAATTTCTGATCGAGACCAAGACCGTCCGCAACGGGCTAGGCGAGAGACAACTCCGTCATCATCTCGAGAAGCTGGGAGACGGCCCCGGACTCAGGCGCCTCCTTGTGCTGACGCCCGACGAGGAGATGCCCGAGGTCTGCCAGGCAATTACCCGAGATGATCCCCGCATTGTGTGGGCATCGTTCGCCGCCCTGAACCAGGCAGTGAACGACTTGATCGACGACTCCGGGGAAGTAGTCAGTGAGCGCGAAGCATTCCTTCTTCGAGAGATGCAGGCCTTTCTGGAGGCGGAAGGACTCCTCGCCTCTCCCGAAGACACAGTTATCGTCGCCGCCCGATGGGCATGGCCCCTTTACCGCGAGTTCGGAGTCTACGTTTGCCAGCCCGAACGGACGTTCCGCGGCGCTATGTACTTGGGGTTCTACGCAGACCAGGCAATCCAGCCATCGATTCCGAGGATCATCAAGCAGTTCCCGAATGTCTCCTTTGGAAAAGCAATTGACGATCCTGGCGAAGATCCATGGCTCCGTGACATCTGCAGCACACTCGTCGAGCGTTCGTACTTCACGCGGGAATCCTTGAACGCGGTCTTCAACCTGACGGCGCCCGACGATCTGAATACGCTGAAGCTGCCAAAGCCCGTTCCCAATGACTGGACTGACAGGCATGGACGGCGCGTGGCATACACAATGGGCCACCGCTATGTGCGAAGTAGTGCGCTTCGGATTGCGAGAACGACGACAGATCTGTCTCGCGAGTCCAGCGAGTCGAAGGTATGAATAGTCCCGCCATCAATGCGATGGCGCGGCGGCCTGGAAGAACTCATGTGACACACCTCACACGAAGGGGTTGAACGCCCCAACGGTCTCCGGTTAGGGTGGCACGTTCACGCCGATGCCTGATCGGGAGAGATGCCCCATGTCCGTCCGTTCCGTTTCGCTCGTTCTCGCTGTCCTTGCCTTCCTCCTGCCGGCGTCCGCGGCGCGGGGGGATGTCATCCTCTCCAACCTTCCCGGCAATCCGTCCGTCACGGGCACCAACCTCGGCCTCGGCAGCGATGCCGCTCATCGCAAGAAGGCCGTCGGCCTCACCACCGGCGATGAGCCGCTGGCCTTCGAGTCGATGCTCGTCTGGATGGACAACTCCGACCCCGTCTCGCGCTCCCTCATCGGCGGGATCTACTCCGACGGCAGCGACGCGCCAAACCTCGAGCTGGCGAGCTTCACGCCGGTCCCCGTCCCCGCCGGCTCGGACAACCTCCCCGTCACGCTGACGATCGACGGCGGATTCACCCTGGAGGCGAACACCAAGTACTGGTTCCTGCTCGACGGCCCGAGCGTCACCAACACGCTCCTGTGGGCGATGCTCAGCCCGGACACCGCCCCGACGGCGACGGGCGTCACGTGGGACGGCTACCGCTTCAGCAGCAACGGCGGGGCGTCGTGGGTCAGCTCGCAGTCGTTCAACACGGTCACGATCCGGGCGAGCGCCATCCCGGAGCCCGCGGCGGGTCTGGCGGTGCTGGCCGGCGCGAGCCTGCTTGTGCGGCGTCGTTCTTAAGCCGGTGCATGTGCGGGATCGGTGGGTGAGGTGCACCGGACGTTCCGAAATTCGGTCTTGAAATTGCCCAATTTCGAGCTGGAATTGGGCAATTTCGACTCAAAGTTGCGCAGTTTCGCGACGGAATTGGGGAATTCCAACCTGAAATTGCGCAATCTCGCTACGGAATTGGGGAATTTTGAACCCAAATTGGGGAATTCTGCTCCGGAATCAACCAAATTCCGTCTGGAAACTACGCAATTCCGGCGCGGAATTAGGGAATTTCGCCCCGCCGACGCGCCGCTGCGGGATCACCCGTGCGGCGTATACCGTGACGCCATGCGTCGCGCCTTCACGCTGGTCGAGTTGCTGGTGGTGATCGGGATTCTCGCGCTCCTGCTGGCGCTGCTCCTGCCTGCGCTCGCCCAGGTGCGCGAAGGCGCCCGCGCCACCGCCTGCCAGTCCAACCTCCGCCAGGTCCATGACGCCCTGGCCCTGTACGCCCAGACGCACAAGGGGTACGTTCCCATCGGCTATCGCGGGAGCAAGCAGTTCAACAGCATGATCTACAGCGGGTCGCAGCAGAAGTTTGTCCTCTTCGGCAAGCTCCACGAGGCCGACCTCACCTTCGAAGGCGACATCTTCTACTGCCCCAGCGAACGCAACGAACGCTTCGTGAAAGGGTCCCCCGTAAACCCCTGGCCGCCCGGGGAGAACGCGACCGCCAACACCTACAGCGGCTACGCGTGCCGGCCGGTCGTCGAGCTGCCTGACGACTGGACGCGCACCACGCCCGTCCCGCGCCTCACGCAGCTCGGCAACGTCGCACTCCTGGCGGACGTGATGAACAGCCCCGACCGGCTCGAGACGCGACACGAGGACCGCGTCTACGTCCTCTACGTCGATGCGTCGGTCACGCGATTCGATCGCGGGAAGTTTCCGCAGGCCTTCCCCTTCAACGGCGTGGGCGACTTCGCCGGCGGAGGATTCGAGCAGCTTCCGCCGCCCGTCTTTCCGCCCGACCCCGCCTGGGATGACGAGCAGGATGCGATCTGGGCGGCATTCGACCTTCGCGGCGGGTGACGGGCCGGCGCATCCCATACCATCCCCGGCGATGGCCACTTCGCTCACGCGGCTGGATGAGGATCTGCTCGAGGCGCCGGTCGCCGGAAGCGGCCTGCATGAGGATGAGGCTGGGCGCACGACGCTGCGCGCCCAGCTGGACGGCGAACGGCCGACCCTTCTTCTCTTCCTGCGCCACCTTGGCTGCGTCTTCTGCCGGCAGATGGTGAAGGACGTGCGCATCGCCTCCGACGAGGCCGACGCCGGGCAGGCGGAAAAGCGCTTCCCCCGCGTGGTCTTCGTGCATTCAGCAGGAGCGGAGCAGGGAGCGCGCTTCTTCGGTCGCTATTGGCCCGGCGCGCCCGCGATCAGCGACCGGGAGAAGCGCCTCTACACCGCGTTCGGGCTGGAGCGGGGATCGCTCGTGCAACTCGTCGGCCCGGCGGTGATCGGGCGGGGGGCGCGCGCAATGCTCCGCGGCCACGGCATCGGCAGGCCTGCAGGCGATCCGCTCCTCATGCCGGGCCTGTTCCTCATCGCGCCGGACGGGCGGATCCTCGCTCGACACACCTTCCGGCACATCGGCGACCACCCGGATTTCGCCCGCTTCGCCGACGTTCGCTCCTGGAGCCCGCCCCCCAACGCCGCCAAGCCGCCCGCGACCGCTCCCGTCGCCGGGGCGGCGTGAGCTCACCCGCGATAGAGACCCTGGTCGAGGATGTAGTCCCGCACCGCCTCCGGCACGAGATAGCGGATGTCGCGCCCCTCCTTCACCCGTCGACGGATCTCCGTGGCGCTGATGTCGATCTGCGGGGCCTCGATCACGCTGCCCCGGAGCCGGGCGACCGCCGGCGGCAGGGCCCCCCAGTCGATCGCGCTTCCCGGCCGAGCCATCACGACGAACCGGACGAGATCGCCCGCCAGGAGCTGTTCCGCCTCGTGCCAGGTCATGAGGCCCGGCAGCAGGTCCGCCCCGATCAGCCAGGGCACGGCCTGCCCGGCGAATTCCGGCTCCGCCTGGAGCTCCCGGGCCGTCAGGAGCGTGTAGCTCGGCCCCGCCCGGCGGGTCTCCCGGTCATCGACCTCGAAGGATGGATCCCCCGCGACCGCCGCCCGGCACATGGCGACCCGATCCGCGGCCGGGGCGATGTCCTCCTGGCCGGGCTTGTGCGGCGGGGCGCCTGCGACCATCAGCCGCACGCGATGGAAGCCGGCCCGCTCGGCGACGGCGCGGGCGGTGATGAGGTGGCCATGGTGGGGCGGGTTGAAGCTCCCGCCGAGGATGAGGGGTGTGCCGGCGTTCACAAAGATGTCGCAGCAGTCTAACGGGTCGTGGTGACAATCCGTGCACGAGAGCGCTTTGGGCTTGACATAGCGGGAGGATGTCTTAAGTTCCCCGTCCCCGTCGGCCGACAACAGCGTTTCCGGCCGAAGGACGCGGGGTAGCCGTACCGGAGGAGCTTAAGCCGCCTTCTAGCGAGGCGAAGAAGAGAACCCAGGTGGAGGCTCATGAGCGTCCACGTGGGTTCGGAGTCGCTCCCGCCGGCAGGTTTTGCGGCTGGGCCGCGACGATCCGGCAGGTTGCAGCCGCAGCTGTCGCCCTTTACAGGTGACGAGCCCCCAGTTTGACGGACGAACGTCGGCGTGGTTTAAACGTATCAACCTGTGCGTGCTTGGGTTGTCTGTCGTCGGCGGGGTGGGTGGTCAGCCGAAGCCCGGGTGTCACAAGCCGGTGCCGACGGCGCAACTCGCGAGCGTGTGGCGCGTTAGGGAGATAGAGGCACGGGACTGTTCCGCAACGGAGCCCTGCCTCATCCCGGGAAGCAGCCCGGTTCGACCAGGCCGGCTCCAGGAGCCGTGCAACGGAGTGGCCGGCACGACAGGATTTGCGGAGAGACGAGGACGTTGATGCAGGCGGACGGGCAGGCTGCCCGGCCGAGGCGTCCGTCACGATCGGCTCCGGCGGGATGAACCAACTTGGTTGCGGAAGCCGCAACCGTCCGCGAGGCTGTCCCGGGAAGGACGGGCCACGGAGCAGGAAAAAGAGCGGTCGCATCGATTTTGCAGGCCGCCGCCCCCCTTCCGCCGGTCATGATGTTCCGGCCCGTGGGAGGAGATAGACACCCGACTCAGGCTAAGAAGGGCCTGCAGCAGGCGTTGTGACAGTGAAGAGCGTAGTACCCCGAGTAAGTGCCAGACCAATGAGCGACACCAAGGAGGCCACGATGGCCACCAAGACCAGGAAGCCGACTACCCGCAAGCCCGCCGCCAAGACCAAGGTCGTCCGCAAGACGATCAAGGGTCAGGCTGCGGAGGAAACCAAGCGGGCCGCCCCCATCCCGCGCCTGCTGCGTCAGAAGGCCGAGGCCCTGATGCAGGAGGAGTTCGACTTCATGGACTCCGAGCACTTCAAGCGCCCGCGGATCGAGAAGGAGCTGTTCGAGGACGAGATCCCGCCGCTCCCGCTCGTGGCGTGGTACCAGCCGACGCGCGACGATGCCTTCGAGGCCGACCAGATCGTGGGCTCCCCGCAGCTCATGAAGCCGGCCGAGGAGAAGCTGATGTTCCTGCGCTTCAACTTCGCGAAGCTGAAGATCGGGATCATCCAGCGCCGCATCAAGCGCAAGGGCGGGCTGGTCAAGCAGGACGCCCAGGAGTTGCTCCAGTGGCACAACAGCTTCGAGCACCTCCGCGAGTACCTCGTTCGCACCAACCTGGCGCTGGTGCTGGCCATGGCCAAGCGCACGCGCCTGGGTGACGTCGACTTCGCGGAGATCGTCTCCGAGGGCAACATGGCGCTGATCCGGGCCGTCGATAAGTTCAATGTCGACAAGGGCTTCAAGTTCAGCACCTACGCCTGCCGGGCCATCCTCAAGGCCTTCAGCCGTACCGCTATGAAGCACAGCCGGCACCGCCAGCGCTTCCCGGTGGAGTTCGAGCCGGACCTGGAGAAGTCCAACTGGAACGAGATCCGCCGCGCCAGCGTCGAGGAGGATTGCGTCGTCGAGCTCAAGACGATCGTCGACAAGAACCTCGCCGATCTGTCCGACGTGGAGCAGACGGTGCTCAAGCGCCGCTTCAACTGGGAGCAGGACGAGAACAGCCCGCTGACGCTCGAGCAGGTCGGCCGCATCATCGGCGTGACCAAGGAGCGCGTGCGTCAGATCCAGAACAAGGCGCTGACCAAGATCCGGCGCCTCATGGAAGAGGGCGTTCTCCGTCACGACGCCCGCGATCGCGAGCTCTCGCCCGACGAGATTCGCGAGCGGGCACGCCTCTTCGAGCAGAGCCGCGGCGACTTCGGCCGCGCCTTCGCCTCCGAGGAGGACGAGAACGAACTGGTCGGAAGCCTCGACTGATCCGGCCAGACTCCCGCGACAACCGAATAGAAACGAGCGCCGCCGCGACCCGCAAGGATCGCGGCGGCTTTTGATTCATCGCCTCAACCTTGAAGCGTGACGATTGTTTGCGGCAAACTGCCGAAAGGGGTTGAAATGGAAAGGGGGGGGAGTAACTTCCCGAGCATGCGAAACTTGAAGCGTCGTTCCTCTTGATCACTGTGGGGGCGTTGGCTCTTTTGGCCGGCGCCGGAAGTGCTGCAGCCGAGTGTCATGAGCACTATGTGAAATGGCCGTGCAGCCAGCCGGTCTGTTGGTGTACGTTTCGGACAAAGGAGACCTGCGATGGCTCGGTGCTTCGCGAGAGCGGAAGTCTTGCCGACGTTCTCAATTGCTACACGTGGGGAGACGGCGCTCCAACCTACGATCGCGCCATGGTCGACCGAGAAGGGTGCGGTCAACGCATCATCTATGGCTGGTCGACCTGCACTTGGTTCCAGCCGGTTGGCTCAGGGGGTCAATGCAAGTGTTCCGCGTTGCTGCCGGGACAGCCCGGTGCGGGCAACTATGCTCTCGCGGATTGCGTGGAGTGCACAACCACCACGTTCGACGATCGCCCCATGCGCCTGCGCGACCTAATGCCCAATAATCGCGCAAATGCTCTCGCGGAGGTAGCCATACTGCGATGACATTCTCAAGAATCAGCAACGGAATCCTGATGCCCTGGCTGCTGGTGTTTGCGGGCGCGGCGCAGCCGGTGCCGGAGAACGAGGCGGCGGAGCTCGTCGCGCGCATCGAGCAGGCCGCGGGCCCGCGCAACGCAACGCTTCTGGGCTCGGATCGCCTGATCGAGTTCGAGGGCCGTTTCGTCACCACGGCAAGGCTCGAGCCGACCGAGAAGCCCGACGATCCTTACCGCATCGCGCAGATGGAAGATCCGAAGATCAGCACGTTCAGCGTTCGCATCGCAAGGTTCGGCGACCACGAGCTGATCGACTTCCGGAGTCGGGAGATCGATCCCTTTCACGCCGCCTATCCCTTTTCGCAGCAGGCTGCCCGGCTGAGGAAGGGCGGCGACGGCGGCATCTATCTCGATCGCCAGCGCAACTCCGTCGTCGAAGGCGCCGGCGCGAGCCTGCCAGACTTCTCGAACCTCATGTACCTTCCGAGCGACCTGGTGGATCGGGTGCTCGTGCCGGATCCCTCCATCTGGGCCGCTGGAGCACGCGGCGCGGGCCTCGACCCGGCGGGTGCGCGCGTGGAAAGGGCCGTGACCCGCGACGATGCCGGGAACATCGTCATCGAGGAGCGATTCACGCACTCCGGAATACTCGTCGAGCGCAAGCCGATCAAGGGGTTGAGGCGAATTGTCTACGCCCCGGCGGACGAGTATGCGCCGGTCGAGGTCCGCCTCGAGCTCGCCGGCCGCATCGCGCAGGACTGGAAGCTCGAATGGCGACGGGATGATGCGCAGGTCCGCCTGGTGAGCCTGACGGCGCTCCACCACTTCTACCTGTATCCGGATCAGCCCGGCGTGCTCATGGCGAGCGCGAAGTATCGGCCGGTCCGGGAGAGGGAGCTTTCGGCGGCGGACATTGCCGAGGTGTTCGACCTGGAACTCCCCGTCGGCAGGAGCATCGTCAGGCCGGCTGATGCAAGCGCCGGTGTTCCTGAGAGCTCATCATCCATGCGGAGCGAGCCATCCGCCCCTTCGAAGGACCAACACCCGGATCATGCCGTGCGGGCGTCGCTGCGCAAGGCGAAGTAGATGCAGAGCAGGAAGACCGCCGCGATGCCGGCCAGGGCGATCACCATCGTGCGGATCCGGTCGTCCTGCGGCTGGGGAGCGGTGATATCCGGGTCGCTCGGGGGCAGCGGCGTGGCGATCGTGCTTCCTTCCAGGCGGGCACGCTGCTCGTCGCGCGACTTCTCCGCGATCTCGTTCTCGCGGTCCAGCTTCTCCAGTCGAAGCTGGGCGATCCGGTCGCGCGCCCGCTGCACCGACTCCTGCTCCGCCTGGAGATCCCCGAGCCGCGCCCTGGCCTCCTGGGCCTCGCGACGCGCCTTGGCGGCGGCCGCCTCGGCGGCGGCGAGCTCCTGCCGGAGCTCCACCAGCCGCTTCTCGTGGGCCGCGTTCAACTCCGACTCGCGCTGCTCGATCTGCTTGCGCAGCTGCTCGGCCTCCGCCTTCAGGTCCGACGACTGCGTGGCCTGCGCCAGCGCCTCGGCGGGCAGCGACAGGGACGCCAGCATCGCCGGCGCCTCGCGGCGCGACAGCCCCCCTTTGGAGGCCGCCGCTTCCCAAACCCGCGCCGCCAGGGGCAGGCGCTCTGTCTCGTGCCGGATGATCTCCCGTGCCGCGGCTTCCATCGCTTCGACGGCCTGCGTCAACGCTGCGGCATTCTCCGCGCCGGCGCCGGCAAGGGCCGCCCGGAGATCCGCCCGCAGCCTGCCGAGCACCGCCTCGATCGTCTGCCGCTCCTCGCCGAGACGCTCCAGCGCATCGGCCTCCGCCGCCTCGTAGGCCTTGCGGGCGGCGACGATCTGCGGATCCGCCTCGACACTCGCCGCGACCTTCGCCTGTCGCGCCTCGAGCTGGTCACGCGCCAGCCGCAGCGCCATGCGCAGTCCCGCCGCCTCGTCAGTGAGGCCATCCGATACTGCGGCGCCCAGCTCGCGCTCCTTCAGGGCGATCTCTCCCTCGAGCAGCTGCACCGTCTCGTCCGCGGCCAGCAGTGCTTCCAGTCGTTCCCGGCGCGCCTGCGACAGCGACTGGCGCAACAGCTCCACCTCGCCCGCCGCCAGCCGGTGGGCCGGAAGGGTTTCGTCAACGATTGCGGTCAGCCCCCCGGCGAGCGCCTCGGCCGAGGTCACCAGCGACTGACCAGCCTCGGGCGTCATCTCCCCGGCGGCGCGGGCGGCGGCGGCGCTCAGTTCTTCGGCGCGGGTGGCGAACAGGTCGCGCAGCGCCGCGACATCGACCGGCGGCTTTGACGAACCGCCGGCATCGAGCGACGCGCCGGCCTGTATCGCGCTGCCGGCGAGGTGGGCCTCCACGTCCGACAGGCGACGGCGCAGCTCGGCGAGGCGCTCGTCCTCCGCCAGCGGGTTGCGTCCCTGGTGACGGTTGATCTCCTCCTTCAGCTCCGTCACGCGCCGATCCGCGACGCTCCACTGCTCGTCCAGCCGGCGCATCTGCGCCGCCAGCTCGCGCTCACGCTCGGCGGCACGCGCCGGATCCGGCTCCTCCACCTCGGGCAGGGCCGCCACGGCATCCTCGATCTCCTGCCCGAGCGCCTGCTCGCGGCGACGAAGATCATCGATCTCCTGCGAGAGCTGGCGAACCTCGTCCGTGTGCCGGCGACGCGCCTCGCGCTGCGTGCCCCCCAGGACGTATATCGCCTCGCCGATCGCCTTGAGGCGCGCGATCTCGGCGGCCCGCTCCGCCTCAGGCACTTCGCGACGCAGCAGGAGTGTGTCCGGCTCCTCCAGGCTCCAGTCGACGTTGTTGACGGCGAACTTGTTGAAGGCGACGCGATCGGCCAGGTATGCCGGCTCCACGCCGGGACCCGTGCGCTGGAGCGCGTTCAGGGCGTTCTCGCGGAGCGAGTCGTCGGTCTGGAGCCGGGTCAGCTCATCGTGCTTGTATTGCCGGCGCGGCCCTTCGTCGAGCGCGGGCGGGATGTCGTAGCGCAGGCGCAACGTCACCGGGGCCGTGGGCTCCAGCACGAAGTAGATCCCGACCACCGCGCCGATCATCGCTGCGACCATCAGCCCCAGCAGCAGCGGCACGAGCCACAGGCTGCGCCGGCGCGGGGCGACGGCCTCGGCGTCCATCGCGCTGTGCAGCGGGGAGAACGGATCCGGCTGCCGCTTGAAGAAGTCCGGCGGAACGGGCGCCACGTGCGCAGTCCCGTTCGGGGCGTGCCCGTTCGTGCCGTTGGCGCCTTCCTCGCCGCGCGTGGTCCGCAGGAACTCGCCGACGCGACCTTCCTTCTCCACACCGGCCGTCGCGGGCGCCTCTTCCGTGGCGGCGGGTGCTTCGCTCCTGAGCAGGGGCTCATGCTCCTCCGCCGGCGCGGCGGGCGCGCCGAACAGATTCGCCAGCCCCTGGAGGCCGCTCGTCTCCGGCATCGCCGCCGAGGGATCCAGCACCGGCGCCCCGCCCGTGTGCACGGGGGCGCTTGAGAAGGGTGTCGCCGCGTTGGGAGCGACCGCCTGCTCCACCTCGGCGACGGGGCCGCTGAAGCCGACCGTCTTCGGGCGCGGACCCTTGGCCGGTCCACGCGAGCCACGGTCGCCCGACGTCGGTGTTGATGTCTGCTGCGGAGCGGCAGAGCGTTCCGGTGCAGGCGGGGTGGGCGGGGCCGACGCTCCGGGCCGCGGACTGCCGCCCTCGCGTGCCGGCTCGCGCCTGGGTTGTGGCGCGTACTCCTCGCCGAGCCCTTCGGGCAGCTCCTCGACCTGGTCCGACCGCCCGGCTCCCTGATCTCCGGGAGCGGCGGGGGGCTTGCGCGCCTCCAGCGGCGTGAGGTTGCCCAGGAACGCCGATTGTTCGGTCTCCCAGTCCTGGCGCCAGTCGCTCCCGGGGCCAACGGGTTGCTTCGGCCCGGTGTTGGACGGCCCCGGCTTGGACGTGGGCGGGCGCGAGGCGGGCGGCTTGGCCGGCGGCGCCTTGCCCGACGGCTGCACGCGCGGCGGCGTCGCTGCCTTGGGCGGTTCCTTGGGTTTGACGAGGCCGCCTCGCGGGTCGGTGAGCGCCTCGAGTTCGAGTTGGAAGGCGGAGTCGCTGAGCGCGCCGATCGAGTGGCGAAGGTCCGTGGCCTCCTCGTCGCGATCCACATCGAGCTGGGACAGGTCCAGCGCCGACTCCGGCGTCGGCTCCGTCAGCTCGGAGACCGCCTCCGCCCCGGACGCAACGGGCTCAGCCGGCTCCTCCACCAGATCCTCGTGATCGCGGGCGGCGGGCTGGGCGTGATGATCCTCATGCCACGGCTCGACGGTTGGCTCCTCGGCCCCGGCGGCCAAGTGGTCGGCCCACGACTCGTCGGGCGCGGCTGCTGCGGCCGGCTCGTGGGCGTCGAGTTCGTGGTCATCGACTGTCGATCCGGCGGGCTGGTGCGCCTCAAACTCGAGGTGCTCGAACCCCTTGAAGTCGTGTTCGGGCTCCGCTTCGGGCTCGGCGTCCGCCTCGCAGACCGCTTCGACAACCTCCGGCGCCGCTTCAACGGGGGCCTGGGCGGCCGGGGCGACGTGTTCCGGTACGTCGTCGACGGCCTCCCGGGCCGGAGGCGCCTCGGCGACCGGCTCTTCCGGCTCCACCTCAAACTCCCCAGCGTCACGAGCGACCACCGGGGCCGCTTCGGCATGGGCGGGCTCGGCGGGCTCCTCTACCTCCGCTTCGGGCGCCGGGTCGTCGATGGCTTCGGAGGCGAGGTCGTCGCCTGCGAACTCACTGGTGATTTCGCCGACACTCGCCGGTGCGGCCGGATCCTTCTTCCGACGCCGGCCGGTGCCCTTGCGCCGCTTCGGCTTAGCCGGCGCCGGGACAGGCTCGGGAAGCGATGCGGGGGGCGCGGGCGCTTCCTTCTCCGGCTCAGTCACGTCCAGTGGCGACTCCCCGGCCGACTCTTCCTGGGTGAAATCGAGCCGGGACAGGTCGATGTCGTCCGAGCGCGGGGCCTCGGCGACCGGTCCGGCCGACGGCACGGCTTCGTCCTCGCCCAACTCGGCTACAGGCGACTCGTCGGGCTCGATCTCCTCCGCAAGGAGCTCCGCCTCGTCTTCGGCGACGGGCAGGTCGTCGTCGTCGGCAGGGGCCTCATCGACTTCTTCAGCCGGCAGATCCGCCTCCGCCTGGTCAGCGAAGGCTTCCAGTTCGGCGAGGTCGTCGGCCGTCGCCTCCTCGTCCTGGGGCGGGGCCTCGGTCGCATCGAGAGCGGGCGGCTCCAGACGGTCGAGCTGGGGCGGCTCCGGGGCCTCGTCCTCCAGATCATCCAGGGTCGCGGGCTCGTTGCGGGGCTCGAAGGCGACGCTGAAATCCACCTCTTCCGGCGTTTCCTCGGCATCGGCCGCTTCGGCCTCGATCGCCGGCTCCAGTTCCAGCGGCGCCTCGTCCGGCGATTCCACCGCATCTTCCCCGGCCAGATGGAGCTCATGCGCGAGGTCCAACTCCGGATCGGCAGCCAGCGCCTCTTCCGCAGCGGCGACAGGCTCGTCATCCTGATCCTCCGCGGCACGGTCCGCGGCCGGCTCGACGTCGGCGGGAGCCCAATCCGGCTCCTCCTCAGTCTCCACCCCTTCCGAGGCGAGGGCCTCATCCTCGAGCGGCACGGGCGTGTCGACGACCGCCTCCGGCTCAGCGGCTCCGATCTCATCGAAACCGGGCCCGGGCGTCTCGTCAGCCAGCGATGGGGCAGGCTCAGGCTCGGCGAACGCTTCCGGGGAGGGCGCGGGGGCGGGGGGCGATCCGAGGTCGAACGTCTCCGCCGCCTGCTGCTCGCGCTCGGCGAAGACGTCCTCATCTTTGACCGGGGCGTCGTGGGCGACCTCTTCCTCGGCCCAATCATCCACCGGCTCGGCGGGGGCGGTCTCCTCGGGGGCCTCGGCCTCGGGCTCGGCGATCGCGGGCAGCACGTGGCTGCCGCCGAGCAGATCCTCGTCGAGCCCTTCGGGCGTCAGTTCTTCGTCGAGCAGGATTTCGTCGCGATCCGGTTCCGCTGCCGGCGCTGGGGCGGGCTGGACGGCCGGCTCAGGAATGAACGAAGTCGCTGACTCCGGCTCCTCGAGCGTCGGCGGGGGCGTCGGAGCTTCGATGACCGGCGCACGGTCGACAGGCGGCACCACCGTCTCGCGCGGGGCGGGGGCGGGCGCCCGCGTGGGGGCTTCGGCGACCACGCTCAGCTTCGCGGGGCCGATCCCGATGACCGTGCCGGGCTTCAGCCGCGCCTTGTGGGCGGGCCGGCCGTTGATGAGCGTCCCCTTGCCGCCGAGGTCGAAGATCGCGTAGCCGGCGAAGGCCATCGAGTCGCTCTCGCCGGAGAATCCCTCCAGCCGCACGATCGCAGTGTTCGCTGTCGAGACGTTCGGGAACGGCAGGTGCAGGTCGCTGCCGGAGCGCCGGCCGATGAGCGTGACCCGCCGCGTGAGCGTGAGCTTCTGCCGGCCCGCGGGGGAATCGACCCGCAGCTCCATCGGCTCGACCCGCGCCGCCTGCTCCGGCGCCGGCCGGGGGTCATGGAAGATGAACGAGAACCGCCCGACCTGGATCTCGTCGTTTTCGGCGAGATCGGCCTCGCGCACGGGCCGGCCGTTGACGAGCGTGCCCTCGCGGCTGTGAAGGTCGCAGATGGAGACTCCGCCCGGCGTGACGACGAGCAGCGCGTGGGCGCGGCTGACGGTGGAGCTGTTGAGGTGGATCCGCGCGGTCTTCCGGGAGCCGATGAGCGTGATCGGCCGGTGAAGCGGGATCGGCCCGAAGGCGGCGTGCGCGCCGGCGGGCTGGAGATGCGGATACTTGCGGGAAAGGGCGACGGGATCGAAGACGCCGGAGTGTCCGCCGGAGCGATGCGCGGGATGGGCGCCGGATCCGCCGGAGGCTGTCGCTTGTCGGTGATCGCTGGTCGGCTCGTGGGACATAATCAAGCCCGGCACAGGCGTGGGCGCTCCGGTGTGCGCTACGTGCGGCTCGTTGGCGAGGTTCCAGCTCGGCGGCGGCGCGGACAAACCGATACTGCCCTGCGAACCCGTCGTCGCTCGCTTCTCATCGGCCAGCGCCGCCTCCGGGCTCGTCCGGGCCGTCCCCCTTTGTACGGGAGCGCCGACTGCCGGCATGCGTCCGAGGCTGCGCCCGCTTCCCGCCGCTCACGCCAGGTGACCGGCGGACGGCTCCGTTACCTCCTGCGGAGCCCTGCATTTCCGGCCGTCCCGCACAGGCGGCCGAGTCTAACCGATTTCAACGCCAAGCGAAGCAATCGGGCGATTATCGGCTCGAAATTGCCGCCTCTTCAACCCCGGCTTCTATCGTTCCTGCGTCCCGCGCTACGCCCATTCGTGCATGCCCGCCACGCCCCCTCCAACTCCGCCTGTCAATGCCGCCGGCGAGGAGGCGTTTCTCGCCTGGGTCCGCCAGCGCCAACTGGCCCGCCCGCGCCCGCGCCACCTGCTCGAAACCGCTGGTGACGACCTGGCGCTGCTGGAATGGCAGGGCGGCCTGGTCCTCGTCGGGATGGACCCGGTGCTGGACGGGGTTCACGTGGATCTGCCGCGCCATGGCCCGACCGCGGCGGGGCGGAAGGCAATGAACCGCAATCTCTCCGACGTGGCCGCGATGGTGGGCGAGCCGGTGGCCGCGACGCTTTCCATCGTGGCGCCTCGATCGATGCCGCTGGAGGCCGTGCAGGCGGTCTACCTCGGGGCGGAGGAGGCCGGGGAGTCGGCCGGCTGTCCGATCGCGGGTGGCGACTTCGCCAGTTGGGACGGCCGGCTGGTCGTGACGGTCGGGATCCTGGGCCGGGTGGATCGTGCCGTGCTGCGGGGCGGGGCGCGCGTGGGTGATCGGATCTTCGTTTCCGGGCCGCTAGGCGGGTCGATTCTCGGGAGGCACCTGACGTTTGCACCCCGGCTGGACCTGGGGCGGCAACTCGGCGAGCTTGGCGCGACGGCGATGCTGGACATCAGCGACGGCCTCTCGCGCGATCTTCCGCGCCTGATCCGCCCCGTCATTGGAGCGACGGTCGACGCCGAGGCGGTGCCGATCCACGCCGACGCCGCCGCCCTGGCACAGCAGACCGGACGCGACCCGCTCTGGCACGCTTTGCACGACGGGGAAGACTACGAGCTGCTCTTCACCGCTGCGATGGTATCGGTGCCCGGCTGCATCGCGATCGGCCACGTCGAGGCGGAGCCGGGCGTGCGCATACGCCGGGCGGGGCGGGTTGAGCCGCTCGCTGCGTTGGGTTGGGAGCACGCCCTGGGCGCATCGGAGGCGCCGTGAGCGACGCGACGCCTGTGCCGATCCGAACCGCAAGCGTCGCGGAGACGGAGGCCGTCGCGCTGCGGCTCGCGTCGCGACTGGACCGCGGGGGGGTGATCGCATTGGAAGGGGACCTGGGCGCGGGCAAGACGCAGTTCGTGCGGGGCCTCGTGTCCGGGCTCGGGGGTGAGCCTCGGCAGGTGCACTCCCCGACCTTCGTTCTTCTCCACGAGTACGCCTGCGCCGGAGGGCGTCGCGTCTTCCATCTCGACGCCTACCGCGTCGGGGCCGACGAGTTCGAGGCTATCGGGTTCGATGAGTTGCTCGCTGCCGCCGAGGCGGGCGACGTCGTGGCGGTGGAGTGGCCTCAGAAGGTGGCGGAGCTGATCCCGGAGAGGGCGATCCACGTGCGCATCGAGACGGTTTCGGAAACGGAGCGGCTGATCCACGTTTCAGGCGGATAGGGCTCGAGGGTTGCCCGCGCGAAGCGGCGGGTCGGCTTCTGCCCGGTCAATCGCCGCCAGGACGTCGTCGAGCCGGATGTGGCTCGCCCAGTCGATCGACGTGCGGCGCAGCTTCGGGCCGGGGTGGTCCATGGGGTACATCAGCAGCGGCTGCCATGTCCTGCCGTCGACGGGCGGGGGCGTGACGACGAGGTGCTCGTAGCCGAACGGCGCCACACGGGCCGGATCCGCTGCGGCGAAGAGCGTGACAGGCGGCGTGCCAACGGCGGCGGCGACGTGCGCCAGGCCGCTGTCGTTGCCGACGTAGAGCGCCGCCTGCTGGAGCACTCCTGCGGAGCGCGAGAGAGGGCCGCCCAACTCGAGCACGGGAGGATGGGAACGGGCAAGCCGGCTGACCTCGTGACCGACGCCGCGCTCGTCGGGCCCTTCCAGTACGAGCACCGGCCGGCGGCGCTGGGCGAGGATGTCGGCAAGCTCCGCGAAGCGTGCGGCGGGCCATCGTTTGGCGCGGCCAACGGGGGTATTGCCGCACCCGGGCTGGATCGCGATGAAACCCTCCTCGACGCGACGGCTCAGCAGCCGGGCCGCCTCGTCAAGCTGTTCGCGTCCGAGCGGGAAGATGGGCGGATCCGGCTCGCCGGGATCGGCGTCGAGACCCGCCAGCAGGGAGAGATTCTGCGTGACGTCATGAATGCCGCGCTGCGCGGGCACCAGCCGGAGATCGCGCAGGAGCCGCGGGACGAATCGCAGCGCGCGCAGCCTCCCGACGGGATAATCGTGCATGACGAGGCGCGGCGCTCCGCCGGTTGCGGCCAGGAGACCGTATTGCCACCGGTTGCTCGGGAAGGGAACCACGTACCAGTCCGGCCGGAGCGACCGCGCGAGCCGCCGGTGCATTCGCCAGGCGCCGGCGGGGGCTGCGCCGAGCACCTCCACGTCCACCGGCTCGGGCAGATCCTGGAAGACATCAGCGATCGGTCGGGTGCGAGCCGCGATCGTGACGCGGCCGAGCCGCGCGAGGCGACGCACGAGCGGCACGGTCATGACGGCATTCCCGATGCCCGCGAGGACGGGCACGAGGATCCGTGCGGGCTGTTGAACCTCCTGCGGCATCGCGGCGCGCCATGGTATGGCCTCAGCCCTCCACCCCCGCTGGTCCGCCAAAGCGCAGGGCCCTGCAAAGCGGCGAACTCGATGGACACGACCTTGGCTGCGGCATTTGGCGCGACATGCAGGAACTTGCGGAACTGTGGCGTGGAGGCGTGGCCTCACCACCCGCAGATCCGTCTTGACCGCGGTATCCGTTGCGTAACGAGAAAGATTCGGCGGTGTTTTGATATTCGCTGCCCCGACGGGTTGTTCCGCGGAGGTGATTGCATTACAAGGTTTCGCTTGGGCGTCCAGGGATGAGCTGCGGTTGGCTCTCGGGGGCTCAGTGTTTTCATCTCCCCACTCGGGGAAAGGGCAAGAAGATGCAGCGATTCATTGCGCCGCTGGTGGCGGCAGGGCTCGCGCTTGGCCTGACGGCGGGCGCTTTTGCGGACAGTGTGAACATGTCCTTCAACTCGGCCGGCGATACGGCCGGCTGGTACAAGGATCGGTACGCGCCGCAGGTCTTCGACTCCGGCGTAAGCGGCGGCGGGCGGAGCGGCGTGCTCCAGCTCGGCGTGCGCGAGTCGGGGCAGAGTGGCAATCGCGGCGGGAGCTATGACAGCGACTTCTACAACTACCAGGGGATGAAGTACGACCTGGGGATGGAGGGTCACGTCAGGGTTTCGGTCGATATGTTCGTCGACAGCACGTGGGATGACGGCTCGCGCGCCGGCATGTGGACGACGATGAGCAACGGCAACGCCAGCTTCCCGATCATCGAGTACGTCGTCGGCGCCACCGACATGAACGCCCCCTCCTTCACCGGCTTCCGCTTCTGGCAGTCCGGCCTCGGGTGGTCGGACACGGGCGTCGCGGTCAGCCAGGACACCTGGAACCGCCTGAGCATCGAGCTGGATGGCTCGAGCGTGCTGTTCTACCTGAATGGGACGCACTTCAGCACCGTCAGCAGCAACGGCGCCCATGGCGTGGACAACGTCATCCTCCAGGCCCACAACATGGGCATCGCCGGTGAGTATGACGCCTACTTCGACAACCTCTCCGCCGCCGTCGTGCCGACGCCGAGCGCCGCCCTGGGCGGCCTGGCGCTGATGGGCCTGCCGCTCCTGCGGCGGCGCGCCAACTGAGGCCGATGGACGCTCAACGCCTGATTCAGACGGGCCCCCGGCGCGACGCGCCGGGGGCTTTTGCTGTTCTCGCGGCTGCGCTGCCGGGTTTCGGTTCGGCAGGCTGTAGCGACTGGCCCGCCATGACCGATCGGTGATGTCGAATTCTTGCGGATATGTGTCGAGGTGGCGCGTGTTTGGGTCGGTCGCGCTTGTGCGGCGCGGCTGGTTCTCTTACAACGGCGAACCGTTTCTCGTATCGAGCCGCTCTGGCTCTGGGCATTCAACCCCTAAGGGGAAGGAAACAGATGAAAAAGCGCTGCGTTTTGCCGCTCATTGCGGCGGTTATCGGGATTGCTCTTTCCGGGTCTGCGTTCGCGGACACCGTGACGCTCACGGTGGGGCCGGACACGAAGCCAGACGAGAACCTGCCTCGGACGGTCTTCGAATCTCCCGGCAGCTGGATGGGTGACTCATCGTGGCAGAACTCGACGAGCAACAAGGTGAACTGGCATGCGCGATACGATGCCGACGGTGACTTCCTGTCGAAGCTGTTCGGCGCGAAGGCCGCGACGCTCACGATCGGGGATGTGTCGTCCATCAGTTACTTCACCAACCGCGGCACCGAACTAACGGCGGGCAGGGATTGGTGGGTTCAGATCTACACCCGGCCGGGAAGCGGCGGCTTCAACGAGAAGAGCTGGTACGGCACGCGGTTCATCAACAACTACGACGAGCACACCAACACTGATTGGCAGCAGCACTCGACTGACTACGGCATGACGTTTCAGCACCAGAACAACAGTAACAGCCCTTCGGGTCCTGAGATGACCATGGCCGACATGCGCGCCAACTACGGCAATGTTCTGATCGAGATGATCTCCATCCAGACCGATAGCGGCTGGAATGGGAGCGACTTCCTGATGGATGGGCTCGAGATCACGCTCACCGACGGCTCCGTCGGGCGCGTCAACTTCTCCCACATCGCCGGCTACTCCGTGGTCGTCCCCACGCCCTCAGCCGCCCTCGGCGGGCTGATGCTGATGGGCCTGCCGCTCCTGCGGCGTCGCCAGGCGTAGTTTCTCACAACCAACTGACGGCAAAGCCCCCGGTGCAATGAGCATCGGGGGCTTCGTCGTTGCATCGGGCCGTCAACGTTGCCGATCGCTTCACTCGCGCGAGATCCGGTAGATCCGCCGCGTCTGGTCACAACTGAAGAGGATCGTGCCGTCAGGCGCCTCGGCGCAGTCCACGGGCCGCGCCAGCGGACGACTGCCGTCGTGGGTCGTCACGATCGGCCATTCGCCGAACGGCATGCCGGTCATGGGGTCGAAGAAGACCCGCGTCACCGCGTATCCCACCGGCACGCTGCTGTTCCACGAACCGTGCTGCGCCTGGAAAAGGTCGCCCGTGTGGTCGGCGCCGAAGTGCTCGCCCGCCTTGCTGGAAAGGAACGTGAAGCCGTTCACCGCGGTGTGCGCGCCGTAGCTCCAGGCGGCGGGGATCGTCTTCTCCGCCAGCTCGTGGAGATCGTCACGATCGGCAAACTCCGGCCGCGGCGTGCGGTCGGCCATCAGGTACGGATGCCCGTAGAAGCCGCCCTCGACGAACTTGTTCAACTCGTCGGGCGGGTTGAGGTCGGTGATCGGCTGGCTTCCTCCGCCGCGCCGGCGGGAGGGGCGATCGCCGTAGGGGACGCCGAAGTTGTCCGACCCGTGGTCCGCGCCCCAGATCTCGTCGGTCAGCCGGCCGTCCTTGCCGATGCGGTGCTGGATCTCCTCGGTGTTGCGGATGCCGGTTGCGAAGACCTCGCGCTCGCCGGCGGAGCCGTTGCCGTCGTAGCGGAAGCGGTAGAGCGTTTTCCGGTCAGATTCCAGCTCCCCGGTCATGTTCGTCGGGTCGCTGACGGTGATGTAGATGTGTTCGTCGGTCACCAGGACGCCGCGATACGGGTGACCTCCGCCCGCGGGGATGCCCTCGGTGATCACGTCCTGCACCTCGTCGGCTCGCCCGTCGCCGTCGGTGTCGCGGGCACGGCGGCAATACCCCTCCTGGCTGCTCGTGTAATAGAGCCACCCCTCGTGGAAGCGCATCGTGTGGCAGTTGCTCTGGTCGGTGACGAAGTCGGCGCGCGTCTCGAAAGTTCCGTCGCCGTCGCCGTCCCGGAGGCTCTGGATCTTCCCCTGCCGCGGCATGGAGACATAGAGCTCCCCGTCGGCGCCGAACTCGATGAAGCGCGCTTCCTCCAGGTCCTCGACGACCAGCGTCACCTTGTATCCGGGCCGAACGACGAATCCTTCGGGCACGCCCTCGCCCAGCTCGCCGCGAGTCGGGTCGGTTGGTTGCTGCGTCAGGAGGATTCCGGAAGCGACGAGGGCGATCGAGAGGTTCATGGCATGGATCGTACGCGAGGAACGCCCTTTTTCGCGACTGGTCGGTCCACCTCCCGACCAGGCGCCGCCGTCGGCGGGAACTACCATCCTTCATGATCCGGCGCGCCCTACCCCTGCTGTCGATGGCTCTGCCGGCAACGGGCCTGCTCCTCGCCTCGGCCGGGCAGCCGACGACAGGCCCCACCACCGCCCCGGCGGGGGAGTTGCCGCCTGAGCAACTGGACCGGGCGCGTCGGCCGATCAGCTACTTCAACGACCGCTGTGGCTCCTGCCACGGCAACTACGGCGAGTTCTGGGGAGAGGGCTTCGCGGCGGAGCTGGATGACCATGAACTGCGCGACATCGTGGACGAGATGGCGGCCGGGCCCGCCCAGGCGCCGCTCGAGGGGGCGGCGCTCGATGTGCAGATCGCCTATCACCGCAGCCTCGTGAACGGCCGGCCGTTCATCACCGCCTACCTGCACGAGGGCTCACTGCGCGGCGAGGTGACGCCCGGCAGCCGCGTCGCGCTCATCATCGACGGCAAGGAGCAGCCCGCCACCGTCGAGAAGCACACATGGCGCAGCAACGCCGCAAAGGCGACGGCCGTCCGTGCGACGAAAGGGAAGGAGACGACGGAGCTGAAGCTCGATGCAACCCGGGGTTCCGCCGTGGCGCACTCCCACGCCGCCAAACCCTCCGGCGAGTGACCGCGCGTTCCGGGCCGGGACGTTCCGAGGCATCGCCCGGCGCTGCCGAACGCCGGGTGGACGGCTACAGTCGCAGGCCATGGCGGAGCCGACGGCCACTTCGTCAACCCCCGTCGCCACGACCGAGCGGCGGACGCTTCGATTCGACACGTTCGACGAGGTGATCGCCGACGTGCGCCAGCTCGAACTGGGGTACACGCGCCTGGGCAACTGGACGCTCGCCCAGGCGAGCGACCACCTGGCGAAGTTCATGCGGTTCAGCCTCGAGGGCTTTCCCGGCCGCCGGCTCCCCCGACCAATCTCGGCGGTGCTGCGACGCGTCATTCTCACGCCCGCCAAGCTCGATCGGTCGATGCCGGCGGGCCTGCGCACCGCCGGCTTCCTCGTCCCGGCGCCGCCGGCGGAAGGCGAGGATGCCAAGCGTGCGGATCACGACGCTGCGGCGCGGCTGGTGGAAATGTGCCGTCGCGTGAAGCACCACGGCGGGGAGTTCTTCCCGAGCCCGATCTTCGGCAATCTCACGCCGGCGACCTGGCGGCTTGTGCACCTGCGCCATTGCGAGCTTCACCTGAGTTTCCTGGTTCCGACGAGCGTCACTCCCTGACCGCGCGCCGATCCTGCCGGAGCGCCTGGCGCATCAGGAGGCGCTGGAACTCCTCGCCACCCGAGTCGCGCTCGATCCAGCCCCCGTCGGGCGACAGCTCCCACGCGCGCTCGCCCGCCTCGAGCGCCATCTCGAGAATCTCGTCCAGCCGCGCCACCGCCTGCGGGTCGGTGACGGGCGTGATGGCCTCCACCCGGTAGTCCAGGTTCCGCACCATCCAGTCGGCCGAACCGATGAAGTGGCGCGGCTTGCCGTCGTTGTGGAAGCGGAAGATGCGGCTGTGCTCGAGAAAGCGGCCGAGGATGCTGACGACGCGGATGTTGTCGCTGACGCCCGGCAGTCCCGGGCGCAGGCAGCAGAAGCCGCGGACGATCAGGTCGATCTTCACGCCGGCGCGGCTGGCGTCGTAGAGGGCGCGGATGATCATGTCGTCCTGGAGCGAGTTCATCTTGGCGGTGATGCGCGCCTCGCGGCCCGATTCGGCGTTCCTGCGCTCGATCTCGATCATCTGAAGGAACCGCTCGCGCATGTTCACCGGCGCCACGAGCAGGCGGCGATAGTCGCGGTGCATGCTCCGGCCGGTCAGCGAGTGGAAGAGCTCGATGACGTCGCCGCAGATCGCCGGGTCGCAGGTGAAGAGGCCCAGGTCCGTGTAGAGCTGCGCGGTGCGGCTGTTGTAGTTGCCGGTGCCGATATGGCAGTAGGTGCGCAGCGCCGAGCCCGCGCCGTCGCGCTCCTCGCGCACCGCCATCGCGATCTTGGTGTGCGTCTTGAAGCCCACGACCCCGTAGACGACGTGCACGCCCGCCTTCTCCAGGAGCTGCGCCAGCTCCACGTTGCGCTGCTCATCGAAGCGCGCCTTGAGTTCCACCAGCACGGCGACCTGCTTCCCCTCCTCCGCCGCGCGGATCAGCGCGGGGACGAACGGCGCGTCGCGGCTCGTGCGGTAGAGGGTCATCTTGATCGCCAGCACGCCCGGATCGTCCGCCGCCTCGGTGATGAAGCGCTCGACGCTCGCCGAGAAGCTCTCGTAGGGGTGGTGCACCAGCAGGTCGCCGGCGCGGATGGCGCTGAACATGTCCGCCTCGTCGTCGGCGAGACGCGCCGGCACGAGCGGCTTCCAGGGCTCGAACTTCAGCTCCGGCCGGTCGATCTCACCAAGCGCCGAGAGATCGTCCATGTCCACCGGTCCGCGCAGGGCATAGACGTCCTGCTCCGCCACGTGCAGGCCGTCGGTGATGAGTTCGCGCATCGCGGGGCTCATCGCCTCCGGAAGCTCGAGGCGCACGACGCGCGCCATCCGCCGCTGCCGCAGCTCCTGCTCCACCAGCTCCAACAGGTCGTCGGCGTCCTCCTCGTCCATCTCCACGTCGGCGTTGCGCGTGACGCGGAAGAGGTGATGCTCCAGGACATTCAAGCCCGGGAAGAGCGTCGGCAGGTTGCCGCCGACCACCCCCTCCAGCGGCACGAACCGCTGCACGTCCGGCTGCGCCGCGCCCGCGCCGGGCGCCGGCGCTGAGGATGCCGAGGGCAGCGGGATCCAGCGGGGCAGGTTCTCCGGCAGCTTGATGCGCACGAAGCTGCGCTCCGCCGTCGCCGGGTGCTCGATCATCACCCCCAGCGACTTGGTCAGGTTGCTGATGAATGGAAACGGGTGCCCCGGATCCACCGCCAGCGGCGTCAGGATCGGGAAGACGTGACGCCGGAAGAAGTCATCGGCGACCGCCCGGTCCGCCTCGTCCAGCTCCGCGTAACGGCAGATGCGGATGCCCGCCTTCTTCAGCTTCGGGTGGAGCTGCTCGTACCAGCACCGGATCTGCCGATCCAGCATCGGCCTCACCTTCGCGTGGATCAGCGACAGTTGCTCTTCCGGCGTCAGGCCGTCGATCGTCCGGCTGGAGACCCGGGCCGCCCGCTGCCGCTGGAGCCCGCCGACCCGCTTCATGAAGAACTCATCGAGGTTAGTCGCGAAGATCGCCAGGAACTTCACGCGCTCGAGCAGCGGTATCCCGTCGTCCTCGGCCAGCTCCAGGACGCGGCTGTTGAAGTCGAGCCAGCTCAGCTCGCGGTTGAAGAAGAGCGGGTGGAGCGGCGGGGCGGCCGCGACCCGGGCGTCGGTTGCGGCGGGGGGCGCGGGCGAGGGGCGGAGGAGCTTGGAGTCGCGTGTTTCCATGGTCTCGCTCTGCCCATCCTAATCGCCCGATGGAGGCCTGAATGTTAAGGATGGATTGCGCCGGGCCCGCGCAAGAGAGCGCCGGCCCACGGTGGCGCGGATCCGGTGGAATATCGGATGTCCGCGCGACCGGGCCGGCGTCGGATGGTCGTCGGTTGTATGCTCGCCCGCATGCGCGGACGGGAAGGCCGGGGCCGTCTGCAAACGCCTTTAGCGCTTGCGACGATCGCGACGGGCCTTGCGCTTCTTGCTGCCGACCTTGCGGCGGCGTCGCGGCTTGGGCATGTCAACTCCTTTCAGGGTCCTCTGGGCGTCGATGCGGGAGTTCGCCGGGAGCAATGCTCACCGCTTCCGGCCACTGCGATGCAGCGCCGGGCGACCGGGCGGTCTCTGCAACGGGTCGGGCAGCGAGCATAGACGCACCACGCCTGCTCGTCCACCTCGGCTTGACCCTCCCGCACGCGCCGCGAACAATGACAGCCCGCTTCGATCCGATGCCGTCCAAAAGGCGTAAGAGTGTCGGCAGGGCGGCGTTGCGACGGGCCGCGGCGGACACTGATTCGTCACGCGAGGCCGGAATAGCTCAACGGCAGAGCACCGCTTTCGTAAAGCGGGGGTTGTGGGTTCAAATCCCACTTCCGGCTTTCCTCGAAAACCAGCCGAAAGCTTGCAGAAGCGTTCCGCCGGCGCGTGCCGGTGCGCGGCCTGGGGCACTGAGCCAAAACGGTACTCTACCGTTTTACGGCTCGCGCCCCGGTAGGAGCGCACGCCATGCCCAAGCTGCGGAACCGCCTGCCCAAGCTGCGCCTCCACAAGGCGAGCGGCCGGGCCGTCGTCACCCTCAACGGCCAGGATCACTACCTGGGCGCCTTCGGATCCCCGGAGGCGCAGCACGCGTACGACCGGGCCATCTCGGAGTGGCTCGCGCGGGGGCGCCGCCGGCCCGATGAACGCGCGGCCGTCGTCCTGGTGAAGCACGTCGCCGGCGCGTTCGAGCGCCACGCTGAGCAGGTGCACCGCCGGCCGGACGGCCAGCCCGGTACCAGGCTCACCCACATCAAGCCGACGATGCGGATCCTCCGCCAGCTCTACGGCCAGCTCCCTGCCGGCGACTTCGGGCCGAAGCGCCTCAAGGCCTTCCGGGAGCACCTGGTGGAGCGGGGCCTGGTGCGCGGCACGGTGAACGACCACACGCGCATCGTCGTCCAGGCCTTCCGTCATGCCGTGGGGGAGGAGCTGATCCCGCCGGCGATCTGGGAGGCGCTGCGATCGGTCGAGGGCCTGCGCAAGGGGAGGACGTCGGCGCCGGACAATCCGCCGGTGACCGCGGTCGCGCCGGCGCACGTCCGCCAGGTTCTCCCCAGGCTCTCCCCGACCGTCGCCGCGATGGTGGAGATCCAGATGCTCACCGGCATGCGCCCGGGCGAGCTGGTCATCATGCGCGGGGCCGACCTGGACACCACCGGGCGCGTCTGGATCTACCGGCCGGCGGCGCACAAGAACAGCCACCGCGGCCACGACCGCGCCGTCGCGATCGGGCCGCGGGCCCAGGCTCTCATCCGGCCCTTCCTGCGACCCGACCTGTCGGCCTACCTCTTCTCGCCGGCGGAGGCGGAGCGGGAGCGCCGCGAGCTGCTGCACGCGCAGCGGGTGACGCCGGCGACGGTCGGAAACCGGCCGGGCACCAACCGCCGCGAGCTGCCGATGAAGCGCCCCGGCCGGCACTACACGCCGGGGAGCTACCGGCGGGCGGTTCACAACGCCTGCGACGCGGCGTTTCCGCCGCCGCCAGGGCTCCCGCCGGAGGAAATCCAGGCCTGGACACGGGCGCACCGCTTCTCGCCCGCCAGGCTGCGTCACACGGCCGCTACGGAGATCCGCAAGGGGTTCGGCCTGGACGCCGCCCAGGTCGTCCTGGGGCACCAGCACGCGAAGACGACGGAGATCTACGCGGAGAAGAATCTCGCCGTCGCCGTCCGCGTCATGGAGCAGATCGGCTAGCCGCGGGGAGCCCGCGGGGGTCGCAGGCCGGCAAGTGCCGCCTTGAGGATGAGCTTCGTCAGCCGTTCCTTATCCCCGTCATAGCCCTCGAGTAGCCGCCGCGCCACATCAGCGTCTTTCACAAGGCGAGTGACGGTTTCCTCCGCACCATCGAGTTCGATCATGACGCGGACGAATTGCTCCGGCGACATGTCGGCCTGCTCCAGGCCTGCGCGCCGGCGATCCGCCTCCATCTGCGCGTGGAGCTCGTCGAGCTCCTCTCCCGTGAGACGGCGCAGCAAGTCGCGAGGCTGGAGGCCAACGGCCGCGGCGATGCGCGTCAGCACGTCCAGCGTCAGGTTGGGGCTTCTCCCCGATTCAATGCGGTACCAGCGCTCGTGTGACTTGAAGCCTGCCAGTATCGCGGCCTGCTTCATGGATAGCCGCCTCCTGAGTCGCTCCTCTCTGAGCCTCGCCGTATTGAGGATGATGGGAGATCGTCGCTTGGCCACTTGCCGTTCTTGAACGCTTTTGGTCTAATACCTCTCGTCACCCAAAGACGCGGGCCGCCACAGGGGCGGCCGGCGTCATGGGTAAAAAAAGTTCGCCCGCCGCCGGCAGTTCTTCGCGGGACACGCCGGTACGACGGGCAAGACTCAGGAGCTCCATCATGCCACAGGAAACGGCTGAGAGCAAGGGCGTTCCCACGCCCGCGCTTGTCCTACCGGATGACGTTCGGATCGCTGTCGAGCTGGCCTTCGGCGCCAGCGTTCTCGCCGCCCGGGTCGCCGCCGAGCAGGCCCGGGAGTCCAGGGCCCGCGCGGACGTGGCCGACTCCCTCGAGGAGGCCTGGGACGCCATCGGGAAAGCGGCCGACATCCTCTGGCACGCCGCCGGCCAGCACGCCTTCGACCGCGCCTGGGACGAATGGCGGGCGGCCCGTAGTGGCAGCACAACTCATGACACCCGATCCGTAAGGAGGAGGTAGTGGCCGTGCCCATGCCAGAACCAAACCACCCCAGCAACCAGGCACTGATCTCGCTCGCCGAGGCGGCGAAGCTGCCTGAGCTCCAGGTGAACGGCCGTGCGCCCTGCATCCGGACGCTGTTCCGGTACTGCACGCGCGGCCGCTCCGGGGGCATCCGCCTCCGGACGGTGGTCGTGGGCCGTCACCGCGCCACCTGTCGGAAGTGGGTGCGCGAGTTCGTCCAGGCGGTGACCGACTACCGCAACCGGCAATGCGACACCTTCGGCGCGGCAGCGCCTGACGAGGAGTACGCCACCCGATGAGCGAACCCGATCCACCATCACCGGCGCCGCCGCCAAACCCGAGGATGCTGCGGGCTTTCAGCCAGGTCAGCTCGGAGGACCTGGCGAGCTTCGAGCGCGGCGATCATCTTCCCGGCAATCTCGCCGGGCTGGGGGCCAGGCCGGGGGCGACGGTCGCGGCGAAGGGCACATCCTTCATCCACCACATCCTCGCCAGGAACGCCAGGCGCAAGGGGAAACCATGAGCGACCCAACGTTCGAACGCCGTCACGTCACGCTCCAGGATGCGCCCCTCGAGCTCCGTGCGGAGCGAGGGGCGCGGACGCTCTCCGGGTACGCCGCGGTGTTCGACACCCGCAGCGCCGACCTGGGCGGGTTCGTCGAGCAGATCCGCCGGGGCGCCTTCGCCAGCAGCCTCAAGAGCGGCAAGGACATCCGCGCCCTGGTGGACCACGAAACGCGCCTGCTGCTGGGCCGCACGACGACGAAGACGCTCAGCCTGAAGGAGGATCGCAAGGGCCTGGCGTTCACCGTCAAGCTCCCGCGCACCAGCTACGCGGATGACCTCCTCGAGCTCGTCCGCCGCGGCGACGTCGCCGGCATGAGCTTCGGCTTCACGGCCCTGGCGGAGGAGTGGGACATGGAGGGGGAGATCGTCGTCAGGACGCTCACCAACATCGACCTCGGGGAGATCACGGTCACCAGCATCCCGGCCTACTCGGGGACGAGCGTTTCCGAGCGCAGCCTGGTGTCGGCATCCGCGGCCGCGGCGGCGCGTCGGCTCGCCGGCGGCCTTGAGCACCACGAGCTGGACGTGGCGATCGCGGAGCTGGAGCTGAAGACGGATCCCGCGTTCCTCTCGACGAGGGAGGAGGCCGCCCCGTGACGCTCACCGATGCCGTCGTGAAGTCCCGCCATGAAGTGGCGGGCGCCCTCTGGCACCTCAGCCGCGTGATGCGGCTGGAGGCGCGGGGTCGAAGCCCGACGCGCCTGGCGCTCGCCGGCCGTCAGCTCGCCGCGCAGCTCCAGGAGATCGCGGACGCACTCCATGGCGCGCCTGAGCAATTCGAGGGTGAGGACGTGGACCACATCCAGCGCGCCGCCGACCGGATGCTGGAGTCGATGTCGGCGGCCCTGAACACTGAGATCCCGGCGGTGGTGCGGACGGAGCTGGCGCGGGATCTCGCCGTCGCCGCGGTGGTCGAAGTCCGCCTGGTGACGCATCGCCTCCTGAGTCAGTTCCCCCACGCGGAGATCTGCCACCGCGACCTCCTTCCCCCTGGTGACGACTGTGCCCAGAAAGTCCCACGCTAACGACAAGCCCAGCAACCTCACTCGAGCGGTCAACCTGATTCGATCTGGTGCGCTCAAAGAGATGAAGCGCCACGGAACCGCCCTGGCGGTGTGGTGGGTGTATTGGCTACATGCCGACGCCAGGACAGGAGAATCGTTCCCGGGCGCGAAGGCTTTCAGGGAAGAGCTGGGGATGGAACTGGAGCAGGTCTACAAGCCCCGCCAGTGGCTCACCGCGAACGGGTACCTGGAGCTGGTGAAAAAGGGTGGCTTGGCGGGACAGCGGCGCTTCGCCAGCGTTTACCGCATCCCCGACACATACCTCCAGCTAGGGGGGGAGCGGAAACGGGGGGTAGTCACTACCCCCCATAGTGACAACGGGTGGTTGTCAAAGCGGGCGCCATCCCCCCGTGTGACTAGGGGTACCACCCCCCCCTCTGACTACCCCCCCAACCGGTCCATTGAACCCGTCAATGAACCCGTTCCGGTTGCTAGCGCAACCGGTGCGGTGGCAAAGCACCGGAAGCTCTCGCCGGAGCAGCAGCAGATCCGCATCGAGTTCAGCGATTGGTGGCGGTGCTGCGCCTGGCCTCGCAAGTATGGCGGGGCGGAATACGGGTTCGAGCGGGTGGATGCCGTGAAGGTGCTGGAGTGCCTTCGGCACTCTCAGGTGGCGTGGGATCTGGAGCGGCTGAAGAAGCTTGCGGCGGCCTATCTCGACGAGCCTGACCAGGGCCATCCCCTGACCCGACTCTGCCAGCGCCTCAACTACCTGGCGGGCGTCGTCGCGCGAGGGACGACGGGATACCCCAGGCTGGCACGCGAGGACCCGCTCGGCAACCAGCGCGCCTTCCGCGGCGCCCGTCGCCCAACACCAAGCCTCCTCGAGGAGGAGCCGGCGAGCAAGGACCCACTCGGCAATCAGCGCGCATTTCGAGGCGCCCGCCGCCCGATACCAAACCTCCTCGATGAGGAGCCGGCGAGCTGACCCCTGGGGGGGGCGTCGGAACTTTTCAGCCGCGCATAGGAGACCGTCGGCCCTAGTCACGATATTTCGCTGCGGAAATTGGGATGGGGGGGGGGCGGGGGAAAACCACCATGGCAAACATCGGCGGCCTCAACGTCAAACTCACCGCCACTGCCGGCGGGTTTCTCGGCACGATCGCCCGCGCCGGCCAGGGCGTTCGCAACTTCGCCCGCCAGGCCTCCGAGAGCAACTCGGCGATGACGGCGATGGGAAGCCGGGTCAGCATGCTGACCAATCAGATGTCCGGCCTGCTCGGGGTCGCCGGCGGGCTGAGCGGGATCGGCGCGCTCGGGTTCGGCGTGAAGGCAGCGGCGGAGGCGGAGCAGGCGCAGGTCGCCTTCGAGGTCATCACCGGATCCGCAGAGAAGGCGCAGCGGGTGATTGCCGACCTGGAGCAGTTCGCCGCCAAGACGCCGTTCACCATGCCGGGGCTGACCGCCGCGACCCGGAAGATGCTCGCCTTCGGCAGTACTCCCGCCGGCGTCATCGACGAGCTGAGGATGCTGGGGGACGTGTCGTCCGCTGTTGGGATGGACATCGGCGAGCTGGCGGAGATCTACGGGAAGAACCGCGTCCAGGGCCGGCTGGCGATGGAGGACATCAACCAGCTCACCGGCCGCGGGATCCCGATCATCCAGGAGCTGGCCAGGCAGTTCGGCGTCGCGGAGAGCGAGGTTCGGGAGCTGGTCAGCAGCGGGCAGGTTCACTTCCGCCACCTCGAGGTGGCGTTCCAGAGCCTGACGTCGGAGGGGGGGCGCTTCGCCGGCATGATGGCGAAGCAGAGCAAGACGCTCAGCGGGATCTGGAGCACGCTCACGGACAACATCGGGATCGGCTTCCGCAACGTTGCCCAGGAGCTCCTCGAGGGGCTCGACGTGAAGACCACGATCGCGGGGCTGAGCGGCCAGGTGGAGGGGTACGCGTCCGCGCTCGCCAAGGCTGCCAACGGGGCGCTGCGATTCGTGCGCGATCACCAGCAGGCGATCATGTCGGTCGGCAAGTTCACCGCGATCGTGGTCGGGGTGCCGTTCCTGATCGGCAAGGTGACCACGGCTCTGACCGTGCTGGCGGCGACGGCGACGCGGACGTGGGCGATCCTGGCGGCGCACCCGCTGGCGGCGATCGTCCTGGCAGCGGGCGCGGCGACCTACGCCCTCTCGCAACTGGGCACCGTCGTCATCGAACTGGAGAGTGCCGCCGCTGATCATCTGGCGCAGGCCGACAAGCTGCGCGCGACGGACCTCAGCCACATCGGGCGGCTGCGCGACCTGGAGAAGCAGGGCCGGCTGACCGCACAGCAGCAGGTCGAGGCCCAGCAGATCGTCGAGAAGCTGAACAGTCGTTACGGGAATCTGAACCTCACCTTCGACAAGACGACCGGCCGGCTCCAGGGCGTCGCGGCCGCGTACCAGCAGATGACCCGGGCGATGCAAGACCAGGCGTTGCTGGAGACGTCGCGCCGGATCCGCGAGCTGGAGCTGAACCTGTCCCTGTTGCAGCTCGAGCGCGAGAAGTGGGGGAACTGGTTCACAGATACGCTCGGCTTCGACCTGTCCGGGCGGGACTTCGACGTCCTGGCGGAGGAGAACCTGCTCAAGACCCGGGCCGCCGGCGAGGAGCTGCTAGAGCTCAAGCGCCGCTTCCAGGAGCTCATGGAGGGCGGCGCATCGACCGATGCGCTCACGGGCGGCGCCGCGTCGGCGGAGGCTGCCTCAAATCGCCTCCAGCAGCTCATGGAGGACGCTGAGGCGGGCGTGAAACTCCGCGACGCCCTCGAGGGGATCCAGCAGGATGCCGCCCGCCTGGGGGTGAGCGAGATCCAGATCAAGCTCGCCGACCTCCGCGAGCTGGGGGCGACCAACGAGCAGCTCCGCCAGGCGGAGGCGACGCTCAAGCGCCTCCGCCAGGCGGAGGTCGATGCCGACGCCGCCTCCGAAATGCGCGGCCACCTGG
>JAEZED010000130.1 GCA_023417885.1 Planctomycetota bacterium
TCACCGGGCGCAGCAGGGACCACGTCGCCAGCGCCTCGCGCGCCCCGGCCTCGGCGGGCGCGAACTGCCCCAGCCGCACCGCCGCCCAGGCGCCGCGCACGCGGCGCACCATCCTGGCGCTGCGCACCACCAGGAAGACCCACACGAACGCCGCCAGCAGCGCCAGCAGCGCGATCCAGTCGGCCGCGAGCAGCGAGCCCAGCGCGAACCCGAACCCCACCGTCAGCAGGAGCCCCAGGTGCAGCAGGCGCGACAGCGCCAGGCGCGTCCGGGCGCGCTCGATCAGCCGCGCGGCGCCGCCGTCGGCGTCCGGCATCGGGCCGACTTCCGTCATGCCACCCCCCTTTCGCGCGGGCGGGGCGAGGCGCGGAAAGGCCCAGCCACCTCGCGCACCTCCGGGTAGCGCCGGACGAGCTCGTCCTCCGCCATTAGAAGCGTCGCCTCGGCCCACATCCGGGCCGCCTTCGACGCATCGCCCAGCCGGTGCGCGGCGACGCTTCCCAGCGCCAGCGCGTCGGCCAGGCCCATGCCCAGCCCGTCGCGCAGGGCCTGGCGCTTCTCTTCCACCGTCGCCAGCGCCTCGGCGCTGTGGCGGGTCTGCACGTCGCGGTAGAGCTCGACCATCACCAGCGCCACCGAATCAAAGCTCCGGGGCCCCGGGGCCGGGTCGTGTTCCACCTCCGCGTCCGCCGCCTCCTCGCCGGCCCGCTCCGCCATGCGGCGGACGGCGTCGTCGAGACGATTGACCTCGCGCCGGAGCTGGCTGATGGCTTCGCCGGCGTCGTAAAGCCGGCCGGCGCGCAGCATGGACATCGCCCGCGCGCACCCGAGGATGAAGCGCGTCGCGGGATCGGCCGCCGGGTCGCGCCCGATCGCCTCGGCGACCTCGATCGCCTCCTCGAAGCGCCCGTAGCGCTCCAGCACGCGGGCAAGCTGCACCATCGCCATCGTGCGGTTGGGGCCGAGACGCATGGGGCGCGACATCAGCCCCACCAGCCGGCCCGCCGCCGGGCGGAAGTGGCGCAGCGTGATGAGCTCTTCGATCTCCGAGACGACCCGCCGCTCCTGCCGCGCGCGGGTGGCGATGCGGGCCATTGCGACCAGCGCCCCGGCGCTGGCGGCCAGCGACACCAGGGCCATCACCGGCAGCCAGAACGACCGGCCCGGCGAGAAGAGCATGAGGATGACGGCCCCGAGCAGCCCCGCGAGGCCCAGCGGCGGGAGGAGCAGGAGATATCGCCCCGCCCCCGCCGACGGCCGACTCGCCTGGAGCAGGCGGGGCACGTCGATCCAGTCCCCCTGCGGCACGGACCGCGGCGCCGCCCGGTCGCCCCGCGGGTCGACGGCGGCGGCGGGTGATGCGGGGGGAAGGGACATTCCCTCATGCTACGCCCATCCCCTCATCCATCCGCAGGCACCGAAGCCCACCGCCCCCCCTCACGCTGCCTTGTCGCGGCTGGTCGCTCGGGGCCGTTTCTCGGAATCCGCCGCGGACACCGCACCGCCCGCCGTCGCCCCCCTCCGCCGCCGCGCGACGCCGAGGCGCCTTCTGGACTCCGGTCGGGCGCGATCCCGAGCTTCCCCCGGGGGGTCGCGAGGCGACGCGAAACGTGCGGCGTGCCGCGGGGTCCGGGAAAAGGGCGTGTCATGCCGCTGGCGGGCGTTGTCGCTCGTGGAACGGCCCTGAGAGAGGGGCGAAAATGGAGCGTGCGCGTGTCAAAGTGCGCGCACACATCGCCAATGTGTGCGCGCACATCGCGGATGTGTGCATGCACATTGCGGCTGGGAGCGTGCACATTGCGGCTGGGAGCGCGCACATTGGCGCGGTGCTTAAGCACTTTCGCGTTAGGCGCGCACACATTGCCGATGTGCGCGCTCCCAGCGCCAATGTGCTTACACCAATTGGCGCGGTGCTTAAGCACTTTCGCGATGTGCTTAAGCACTTTCGCGATGTGCGCGCACACATTGGCGATGTGTGCACGCACTTCGGGACGCGCAAGCGCGCCCCCTGCACGGCGCGGCGACCCGGGGAGCGTGTCGGGCGAGACACCCGCCACGTCTTTCCCCCCGGAGAGGTGCCGAGGCCGCAGGCCGAGGCGGAGAGGGTCTCCGGCCTACGTGGCTTCGTGCCTTCTTCTGCGTTTAGCCCCGACCTGCGGCACGCCGTGCCGCGGCTATGGGGGTTGCCTTCGGTGCCGCGGCTATGGGCCACTTCGTCGCTCCGCCTCTCTTCAATCCTCCGCGTCGGCGCGATGGCTGTGGTGGAGGTCTTGAGAGCTTACGAGGATGACGTGGATGTCGTGGCAGCGCCAGTCGGCCTGCTCGGCGGCGGCGGTGGCCAGGCGCATGCGGGCGATGGGGTGCTGCTCGTCGATGGGGACGGCGAAGACGATGCCGGTGACCAGCGAGCCCTCCTCGCGGAAGCGCCCCTCGGCGTCGGTCACCCAGGGCAGATCGCGCACGGCGGCGAGGATGCGGGATTCGAGGGCGGTCTCGGGCTGGCCTTCGGGGGTGGTGGGCCGGGCGTCCATGAGGTCGAAGACGACGCGCTTGAGGTTGCGCGCGCCGTCGGTGGTGACCTCGAGGGAGATGACGCCGCTGGCGAGGGCGTCGGCCCACCACCAGCCCATGCCGATGCCGAGGATGCCCAGGATCGCGGCGCCGGCGGTGAGCCAGTCGTCCTTGTTCATCTGCGCGTCGGTGTAGAGCACCTTCTCATGAAGCTGGTGTGCGAGCGGGAGCTTCAGGCGGCCGAGCGTGACCGGGATGATCATGCTGTAGACGAGGGCGGCGATCATGAGCCAGCCGGCCCAGAGCTGATGGCCGAGGATGACGGTCGTGCCAATGGTGGCGTGCTCCTGCTTCACGAGCGTCATGACGGACTCATAAAGCAGGAAGAGGCCGAACATGAGCAGCGCCGTCGAGGCGGCGAGGAAGGCGATGTGCCCGGCGCGGTGAAAGCCGAAGGGGAAGCGGTGCGAGGGGTCGCGCCGGCGGACGGGCGCGGAGAGGAGGAAGGCGATCGGCGGGACGAGGGAGAGCAGATCCTCGATCCAGGCGGTCTTCATCGCCTGCGAGGAGCCCATGGTCAGGCCGACGACGGCGATGACCGAGAGCATGCCGGCGATGGTGATCGCCTCGAGCCGGATCGCACGGCGCATGAGCCGGGCGCGGGCGTCGCCATGCCGGAAAGGACGGCGCGTGCTCACGGCGACCCCTCCTGCGGCATCGTCGAGGGCCGGCGCGTGGGAAGCGATTCGGCGAGTCGCCGGTCGATCGTGGGCTTCTGTGCTTCGAGAAAGCGCTCGATGCGGACGAGCCAGCCGTTCTCCCCCGGCGGCACGGCCAGGACATGGCGCCGGCGCGCCAGCTCCGGGCCGCGCGTCATGCCGAGAGGATCGAGTGCCCACTCGCCGATCGCAACGGGCTCGCCCGGCGGCGGGCCGTTCTCCCAGAAATCATCCACCGGCGCCGGGATCGCGCCGCGCGAGCGCAGGTCGGCGGCGACGTCGCTCCCGGCCGGGACGGCGATTTCCAGGCCATCGAGCCGCAAGGGCTGGCGCTCGTCGCGCGGGAAGGCGACGATCACCTTGTAATCGGCGAATGGGCGCGTGGGGCCGATGCGCTTGCTCCACGGCGTGGCTTGCGTGACGCCGCCGATCACGAGGTCGAGCTCGAACCGCTCCAGCGCAGCGAGATGTTCCTCCTGCCCGCCCCAGTTCCATTCGACCTCCGCCCCGAGCTCGGCGGCGAGTTCGCGAACGAGATCGGCCTCGACGCCGGTCGCCTCCCCGTCCTGGCGCCAGACCCAGGGCCGGGCCTCGGAGACGCCGACCCGGAGCGTTCCGCCGGTGACGCGCCCGAGCGTTCCCTCCGGATCGCGGGGGTAGTCGTCGCACCCGGGGATGAGGGGCAGGCAGAGGCAGAGGGCGGTCAGGCACGCCAGAGGCCGCGCGCGGCGCGAGTGCATGGCGTGAGCGGTAGCACATTGCGTGCCCCCTCGGGGGGGTGGTGGTGGGTGGTGGTGGGTGGTGGTGGTGATCCTCCGCGCGGGTGGACGCTATAGTCGGGGACGTTTCCCGCCAGACCCACGGATTGCAATCCGTGGGCATTGCGCACTCAAGAGATCCGGAGGTTCGCGGCATGCCCCTGATGACCACCAAGCCGATGTTCGACCTCGCCTACAAGGGCGGCTTCGCCGTGGGCGCGTTCAATGTCAACAACATGGAGCTGGCCCAGGCCATCATCGACGCCTGTGCCGCCGAGAAGAGCCCGGTGATCCTCCAGATCTCCAAGGGCGCGCGCAAGTACGCGAACATGCGCTACCTCAAGCACATCATCGATGCCGCCGTCGAGGAGCACCCGGACCTGCCCATTGCGATCCACCTCGACCACGGCGATACGGTCGAGCTGGTGCAGACCTGCATCGCCGACGGGTTCACGAGCGTGATGATCGACGGGTCGCATCACCCGTACGAGGAGAACGTGGCGCTCTCGGCCAAGGCCGTTGAGATGGCCCACGCCGCGGGGGTCGTCGTGGAGGCGGAGCTGGGCATGCTCGGCGGGATCGAGGAGGACGTGGTCGGCCTCGACGCCGAGGAGTACCAGAAGAACATCGAGAAGTTCCTGACCGATCCCCAGCAGGCAAAGGACTTCTACGCGCGCACGAACATCGACAGCCTGGCGGTGGCGATCGGGACGAGCCACGGGGCTTACAAGTTCAAGCACGAGGCGGTGCTGGCGTTCGACCGGATCGAGCAGCTCATGGAGACGTGCCCCGGCCTGCCGCTGGTGATGCACGGCAGCAGCAGCGTGCCGCAGGAGTTCGTGGAGCTCGTGAACAAGTACGGCGGGAAGATGCCCAACGCGCGGGGCGTGCCGGAGGACCAGATCGCCAAGGCGGTGCGGACGTACGGCGTGTGCAAGGTGAACATCGACACGGATCTGCGGCTGGTGATGACGGCGAAGATCCGGGAGGTGTTCGTGAAGGATCCGGCGGAGTTCGACCCGCGGAAGTACCTGGGGCCGGCGCGCGACGCGATCACGGAGATGGTGAAGCGGAAGCTGCACGTCCTGAACTCCGCGGGCCAGTCGGAGAAGGTCATCCAGCACTGGGAGAAGCTCGGCAAGCCTCTGCCGACCTTCTACACGAAGCGGCCGGCGGCGTGAGTTCCGAGGGGGAACACGAAGGACACGAAGGAATTCACGAAGGGCACGAAGCAAAGCGCATGAAGGGGTGTTGAAGCGGCACGAATGAGGCTCGGATGAATGGCCGGGATGCCGCAATGGCCCGGCGCATCTGGGCTGTATTTCCCTTCGTGCCCTTAATGTGCTCCACCTCCGGGGAAGGTGGAATGGCTTGTCGCAGGGCCCGGGCGTTCCCCGGGCGGGCGGGGGGGCGCTAAACTTGAGACATGTTCGCAACCACCCTGGCCGGTCTGGTTCTCGGGATCGCCCTGCCATCAGCGCAGCCCGCCGCGCAGCCGCCGGCGGACGCCGAGCCCGTGCTTCACGTCCCGGAGGAGACGCTCCTTTCCGACGTCCGCCAGCTCACGACGGGCAAGATGTTCGCGGCGGCGGGCGAGGCATACTTCTCGCCGGACGGCAAGTGGGTCATCTTCCAGGCCACGCCTCACGGGCAGGAGCACTACCAGATGTACGTCGCCCGCCTGGGCGAGGACGGCCCGTTCGAGGCGCCCTACAGGGTCAGCGACGAGCCGAGCCGCAACACGTGCGGCTACTTCTCGCCGGACGGAAGCGCGATTCTACTGGCCAGCACCGCCGGCAAGGAGGTCGCCGACGAGCCGAAGGCCGGCTACCAGCGCGAGGGGCGCGATTACCGCTGGAGCTTCCCGCGCGGGATGGAACTGTGGCTCTGGCCGTCGTGGGAGCACGCAGTGCGGAATCCGCAGGCAGCCCACGGCGACCTGCGCGACGCCGCGCCGGACATGGCGCGTCGCCCGCTCACCGACAACGACGCCTACGACGCCGAGGGCGCCTTCAGCCCCGACGGGCGGCACATCGTCTTCGCCAGCGACCGCACCGGCGACATGGAGATCTACGTCGGCACGCTCAACGCCGACCGCACCGGATTCGCGAAGACCGTGCGGATCACCGAAACGCCCGGTTACGACGGCGGCCCCTTCTTCTCGCCCGACGGCCGTCGCCTCGTCTACCGCTCGGATCGCGAAGGGAACGACCTGCTCCAGGTGTTCGTGCGTGACCTGGAGTTCGACGCCGACGGCAACATCACCGGCGGCGGCAAGGAGACGCAGGTCACCGACGACGGGCACGTGAACTGGGGCCCCTACTGGCATCCGTCCGGCGAATGGCTGATCTACGCAACGAGCCGTCACGGCCACCAGAACTACGAACTCTACCTGATCCGTCCCGACGGCAGCGGCGCGACGCGCGTCACGTTCGCGGAGGGGTTCGACGGCCTGCCCGTCTTCACCAGCGACGGCAGGCACCTCATGTGGACCAGCAAGCGCGGCGGGGACGGGAGCCAGCTCTTCATCGCCCGCTTCAGGCTGCCGGACGAGTCGGGGCGTTGAGCGTGGCCCGGGCCGACGAGCAGACGATCTACGAAGCCATCGGCGAGGCGGGGTTCACCGACCTCGTCGGGCGCTTCTATGCAAAAATGCGGCGCGATGACCTGGTCGGGCGCATGTATCCCGACGACGACTGGGAAGGTTCGGAGTGGCGCCTGCGGATGTTCCTCATCCAGCGCTTCGGCGGACCGACGAACTACAGCCAGCAGCGCGGTCATCCGCGCCTGAGGGCCCGGCATGCCCCCTTCCCCGTCGACAAGGCCGCCGCCGGGCGCTGGCTGCTGCTGATGCGAGAGGCGTTGGAAGAGTCGGTGGCGGCCGGCAGCGTCACGCCGGAGGCGGCGCAGGCGCTTTGGCCGTATTTTGCCGACACGGCCGCCTTCATGATCAACCAACAGACCGATGAGCCGGGCCGGTTCGCCGGTGGCACGCCCGGCGGTGGGAGACAATGATGGTGGGATGAAGTTCGCAGCGTTCCTGACGGCATCTCTCTCGCTTTGGCTCCTGCTGCCCGTCGCCTCGTTCGCGCGGGAAACCGGCGGCCAGCCGGCCCGCCCGGAGAAGGGCATGGTCATCACGCAGGACACGACGTTCGCCCCCGGCGATTACAGGCTCTCCTCGGCATCGCTCGACGAGCCGGCGCTGGTGATCCGCGGCGATGGCATCACGGTCGATTTCGCCGGCGCCACGCTCATCGGCACCGACGATCCGACGCGCCCGGATCTCTTCGCGGGGCTGGCGGTGAAGGTGGAGGGGAACAACGTCACCGTCAGGAACCTCAAGGCGCGGGGATACAAGGTGGCGCTGATGGCGCGCGATGCCGACGCCCTGGTCATCCGCGACTGCGACCTCTCCTACAACTGGCGCCAGCGCATGAAGAGCACGCCGTGGCAGGAGGACCTGTCCGACTGGATGAGCTATCACGACAACGAGGAGGACGAGTGGCTGCGCTTCGGCGCCGCCGTCTATCTCAAGGACTGTGACCGCTCTCTCATCACGGGCGTGACGGTGACCGGCGGACAGAACGGGCTGATGCTGACGGGCTGCAACGACGGGATCATCCACTCGAACCAGATCAGCTTCAACAGCAGCCTGGGCATCGGCATGTACCGCAGCTCGCGGAACAAGGTGATGAACAACCGGCTGGACTTCAACGTCCGCGGGCACAGTGAGGGCGTCTACAACCGCGGGCAGGATTCGGCAGCGATCCTCGTCTACGAGCAGAGCAACGAGAACATCTTTGCCTGGAACAGCGCCACGCACAGCGGCGACGGCTTCTTCCTCTGGGCCGGCCGCAGCACGATGGACACCGGCCAGGGCGGCTGCAACGACAACCTGCTGTTCGAGAACGACTTCTCCTACGCGCCCACGAACGGCATCGAGATCACCTTCAGCCGCAGCCAGGTGATCGGCAATAAGCTGCACGGCTGCTGGCACGGCATCTGGGGCGGCTACAGCTACGAAACGCTGATCCTCGCCAACGACTTCGCGCGCAGCGAAGACGGCGTCAGCATCGAGCATGGACAGAACAACTCCATCATGTACAACCGGTTCGAGGAGGACCAGACGGCCATCCGCCTCTTCACGCGGCGGCCGGAGGACCCGAACTGGGGCTATCCGAAGTTCCGCGACACCGACAGCCACGGCTACACGATCGCGCAGAACGAGTTCGTCAACGTCGGCACCGCCCTCTTCGCGCGCGACACAAAGGACATCAAGGGGTGGGGCAACACGTTCCAGGGCGTAGGCACGCAGTTCGACCTGGAGGGGGTGGAGTTCCAGGAGGTCGTGCCGGGGCAACAGCAGGACGCGACGCGCGAGGGGCGCATCGCCGCCTTCCGACCCGAACCGATCGAGGGCGCCAGGACGCCCGCGCCCCTCTCGAACCACCCGCCCATGCGCGACGCCATCCGCGTCACCGAGTGGGGACCTTACGACTACCGCCGCCCCGCCATCTGGCCTGAGGTGGCGATGGACAACACGGGCATGACCCTTCGCCTGCTCTCCCCGAACGGCGAGTGGCGCGACCTGCAGGCCGACGGCGCCACCATCGAGCGCAGCGACGGCAATCTCGTGAAGCTCACGCCCGAAGGCCCGGCGAAGATGACCGATGTCGTCCTCAAGGCCACCTGGGTCGGCACGCAGGACATCGTCGACGAGTTCGGCCGCACGATCCCCGCCGGGGAGCCGGTGACGGTGGAGTACCGGCGCTTCGTCGTGCCGATCGACTGGAACGTCAGCTTCTTCAAGTATGACGAGGCCAGCGAGCCGCGCACGAAGCCGGAGGCGTTCGGGCATCTCATCGCCGGGGAGCCGCTGGCCCGGGCGCAGCTTCAGCGTCTGGACTTCCGCGGCACGCGTCCCTGGGCAGAGGGCGTTCCCACAGATCACTTCGCCACCGTGGCGGAGGGCTCGCTGGAGGCCATCGAGGGAGACTACGTGCTGGAAATCACCAGCGACGACGGGATCCGCGTCTGGCTGGACGACAAGCTCGTCCACGAGGACTGGACGCACCACGGCCCGCGCACCGAGTCCGTTGCCGTGAAGCTCGGCGGAGCCCACAAGCTGCGCATCGAGCACTTCGAGATCGACGGCTACGCGGCGCTGAAGCTCGAGGTGAAGAAGCCGTGACGCGCTCTCTCGGGTCACTGCTCCTCGCCGGCGCCCCTGCCCTGACAGCGGCGGCGGCGCCTGCCGATGCCGTCGCCACCCGCCCCGCCACGGCGGAGGGAGTGATCGACAGCGGCACACGGTTCTGGCTCATGATCGGCCTGCCCGGCCTGCTCATCGGCGGGGCCGCGATGGCGATAGTGATGATCCTCGCCAACCGCGCCCGCCGGCGCAAGCTGGAGCGCGGCGAGCTGCCCGAGATCTGATCACGCGCCTTTCACGGTCGCTTGGCGCTGTCTGCCACCAGTCGCCGGATCTTCTCGCGGCGAAGGATGTAGTCGTTGAGCTGCCCCAGTGCGCTGCCCCCCTCGACGTCGGCCGCCTCCGCGAGCGCCAGAACATCGTCCATCAGCTCCAGCGCACGCTCCCCCTCCCCGCGGCGGGCGTGGACGTCGGCAAGCGTGTCCAGCGCAGCCGGGCTCGACCGGTCGCAGGCAACCGCCGTCTGCGCCAGCGTCAGCGCTGTGTCGAGCCGCCTGCCGCAGGACGTGGCGAGCCACGCCGCCTGGTTGTTCAGCATCGAAGACTGCCGATACCGATTCACCGCGGCGTACAGCGGCGCGAAGGTCTCGCGAAAGATCCGGTCGGCCCTCTCCTCCTCCCCGGCTGCATCGAGCGCAGTGACGAGGTCGATCGCCGCCTCTGTCTGCGGCATCTGCGCGACGGAGCGCGCCAGCGCCGCCTCGGCGGCCTCCCAGTCGCCGGCCTGCGCCGCCAGGTTCATCTCCACGCGCTCCAGCTGCGACATCAGGAAGCAGGCGAAGTAGAGACCGCGATCCAGGTCCGCAAGCTGGCTGTATGTATCCTCCGCCAGCAGCAGCACGAGGCTCGCCGCGACCGCCCGGTGCGCCTCATCGTAGCGGCCCAGCTCCATCAACCGGTTCGAATAGGCCTCCAGCGCCGTCAACCCGTCCAGCGGCACCAGCAGCGACCACCGCGCCGCCTCCCGATACTGCTCCAGCGCCGCCTCACGCTGGTCCACGAGCCACATCTCCTCGGCCACGCCCCGCCGCACCCAGCCGTTGGCCATCGACATGAAGATCGCCCGGGCCGCTTCCTCCTCCCCGCGCGCCTCCCCCAGGGCTGCCAGCGAATGACCCCACGCCCATCGCAGCGCCGGATCGCCGTCGTCGGCCTCTACGAGCTCCCCATAGGCGGCCGCGGCCTCCGCGAAGCGCTCCTCGCGCAGCGCCTCGCCGGCCTCGAGGCGCGTCCGTGCGAAGCCCGACAGCTCCGGCACGCGGAAGCGTCCCTGCGTGCGCGGGCGAAGCTCGTCCAGCATCCGGCGCTGCATGATCTGCACGCTCCGGAGCTGCGGGCTTCGCCGGCGCACGTGCTCGTCGGCGATCTCCCACGCAGCCTCGTACTCCAGGCGGCGGCACAGCACGCGGATGAGGCCGGCGGCGTCGATCTCATCCGCCAGGCCGAACGCCTCGCGCGACTGCCCGGCATAGACGGCAGCGAGAATGGCGCGTCGCGCCTCGGCGGTGCTCCGGGAAGGCGTGCGCCGGAGATCGGTCCGCAGGCGTTCGGTGTTCTCGCTGAGCCAGACGCTGACCTGCTCGCCGGCGCCGGCCCCCGTGCCAGCGGCCAGGCGCGAGAGAACGAGCTCGAGGGAGTGGCGAACCAGTTCCTCGGGATGCTCCCGCGCGATCGCCTGCGCGCCGGGAATGTCCCCATCCAGAAGCGCCCACGCCACCGGCAGCAGCCGCGAATCGGCCAGTGGCTCCAGCGCACCCTGCGCTGCTTCTCGGTCGCCCGCTGCGAAGAGCAGGCAGCCCAGCACGCGACGCGCCTGCGGGGAAGGCTCCTCGTCGAGACGCTCGCGCCACCGATCGATCTCGGCCGGCAGATCGCCCAGCTCCCGCACGGCGTAGGCGTAGTTGGGCGCGGCCGCCGGCATGGCGCCGCCGCGCGATGCCTGCTCCAGCCAGACCAGCAGCGTGGCATGCTCCCCCGTTCGCGCCAGCTCGTCAGCCACGCGCGCCAGCATCCACGGATCGGGCGGCCAGAGCTCAGCGAGAATCGTGTCGCGCGGGTCCGGCCCGGCGGCGGGGTCGCCAAGCACCGCATCCCGCAGCAGCCTCGCAATGGGCGGCGCCGCGGCGCTGACGGAGGCCGCAAGCCGCTGCCGTGCCTGTGAGCGCTCGTTCCGGCTGTCGGACTCGCGCGCGGTGACGGCCAGCTCGACGATCACTTCCGGCGTGCCCGGGTCGATGCCGAGCTTCAGTCGCTCCAGCAGCAGCCGCGCGCGCCGCGCCACCTCCGGCACGGGAGACTGCGCCGCCTCCTCCAGTGCCGGCACGGCCGCGTCGCGCAGCGACCACAAGGCTTCCATCGCCTGCTCGCGCACGCGGACGTCCGGGTCGGCCAGGTCTGCAACGAGGCCTGTCGGTTCGTCCGGCTGCGCGGCCACCCCCGCCGCCGGCGGCAGCGGGATCAGGCAGGCGCAGAGCAGCAGCAACCATCGGGACGATCCCATTCCGTAACTATACCGCATGCGGCGCAATCGGCGGGCGGAGGAAAGCCCCGCCTGGATCCCGGGAGCGCACATCAGCTCAGGATAAGTTGCGCAGCTGGCACCGCCAGCAGCGCAAGCAGCCAGACAATGACCTGCGAGGCGAGGACGGTGGCGGCGGCGTGCGGAAAGCGGAGGTATCGCGCATAAGCCTGCCACACCGCGAAGCCGGCGCCGAGGAAACAGATCCCAATCGCCATGATCGCCGCGGGGGCGGCGTGGTCAAAGAGGATGCTCAGGGGGCTGCCGTAGCCGAAGTGGTCGGTTAGCCATTGCGGCTGCCACACGTGGAACAACAGCGACAGGAGCAGCGTGACCGGGAGAACCAGCAGCACCCACACACCGCTGTAGACGCAGGCGCGCAGCACGTGACCCGTATGGATTCGGGCCTGCCGCAGCGACTGGCGGAAGATCAGGAGCGTGGCCAGCGTCACCCACGGCCATGCGCCGGCGACGACGACGATGGCCAGCGAGCCCTCCAGCCGGGGAGTCCGCCAGACATCCAGCCAGAACTGCTTCCGGTCCGGCATCGGGAACATGTTGTTCACTCGCCGCCGTTCAGCAGCAATGCGGGCCGCGACGATCGGGTTTGTCGACTCAATGTCGAGGCCGTGGTAAGCGAGGTACATCTGCCGGCTGGCGCTGTTGCGCTGCCACAGGGCAAACCCGTTAGTGACGACCTCCTGGAGCAGGCTCGTGAGGCCGAGGGCCGAGATCAGCAGTGCGAACAGGAGCAGCGGCCGCATGCGGATCGGCATCTGCGGGCGCAGCGTTGTCCAGAAGCGATGCGGGCGGAAGCAGGCGAGCAGCGTGCGCAGGAACGAGCGGAGCGGCTTTTTGCCCGCGTGATGCTCGAACAGCCAGGGGTGTCGGAACGACTCCGTGCGCGCCAGCTCCGCCGGGTCGAATGCGTGCCCGCACTCCGGGCAGCGCCCCGGGGGCAGGCCGCGCAGGTCGTAGCCGCAGAGGGGGCAGGGCAATTCCCGATCCAGATCTCCCACCGGCTCCCGGGGCGGCGCGTGGACCAGTAGATCGGCGGCGGGCATCGGGACAGTTTAACGCATGGCGGGAGGGCGCCGGGCAGCGCTCGCGGCCCATCGCCTCGGGGATTGCATTGGCCTCACGGGCCGGCTGCCTTGTGGTCCGGGAAGAGCGTCGTTTGGCGTCAGCAAACGCCGTCGACTGCCACAGGCGGCGAATCGCACGTTCTGCACCTGGAGGATTCGGTTTTCCGGGTCGGAGGATCGCGTCAAGGCATCGTGGCTGAATGCAACGGGCCGGGACGCCAGAAGCGCCCGGCCCGCCGCTCATCTCACCTTCACCTGTCGCTCCGGCTGCGGAAGGTTACAGCAGGAGCTGGATCTGGCCGCGGATCGCGACCTGGTCGTCGAACTCGCCGTCGCTGCTGCGAAGACCGATGCCGCTGTTGCTGCCCGGGTTGCCGTTGGGCAGGTAGACCGCGTCGATCGTCAGCTTCAGGTTGTGCTTGTTCCAGTACCTGTTGACGCCCGCGGTGATCTCGTGGAAGAAGTCCTCGGCGTCCTCACCCTCGCCGAGCACGACGTCGTTCTCGAAGATGATGAAGCCGTAGCGCCCGAAGACCTCCCAGTCCTCGCCGACCATCTGCGAGGCCTGGAGCAGGCCGCCGATGTCGAAGGCATCCTCGCCGTCGCTCTCGCCCCAGCGCCCGAAGTACGCGGCGAAGAGGCCCAGGCCCTGTTCCGTCTCGTACTGCGCGTCGACGGTGTGCCAGAGGGTGCGGGAGTCGCCGATGCCGGCGAAGTGGAAACCGGCGCCGACGCGCGCCGAGTTCTCCTCGGCGCCCAGGGCGGTGAAGTCGCCCGAGACCGCGTCGGGGTCGCCCATGGCGGTGATGTCGAGGCGGCCCGCGACGCCGTATTCCCAGTTCACGTCGGCCCAGGGGGTGTTGTCGGTGTTGGCGCCGTCGGTGTAGAGGAGCATCGCCTCCCACTTCTCGCCGCTGAAGGTGGGACCGGCGGCCTGGATGAAGTCGGTGTTCCCGCCGCCGATCGACTCGTTCACGATGGAGCGGTCGACGGCGAGCTGCTTGCTGGAGCTGACCGTCTCCTCGAAGAACGTGATGTCCTTGAACTGGCCGGCACGCAGGCCGACGTTCGACTGGCCGAACAACTCGTCGGGGGCGTAGTCGATGAAGGCGTTCTCGAGGGTGGCGTCGCCGCCGTCGCGGCTGAAGGCGAACTTGATGTCGTACTTCAGGTCCGGGCCGAAGGCGTTGCCCTTGAAGCCGACCTTGGTGCGGCGGATCTCGAAGCCGGTGTCGAGATCGTCGAAGGAGTCGCCATCCTCCCCGCGGAGGTTGGCGACGTAGCGAAGCTGAAGCTGGAAGTTGGGGTTGAGGGTGAAGTCGCCGTCGGGGCTGGCGAGGATGAACTTCCCGTTGTGGCCTGCGACGAAGGGGGCGGCGTCCTCCTGCATGAGCATGACGGGCGTCGCGCCGGCACGCGCGCGGGCATCTTCGAGCACGGCGCCCAGGGCGTCGGCGGACTCGGCGACGGGCGCTGCCGGGGCCGACGCAGGCGCATCGGCCCGCTTCATCGCCTCGACCTGCTGCTGAAGCAGGCGGATCTGGTCGAGGAGTTCCTGGGTGGTGGGCGCCGCGGCCGGCTCATCGGCGCGGGCGGCGCTGGTGAAGGCGCCGGCGAGGACGGCGGATGCAGCCGCAACCCGCAGCGCCCGGAGGGAGCGCGAACGGGTGGTGAGAGAGGGGATTTGATTCATGCAACAAAGGTAGCAGGCGCGGCCTTTGCGCCGCGCCAGCACCGTTTGAGCGACTGACGAAACTATCGTTAGGGTTGCGCAGACGCCGACGGTCCCGGCAGCGCCGGCTCCTCCAGGCTGTCGGCGAAGGCGGGCGCGACCGACTCGGTGCGGATGACCGCGCTGGAGGCCTGGTTGGCGAGCCCGCCCACGAGGTTGATGGCGGGCGGGAACACGCCGATGAAGAGCACGCCGGCGGCGGAGAGAGCCGTGCCCAGCACGATGGGCATCGGCTGTCGCGGCGCGGGGGCGGGCGTGTAGACGCGGCCCTCGGCCTCGGCGTCCTCCTCCTCGACCGACGGGCTGAGCACCATGGCGGCGAGGATGCGCAGGTAATAGGCGGCGCCGATGGCGGCGTTGACGACGGTGAGGCCGATGAGCCACCACATGGCCCGGGCGCCGGAATCGGTCACCGCGGCGTCGCGGGCCAGCTCGAAGGCGGGCCAGAGAACGTAGAGCTTGCCCAGGAAGCCGACGGTGAGCGGGATGCCGATGAGCGAGATGCAGCAGATCGCCATCGCCAGGGCGAGCATCGGATGGCGTCGGCCGGCGCCGGTGATGTCGTCGTAGGTCTCGGCGCTGGTCGCCGGCAGACGGTGAACGACGCCATCGGCATCCGTGATGCGCTGGCGGCTCGGGAGCATCATGAGCACCCCGAAGACGCCGGCGTTCATGATGCCATAGGCCACGAGGTAGAAGAGCACGCCGCTGACCGCCTGCTCGCCCCACCGCCCCCCCGCCATCACGGCCGCGGCGCTGGGGATGATGCCGTCGTCGGTGACCGGGCGCACCGAGGCGCCCGCGGCCAGGACGGTGAGCGCCACCAGCATGTAGCCGCTGTGGGCGATGCTGCTGTAGGCCATGACGCGCTTGATGTTGTCCGCCAGGAGCGCCAGGGTGTTGCCTACGAACATCGTGAGCACGGCGATGACGAACAGCACCTTCCAGACCGGGTCCGGCAGGCCGAAGCCGTTTCCTCCGACCACGAGCAGCACCTTGATCATCGCGATGATGCCTGTGGCCTTGGGCACGAAGCTCAACAGCGCCGTGACGGGCGTCGCAGCGCCGGTATAGACGTCACCCGCGTAGAAGTGGAGCGGGACGGCGGCGAGCTTGAAGGCGAAGCCGAAGATCACCAGCACGACGCCGAGCGTCTGCCAGGTGGCAGGCCGGAGGACGGCGTCGCTGGATGTGTCGTACCCGAGCCCCTCGCGCAGGCCGGCGAAGACCTGCCCTGTTTCGATCAGGTTCGTGGTCCCGGTGGCGCCGTAGAGGTAGGCAAAGCCCAGCAGCATGACCGCGGCGCTCATGGCGCCGAGGTAGAAGTACTTGACGCCCGCTTCCTGCGCCGCCGGCAGCGGGCGGCTCATGGTGACGAGGACATAGGTCGGGATGCTCGCCAGCTCGATCCCCATGAACAGGAGCATCGTGTCGTTGGCGGAGCCGACGAGCATGATCCCCGCGAAGCTCAGCAGCATCAGCCCGAAATACTCGCCGGCGTCGGCGCCGAAGCGCATCGCGCTGTTGCCGGTCGCGTCGTCGTTGGTGGGCCAGCTCAGAAGGACGAAGAAAATGCCGATGCCCGCGGCCAGCACCTTGACGAAGTCGCTGAAGCCGTTGCTGAGGAGCGCGCCCGTCCAGTCGACGTGGGCGTCGTCGATCCCGCCGGCCTGCATCCAGGCGACGACGAGGCTGGCGAGGAGCGCGACCAGCGCCACCCACGGCGCGGCGCGCCGGCTCACGGACGACTTGATAACCCCGAACATGAACAGCAGCAGCGCGGCGGCCGTCAGCAGAATCTCGGGGAGCAGGAGCGTGAACAGTTCCATGGCGTAAGCGTCACTGGCATAGGGGGCCCGCATGCTGCGCGGGCCGGGGTGGTTTCAGCGGTCGATCGCCCGATCACGGGCCTCGTCGGCGGCCTCGGGCGTGAGGGAGCGCGACTGGCGTCGCATCTGTGCACCGGGCGCGGCAGGCGCGGCATGGCCCTCGCGGGTTCGGATGATGGCGCCCTGCTCGGGCGGCGGATCGAAGTGCGGCGTCCGCACCTCGCGCACGCCCGACTCGATGCTCGAGAGCAGCGGCGTCGGAAGGACGCCGAGCAGGATGACGACGATCGCCAGCGGCGCCAGGAGGCCGATCTCCCGCCAGCTCAGGTCCTGCGGCAGGCCGGAGGCGGAGGTGGCGTGCCCGGCATGGTCAGGCGTGGCGGCCTGCCCCTGGTCGGACTGCGACCCGGGCTCGAGCGTCTTCTCGCCGTCGCCCGTGTGCAGATCAAAGGCATGCGTTCCGCCGGCGCCCTCGGGATGAACCTCGGGCAGGCGCAGCGGGCCGAAGACGAGCTTCGCGACCATGTAGAGCATGTAGACGGCGCCCAGGATGACGCCGATGGCGGCGAAAGAGCCGTACCAGGGGCCGAGGAACGGACTCGTGAAAGCGCCGAGGATCGTGAGGAACTCGCTGACGAAGCCGTTGGTGCCCGGCAGCCCGATGCTGCTCATCGCGAAGAGCACCATGAAGAAGCTGTAAACCGGCATGACGCGCCCCAGCCCGCCGTAGTCCTTGAACATGCGGGTGTGGTAGCGGTCGTAGATCATCCCCACGAGGAGGAAGAGCGCCCCGGTGCTGATGCCGTGGCTGATCATGTAGAAGACGCCGCCCTGCATGCCGTGGACATTGAGCGCGATGAGGCCCAGCACGCAGAATCCGAGGTGGCTGACCGAGCTGTAGGCGACGAGCTTCTTGACGTCCTGCTGCACCCAGGCGACCAGCGCGCCGTAGATGATGCCGATGATGCAGAGTATCGCGACGAACGGGATGACGCTGTTGCGCATCACCTCCATCAGCCCGTCCCCATCCACGCCGGGCATGCCTACCTCGCTCAGCAGACCCATCGGGATCCCGAGCTTGAAGACGCCGTACGTGCCCAGTTTCAGCAGCACGCCCGCCAGGATCACGCTCCCCGCGGTCGGGGCGACGGTGTGCGCCAGCGGAAGCCAGGTGTGCACCGGGAAGAGCGGGGTCTTCACCGCGAAGCCGGTCATGAGCGCCGCGAAGACCAGCACCTTCAGCGTCGGATTCGCGATCTGCTGGCCCTCGGATGTCATCGCCTCGAAGCTGAACGACCCGGCCGAGATGCCCAGGCAGAGCAGCCCCGCCAGCGTGAAGACGCCGCCGACGAACGTGAAGAGGAAGAACTTCTTGGCGGCGTAGTGCCGATCCTCTCCGCCCCAGAGGCCGATGAGGAAGAACATCGGCACCAGCGTGAGCTCGAAGAAGACGTAGAAGAGCAGGCCGTCCCGCGCCAGGAAGGTGCCGACCATCGGCGTAATCAGCGCGGTCAGCCAGAAGTAGTAGCTCTTCTCGCGGACATGGATTCCGCCGAAGCTGCCGAGCACGGCCAGCGGCATCAGGAACGCGGTAAGGGCGACGAGCCACCAACTCACCGCGTCGGCGCCGAGCCGCAGCCCGGTGTCGAGCCCGTCCACGATGAGCCAGTCCGGCTCGTAACGCGCCTCGGCGCTTGCGCCCAGCGCCTCGGGGGCCAGGAGCAGCGCCAGCACCAGTTCGACCACGCAGGTCGCCAGCGCCACCCACTTGGCGGACCTCGCCGGCACCGCGAAGCAGAACGCCGCGCCGGCGAGCGGGACGAGCAGCAGGATGGGAAGCAGGATCGACATATCGCTCAATCTGTCACGTCGTCAAACAGCCGTCACCGCCGTCGTGCCGCGGGCGCTCGTGCGCCCCTGCGGCTACAGGAACATCACCAGCAGGATCACCGCCACGCCCAGGAGCATCGAGAGGGCGTAACCCTGGAGATGCCCGCGCTGCGTCGCCAGCCGGAGCGTCAGCCCGCTGAGCTGCGGGATGAAGCTCAGCAGCCACACCACGCCGTCGACGACCGCCCAGTCCACCACGTAAAGCACGCGGCCGAGCCCGCGCAGCGGGCGGACGATCAGGGCGTCGTAGATCTCGTCCACCCAGTACTTGCCCTCCAGGAGCTTCGCCAGCGGGCGGAGCGTGTGGGCCAGGCTTGCCGCCTTCCCGCGCTCGACCAGGTGGAGGTAATAGGCGGTGCCGATGCCCGCCAGCGCCACGGCCGCGCCGATGAACAGGCCCAGCCACCCGATGTCGCCCGCGTAGCCGAACCCGGCGTCAAACGTCTTCGCGTGGGCGCCGTGCAGTTCCCTGCCGAAGGCCTGGTAACCGGCGGCGTAGTCGTACTCGAAGCTCGGCGAGTTCCCGAGGAACGAGCCCAGCCAGTGGAACGGGAAGTTGAAGAAGCCGCCGATCAGCGCACCCACCGCAAGCACCACAAGCGGCACGATCATGATTGCCGGCTCGTGATCATGGTGGTGATCATCGGCGTGTCCGTGCGCGGGCTCCTTCGGCTCGCCATGCTCATCGGTGTAGGCGGCCGGCGCGTCGACGCCGCTCTCGGCCGTGTCGGAAGCCTGGACGGCGACGGCGCTGGCGTGACCATGACCGTGGGCGGCGTCATGCGCGTGGTCGTCGGCGGGATGGTGTTCCGGGGCGGGCGTGTCCGGGACGAGCAGCGGCCCCTCGAACACGCGGAAGTAGAGCCGGAACGTGTAGTAGGCGGTGAGGAAGGCGGTCACCAGCAGCACGAGGAAGAGGATCCACCCGAAGGTCGCGCTGATCGGGTTGTGCTGCGCGAAGTGGATGATCTCGTCCTTGGAGAAGAACCCGCTGGTGAGCGGGAAGCCGGCCAGCGCCAGGCACCCGACGAGCATCAGCCAGCGCGTCTTCGGGAGCACCTCCTTCAGGCCGCTCATCTTCCGCATGTCCAGGTGCCCCAGCATCGCGTGCATCACGACGCCGGAGCTGAGGAACAGCAGCGCCTTGAAGAACGCGTGCGTCACCAGGTGGAACACCGCCGCCACCGGCGCCAGGACGGCGACGGCGACGAACATGAACCCGAGCTGGCTGATCGTCGAGTACGCGAAGACCTTCTTCAGGTCGAACTGCCGCATCCCGATCGTCGCCGCGAAGAAGGCTGTGAACGCCCCGACGCAGGCGATCGTCACCACCGCCGCCTCGAACTGGAAGAAGACGCTGCCGAGCCGGGCGATCATGTAGACGCCCGCCGTCACCATGGTGGCGGCGTGGATGAGCGCCGAGACCGGCGTCGGGCCCTCCATCGCGTCGGGCAGCCAGACATAGAGCGGGAACTGCGCGCTCTTGCCAAAAGCGCCGAGCATCAGGGCGAAGGGAATGACCGGCACCAGCCACTGCCGCTCGAAGGGAACGACCGCCCGCCAGTTCGTGAACATCTCCACGAACCCGGACATGCCGCCCGTCGCCGCGGCGCCGGGGCCGTCGCCGAAGTAGCTCACCGTGCCGAAGCAGTAGAAGATCGACATGATGCCGATCGCGAAGCCGAAATCGCCGATCCGGTTGACGATGAACGCCTTCTTCGCCGCATCACGCGCCGCCGGTTTCTCGTAGTAGTAGCCGATCAGCAGGTAACTGCACAGCCCCACGCCCTCCCACCCCAGGTAGAGCATGATCAGGTTGTCGCCCATCACCAGGATCGTCATCGCGAAGATGAACAGCCCCAGGTAGGCGAAGAAGCGCCAGTAGCCTCGCTCCCCCTTCATGTAGCCGGCGGCGAAGACTGTGATGAAGAAGCCGATTCCGCACACCACGCAGAGCATCACCGCCGTCAGCGGGTCGAAGAACGCGCCCGCGGACACGTCGAACCAGCCGCTTCCGGAGCGCTCCTCCACAACGCGGAGCTGAGTCCTTCCCTCCCCTGCTGCGCCTCGAAGATACTCCATCGGCTCGCCGGGCCGAACGTGGCGCACCTGCCCGCCCGCCTCGATCGACTGCTCCTGTGAGTCGCCGGCGGCGATCCACGTGAACCAGCGAGCGCTCCAGGCCTTGATGCGGTGATCCGGGCCGTGATGTTCCCCGTCGGCGCCGGCCAGGGTCTCGGACGCCCCTTCGATGGCGTGCTCCCCGCCCGGGGCGGTGTCGCTCGCGGCATCCGCCGTCCCGGCGGCTTCGGTGGCGGGCGGCGCGAAGACGCTGATCGCCCGCTCGTCGGCGGCGATCATCGTGAAGAGGATCAGCAGCGAGAGCAGGGCGCTGGAGCCGACGCCGATCCAGATGGGCCAGTGGCTCTGGCCGCGAAGCCAGCGCGCCCCGAGGAACCCGGCGACCGCGGCCCCCACGAGGGGCAGCAGCGGAATCAGCCAGGAGATGTTGACGAGAGTCTGCATTTGGGAATGCGGAGTGATGAATGCCGAATGCGAAATGCCGGAGGTGCGAGGTTGTTAAGGCCGGGGTCACGGCCCCCACGCATTCCTCATTCTCTCAGGTCCTTCCAGGCCTCGCTGTCGACGGTTCCCTTCTGGCGGAACAGGAGCACGACGATGCCCAGCGCCAGCGTCGCCTCCGAGGCGGCGATGACGAGGATGAAGATCACGAACGCCTGCCCCGCCAGGTTGTTGTGGAAGGCGCTGAAGGCGATCATCGAGATGGCCACGCCCTGGAACATCAGCTCCGTGCACAGGAACATCACGATCAGGTTCCGGCGGCTGATGAAGCCGATCATGCCAATCGCGAACATGATCCCGCCGACGGCGAGATAATGCTGCAGGTGCACGAGGGGAAAGAACTCGAGTGTGGGCATGGCGTTCGTCACGTAAGAGGCGCCCCGCGGGGCCTCAGTTCTGCGGGTATGCCTTCTGGCGCGGGTCGCCGGTTCCCTTCACCGGGAGACTCTTCGGATCGTCCGTGGGCGGCGTGAACGGCGTGGCGTATTCATCCCCGCCCATCGACTGCGTCGTCATCTCGACCGAGCCGGGCATCGCGATGATCCGCCGGCGGGCGATAACGATCGCGCCCACCATCGCCACCGTCAGCACGAGACCCGCCAGCTGCAGGCTGACGATGTGGCGCGTGAACAGGTATATGCCGAGCACCTGGATCCCGCCGTGCTCGTTTGCATGGCTCGCCTGCTCGTTGGCCGGATAGAGGTCCCCGCGCGGGCCGCTCGGCACGGCCTCGCGCGCCACGCCCTGCGAGTCGGTGGTCACGACGCCGGCATCGGCCAGCGGCCCCTCCGCATCGACGCCGAGCACACCCGGCTCGTCGCTCACGCGCGGGGGAACCAGGAAACGGGCGTCCGTCAGCGACTGGCGCGGAATCAGCGTCGCCGGGGCTCGATCCAGGATCACGAACAGCAGAACGCCCATCGTGATGAACCCGGTCGCGGCGGCCAGGAACGGCGCGCGGGCGCGGCGGTCATGCTCGGCGAGGAACTCGCGCGCCGCCTCGTCGCCCGCGCCGGGCGAGGCCGGCGCCGCGTCGGCGGCGAGCATGATCACGAACGTGTACGTCACCAGGATCGCGCCGGCGTAGATCACGATCAGCGCCACGGCCATGAACTCCGCCCAGAGCAGCACGAACAGCCCGGCGGAGGCGAAGACCGTCAGCACGAAGTAGAGCGCCGAGTAGACCGGCTTCGGGTGCGTCACCACCCGGATGCTGCCGAACAGGGCGATGGCGCTGAAAATCCAGAAGTAGACCGTCGGACGGTCGTCCACCTTCACGCCCAGCGCCAGGAAGAAAACGAACCCCGCCAGCATCGCCAGCAGCGCGCCGGCTCGGCGCCAGGCGACGCTGAAGCGGCCAGGCAGCAGCAGCACGGTACCGAGGCCGGCGAGGATGCACAGCAGCAGGATGAGCCCGCCACCCAGCACGGGCTCGGCGTCGAGCGCGACTCGGGACGGGAGGACCACGAGGTCCGAGGCGGCCATTTCCGCCGTCGCGTCGGGCGAGGGCTGTCGGAGTGAGGCAAGGAGCGCTAGCGGGACCATCTGCGGTCGGGCCTTTGTGTGAAAGCGTCCCCAGGACGCGGACAGCGGCGGTGACGAAGGCAGCCCGCAGCGTAGCGCGACCGGCGGAGGCGCGGCGTTTACATCTCGCCGCGACACCGGGAGGGCACGATCGTCCACCCGGCCGAGAGGCGGCGTTCCACGCATCCGTATCCGGGGCGGATGGGCGCGTTCGGTCGGCGCGTGGGCCGGAGTCTATGGCCGCTGGTTCGACCCCGCAACCGGGGCGGTGACAACTTTCACGAAGGCCGGTCGCCGAAGCGACTTTGCGCACGGCGGGCCGAGCCCGGATCAGCGCGTCTGACCCGGGAGAGCCATGGACGAAGCGCATCCGCGCGTCGCGGAGAGCAAGCTGGATTCAAGGAGGTTCGGAAGTGACGGAGCGCCGGACGACCTGGATCTGCAAGCCGATGCCGACTGGCCTCAATAACCGGCACTAGCCGCGTCTCCAGATCACCCGGCGCTCCATCCCTTCAACGAAGAGGGAAACTACCGATCGAGATCGCTCACGTCTCCGATCTGAATCGCGGCCGGCCTCGTTCGCCGGCCCTCGCTCATCAGCAGGATCGCTCCTGCTCCCGCCAGGCCGCTTCTGACTTGTGTTGTTACTCCAGGGGCGCCGGCATCACCGCGGAGCGACCACCCGGCGTCATCCCGCGGGAAACGTTCAGCTTCGCCGTGATCTTCGCCTCCGGAACCAGCAGCGGAAGCAGCGCCGGTACGTCCGTCTGCGTGATCTCGTAGCCCAGGCCGTTTTCGAACTTCGCCGAATGAAGCCGGAGGCCCCACGGCAAAGCAGGCTTGCGCTGCGGCGGGGTGAGACTGGCGCCGGCCATCCACCGGCCGCGCTCCCCCTCCTGCATCACTGCGACGGAAAGCACGCCATCCACGCGGGCGGCGATCATGACCCCGCCGTGCTTGTTGCGGCGCGGGGCGACATCGAGAAGCTCCACGCGGTTGCTGGCACGGACCTGGTCCACCTGCGCCCCCGCCGAGCCGCCGGCGGCGAGGATCGCCTGCTGACGAAGCTCGCCCCAAAGCTGTTCCTGCGTCCGCGGCGCCGTCACATTCTGCACGGGGTCGCCGACGCGATTTGCCTGGATCGCCATGGCGCCGCCATGCCCTTCGTCCAGCAGGTCGCTGCCCTGGTCTGCACCGAGGTTGGCGTGCACCTCGAACGCGCGAACGAGGTCCTGGAGCGGGGGCGAGGTGAAGAGATCTCCATCCGAAACGACCGTGCCCGGCCCGCGCACCCGCGAGGCGGAACGGGAGGAGGAACCAACCTCATCGAGAATCAGGTAGCCGCTTACCAGCCAGATGGAGGCGGCCAGAAGCAGCCCCGCCGCATTGCGGAGCGACAGGGTCGGCATCTCCAGGCGCCAGAAGCCGGCGGAACCGGCGGAAGAGGTGTGAGCCGCAAGCCCGCCCGCAAGCATCGCCGACGGGGCGATGGCGGAGGGAACCGTGAACTGACGGCGCAGGGAGCCCTCGATCTGCCGGTCGATGGCATCGCCGGGGATGCGCTGGATCGGGTTGTGAGGGCCGTGCGGGGTCATCGGGTCTGGCTGGGTTTCCCCTTCTCAATGTCGGCAGGGGCCTGGAGCCGCGTAGGAAATTGCCGGATTCTGCACATTTATGAAACCCAAGAGGCCTATCAGGTCGCGATCCCGGGCCCCATCACCCGTTTGGGCTCCTCTGCCACCTGGGTCAGGGGGCCGTCCGACCCCTCCCGCGCCGCCGGCGACGGGGGTCGGGAGGCAGGCGTGCCGCCCGGCATGGTCGGCTCGAGAATCTCCCGCATGCGCTCCCGGGCTCGACGAATGTGGCTGGCGACCGTGTTTTCACGCATCTCCAGGGCTTGGGCAATCTCCGCCTGCGTTAGGCCGCCGACGACGTTCATGAGCAGGCAGGTCCGCCAGATCGGCTTGATCCGCTCCAGCGCCCGGGAAACCCGGTCATCGAAGGCCTCCTGCCACTCCGGCACCTCCCCTTCCAGGGCCGCGGCCTCCACCCCTGCGTGCTGATCCTGCTGCGACAGCTCCCGACCGACGTCCGCGGGATCGACGGCGTCGGCCCGGCGCTTCCAGAGCCGATGCCGCCGGCGGGTGTAGTTGGAGGCGACGTTGCGGACGAACCGCCCGAGCCAGGCGCAGAAGGCCGAGCCGTCGGCGTCGGCGTCGCCGCTGGGCTGGAAGCGCGCCCGCTTGCCAAAGGCGAGCAGAACCGCCTCCTGGAGCACATCGTCGGCATCCGCGGCTCGCCCCGTCAGACCGGCGGCCAGCAGCCAGAGCCGTCGGTGCTCCCGCAGATAGAGCCAGTCGAAGCCTTCCTTCGAGAGGCCTCCCTCGGGCCCTGGGAGCAATTCCATGCCGGACACACGCCCCGCCGTCGGCACGGGCCGGCCGGCTTCATCCGGGGAGGATCGAGCATCAAACGCTGGCATTCGGCCTGCAGGCCCGTTGCATTACCTATGTCTGCGGGGCTGCCGTACCCGTGCAACGGCATCCGTCGGGGTCTGGCGGGGCGGAGGGAACCACGACGGGAATCATAGCCCCGGGAACACCTTATGTTTCGCCAGGACCGGTCGATCGGATTCGGCACTGCCAGGCCAAGTCGCCCTACATCGGCTCGGCTTCGACGGTGCGGTCGAAGACCTCCAGGAGCTTGGCCTTGTCGAAGACCATCTCCTGCCGCGTCAGGCCGACCAGGTCGTACACGCTGGTCAGCTCGATGGCATCGACGGGGCAGGCCTCCTCGCACATGCCGCAGTAGATGCACCGCAGCTCGTCGATGTCGAACTTGACGGGGTACTTCTCCCGGTCCGGCCAGGGGCTCTCCCCCGCCTCGATGTGGATGCAGTTGGCCGGGCAGGCGGTGGAGCACATGAAGCAGGCGACGCACTTGACGCGGCCTTCCTCGTCCTTGTTGAGGCGGTGCACGCCGCGGTAGGTGGCCTGGAGCATTCCGCCCTTTTCCACCTCCAGGTCCTCGCGCCGCTCCTCGGGGTACTGGACGACCAGGTGCTTGTTGCGGACGAGCACGTCGAACATGTGCCGCATGGTCGTGCCGAGGCCGACGAAGACCTGCGGAAGGTAAAACTGGTCGCCGAGCGTGAGCCTGGGCTCCGTCAGCGTCACGTAGTCGCCGTCGCGGCGCTTCGGACGCGTCATCGGCGCGGGCGCCTTGAGCGAGCCGTCACGATTGCGGGGCGCCTCGGGAGCGGCGGTGTCGCTGCGGTGTTCGTTCTGCACGGCCATGTCCAATGGTAGCGCGGGCCTTGTGGTGCGGGACCTGGATCCGGTTACCAGCCGCCCACCGAGGGCGCGCTGGTGGCGAGCGACTTGCCGGCGGGAGCGGTCTGGCCGCCGGCCTCTTCGCGGCTGACGATCTGCTCCGAGGCCATGAAGCGCCGCGTGACGCCCGAAGGCAACGGGGTCTGGTGGAAACGGCTGTCGGAGACATGCACGCGGACGTTCTGGTTCTCGCCGGCCGGAAGGATGAAGCTGCCGGCGACGATGATCGCCAGGACGGCGACGTTCATGCCGAGGAAGATGACCGCCTCGCCCATCGAAAGGCCGTTGTAAGTGCCCGGGTCATCTCCCCCGCCGAGCATGTAGACGAGCAGCGTCGTCGCGACGATCAGCGTCAGGCTGATCGGGATCAGCCCTTTCCACGCGACCTGCATGAGCTGGTCGAACCGGAAGCGGGGCAGGCTCCAGCGCACCCACATGAAGATCACCAGCACCAGGACCGCTTTGGCCAGGAAGACGCCGGAGCGGAGAATGCAGATCAGCAGGCTCGTCGTCACGCTGTTGGTGTTCGGGTCGTCCACGCGCCAGGCGTTGAAAATCCACTCCAGCCAGGGCATGTGCCAACCGCCCCAGAAGAGGGCCACCAGCACGCAGCTCGTCGTCACCATCCCCGCGTACTCCGCCAGGAAGAACATGGCGAAGCGCATCGAGCTGTACTCGGTGTGATATCCGCCCACCAGCTCCTGCTCGGCCTCGGCCATGTCGAACGGAGCGCGGTTGGCCTCGGCATGGATGCAGATCAGGAAGAGCAGGAACGCAAGCGGCTGGGCGAACATGTTCCAGGCCGGGATGAAGCCGAGCCAGTACGTCGCCTGCCGGTCCACGATCTCCGCCAGGTCCAGCGTGCCGAACATGATGATCATCACCAGCACGCTCATCCCCAGCGGGATCTCGTAACTGATCATGTTCGCCGTCGCGCGGAGCCCGCCGAGGAAGCTGTACTTGTTGTTGCTCGCCCATCCCCCGATCACCACGCCGTAAACCGCCAGCGAGAGCGCTGCCAGGACGAACAGCACGCCGATGTTCAGGTGGGCGATCTGGAAGTGGTAGCGGTAGGTGACGGTGAAGTCGGCCGAGACGATCGACCCGTCCGACGCGAGCGTGGGACGGACGTGGTCACGCCCCACCGGTGTCACGAAGGCCGCGTCGTACGGCAGGTAGAACCGCAGCGCCTCCACCGCCCCGTTCGCCAGGCGATCCCCGTCGGCCGTCTGCACCCAGAGCACCTCCGGCAGCCGCTCCCCGTCCACGGTGATCGTCTTGGTCACCTGCCGCACCCCGCCGAAGGGGATCACGGCAATGGAGACGATGATCACGATGATCATCGTGGCCGGCGCGAGGGAGAAGAGGATCTTGTCGACGCCCTTGCGCCGGTAGTCCTCCTTCACGAGGAACTTGAGGCCGTCGGCCAGCGGCTGCCCGAGGCCCCAGAAGTGAAACTTGGGCAGGAACGGCAGCCCGAAGTCGAAGCCGACGCGGTTGGGGCCCAGGCGATCCTGCACCCACGAGGCCGTCTTCCGCTCCAGCAGGATCAGGTACGCCACGATGCCGAGCACCGTGAAATGGAAGAGGGCGGCAAGGATGATCCAGTGATACGCGGCGACGAGGTTCGTCACCGTCTCCAGGACATCGGCCAACGGAAGAGGAATGGGCATGGCGCTGTCGGGCGAACGCGGGATCGTGAAAGCGAGCACAAGCATAAGCGCCTTGCGGCGAGTGTCCAAGATGCCCTGCTCCGCCGGTGGGACCGCACATTTGCCCGACCCCGCCCCCGCGTGGAACGGACATTGCCAGAGGCGCGGCTCAGCCGACCCGGTATGCACCGGTCTTCCCCCGAACCAAGTGCACCACCGCCCCCGGCGGTGGGAGGTGAGCCATGTTCTTCCACGACAAGCGTCCCCAGTACCACTGCAAGCCCGACAAGCCCGATCCGCTCTACGCCGCCAAGCTCCAGGAGGTGATCGGTGGGCAGTGGGGCGAGATGAGCGTCATGATGCAGTACCTCTTCCAGGGCTGGAACTGTCGTGGCCCCGCCAAGTACCGGGACATGATCCTGGACATCGGCACCGAGGAGATCGGCCACGTTGAGATGCTCTCGACCATGGTCGCCTATCTCCTGGAAGGGGCCGACGCCGACACCACCGAGGCCGTCGCAAAGAGCAACAGCGCCGTTGGCGCCGTCCTCGGGGGCACGAGCCCCAAGGACGCGATGATCGCCGCGGCCATGAATCCGCAGCACCTGATCGTCTCCGGGCAGGGCGCGATGCCCGCCGACGCGATGGGCAACCGGTGGAGCGCCAACTACATCATCGCCAGCGGCAACCTGCTGGCGGACTTCCGGATGAACGTCACCGCCGAGAGCCAGGGACGGCTCCAGGTCGCGCGGCTGTACAACATGACCGAAGACAAGGGCGTCCGGGACATGCTGTCGTTCCTGCTGGCGCGCGACACGATGCACCAGAACCAGTGGCTGGCGGCGATCGAAGAGCTGCGCGCCGACGGCCTCGAGGAGACCCCCTGCCCCAGCAACTTCCCGCAGGAGCTGGAGGCGCGGCAGTACAGCTACCAGTTTATCGACTGCTCCGCCGGCAACGAGAGCTCGCACGGCAGGTGGGCCCAGGGCACCTCGATCGACGGCAAGGGGGAGTTCGAGTACATCGAGCGGCCGACGCCCGTCGGCGAGGTGCCGAACCTCAATGGCGGCGCCGACCCGCGCTGGTACGGCACGGCCAAGGCGCCCGCGCCCGCTGGCGCGAACTCCTGAAACGGGCCGGCCCCCTCTCCCGGTGGCGGGAGAGG
>JAEZED010000040.1 GCA_023417885.1 Planctomycetota bacterium
TCGGGGCGCGCGCCCCGGTCATCGGGGCACGACGCGCACTTTCCTCGGCGCGACGCGCCGCCGCCGCGGCGCCATGTGATCTTCCATTTTATGGATGCCGCATCGACGCTCATCGACGATTCGGCGCCGCGCCGGGCCATTTTCCCGGACGTGGCGATGCTGCCGACGAAGATGCTGGAGGATTGACGCCCCAAGTGACGATGCCGCCGGCATGCGCGTCCTACCCCGGGGAAAGTCCGCCCAGATCATGTTCTACCAGTCCCGCCTCGCCAACTGGGCCCAGGAGGCCGAGGCACTGGGGCTCGATCCGCAGCAGATCGCCATCATGGAGGCGAAGGTGGAGGCCGCACGCCTCGCCTTCAACGCCCAGCGCCAGGCAATGTCCGCGGCCCGCGCGCGAACGCAGGCACTGCACAACGCCCTCGACGCCATGAACACCCATGGCGCCAGCCTCATCCGCCAGGTCCGCGCCCGCACCGCGACGATCGGCAGCAAGGCATACGTCCTCGCGCAGATCCCCGCCCCCGACAAGCCCTCGCCCATCGGTCCGCCCGGGAAGCCTGACCGCATCACCGTCGAGCTGTCGGAGATCGGCGGCATCGTCCTGCGGTGGACCTGCAAGAATCCGCGCGGCTCGCGCGGCACCGCGTACCACGTGCACCGCCGCATCGCCGCCACCGGCGGGCAGTGGGAGTTCCTCGGCATCGCCGGGCGCAAGAAGTACGTGGATGCCACCGTCCCGGCGGGCGTGGGCGTGGTGAGCTACCGCATCCAGGCATTCCGCTCGACGGCGCTGGGCCCGGTCGCGGAGCACCACGTCAACCTCGGCGGCGTGCCCAAGGGCCTGCCGATACCCGGAAGGATGCAGCTCGCGACGCGCCGTCCCGAGCAGATGCAGCGCGCGGCATAACCGGCGGCAACGAGCCGGATAGGCCACGAGATTCCAAAGATTGTCACGGATCGACACAGAATCCGTGGCTCCGTCCGCCGTCCGCCGTCCGCCGTCTGCGCTCACCCGCCGAGCGCCCGAGAAAGTACGAGCAGCTTTCGCTGTTCGAGCGGGAGCGGCGAGAACGAGTGAGAGCTGATCAGTTCCCCGGTACCCACCACGGATCGATGTGGTCGGGCGAACCCCGTGGGAGGTCCCGACTGACGTGCATGTCCAGCCAGAGGCGGTTCGCGCCCAACTCCCCATGGCGGGCGTCATCGTAGAGGATCAGAAACGGATGACCCGGAAGGACCGGGGTGATGTAGCTCAGTTCGTAGTTGGCTCGCCGAACGCCTTCGCCCAGCAGCACAGTTTCCGAGGGTGCAGCCATCTCCCCGCCCACGTTGTGCAGCTTGACCCGGTCGTAGGCCGTCCAGCCGTTGAATATGTAGCTTAGCCACTCTCCCTCATGGGTCCGGGTGCCGCAAATCAGAAGCTCATCCTGATAGTCGCCGTCGGAATAGAGGAGCCCCAACCGAGATCCGCGTGGGCCGAGCGAATGTTGTGGGTAGGTTGGAAACAGGCGCCCGCGATTGTCATTCGCATACAATGAAACCGCCTGCCCCGCTGATCGCATCGTCTGAGCGCAATCCACGAGAACTGCCTTCCGCCTGGCACCCGCGAGGGCCGGCATAAGGAGCGAGATGAGTATCGCGATCGTTCCAATGACGACCATAAGCTCGACAAGCGTAAAGCCTCGCCTGCCGCCGCGCAAGAGATGGGTCGCCGAAGCCTCGACCTGCTTCCGTCGCTGACGGTACATAATAGCCCCCGCTCCCGCTACGAGCAGTATGCCTAGCGCGAGCAGCAGGTGCCACCAACGAAATGGCCAACCCGGCTCCGCGGCAGCGGCCAGCACCCGCACAGTAGCGTCTTCATTGGATCCAGCAACACTGCCACCCGCGCGACCTAGAGACGCCGCGGGCCGAGCGGCCCGATCATCGGCAAGCGCAAAGCGGGCGGCTGCCTCCTGAAAGGGAAATCCGACATTTCCTGCCGGCTGCCAACTCGGATCGACCGCGGGGCGAATGCGCTGCGTCGTCTCGTCGAGAACATCCTCACTTGGCCATGGCGTAAGCGCGAAGCGGCCATCATCAATGTCAACGTTGATCTGCAACGTCGACACATCGACCCGCAAATACTGCTCAGCGGTTAGTTCTGGAACTTCCGGGGGGCCCTGCCCAGCCGGGTATACGAGCGGCACTTGCCGCGCGCGTACAAGGATCGGGTACCAGATGGTGTTACCGTCACTTTCGAACGACTTGTACTGAATCTCGCTCGACTCATACGTCAGGCGTCCCTTGGCGTCCGCGGTCTCCACGCTCGTTGGCCATCCGTTTATGGCCAGGCTGTGTTTGGTCGTCAAGACCATTCCATCTCTTCGACGGCGGTGGACGAGAATGACTTCATCATCTCCGCTGCCCCGCCGGCCTTCAATGAACTCATAGTCGCCGCTGATCGGCGCGAGTCCAAGCGCATTCAGCACGCGACCGGCCGCTACATCGTGTGGGAGCGCAGACGACCCTTTGTACCGCGCGCGGTCCCGGCTTATGCTAATCATGCCAAAGCGCGTGCGCATGTAGCTTTGGCTTCCATCCCACGCCGACTCGGCCGGAAGCAACCCGCCTGTTCGCCCACCCTTAAGACTGGCGTGATAAAGCCTCTCGCCCTCCCGAGCCATTCGGCAACGAACATCGAACCCATCAAAGAAATACGTGTAGTCGGCGGAGATCGAGTCGATTGCCGCCAAGTTGAGCCGCAACAGCGACTGCACGTCGTCTCGGAGCTCCACCCCGTTCTGGGCCGAAACCGACGGCGCAGCAGGAAACGCCAGCGCCAGTAGCACAATCGCGATCGAAAAACATGATCGTCTTCGGGTCATGCGGCTGCCCTCCAGCTTACGGGAATAACAATCGGGGTATCCACGCCAACCACATTGATCGTGATCGTCGCATTCTGCGGCCGCGCGCTATCGCCGGCGGCCGTTATGGTGACGCGGGCAGTTCCGTCCTCGAGCGTTTGCGCCTTGAGCTCCAGCTGCTCGCCTGCATCGGAATCAACAGACGCGACCTTCACCGGCACCTGTGACGTGTGCCGCAGTTCGATCGTCCTCGCCGCGGTACTTCCCTTCGGGATTGGCTTGAACAAGACGACTTTCGGGCTTACCTCGATCGGGTGCGCGACCCGCCCACGCACCTCCACGAGGATGCTCCCAGACTCCACATCATCGCGTGGCGCTAGTTCTACGAACGCCTCGATGGCGCCGACGGGTTGGGTTTCGGCAGCACGTACGATAAGGCGCGCCCGGCTCGCGGTCTCGGTCGGCTCAATCTTTGCGATTAGATGTGGGCTGGTCGCCCGCGCGATCAAATCCGCTGCCGTTGTGTCTCTGAGATGGAGCTCGGCAATGGCGGCGAGACTCACGCCGTCTCCGCCCGCCGCTTCGGTCAGCCAAATTATCCTAGGAACGGGAAGCACTGCCGGCTCGAAACGATACTCAATGTGCGTTTCGAGAAGAAGCTTTCCATCCCCATGGATTGTCATCGGGTATTTCACATGACCGACGGTCGCTTTCAGCGGATCCAAGGTTAAGTAGACCTCCCGAGAGGCGCCAGGAGCAAGGCGGAAAGGTTCGAACTCGTCGACCGCAATGCAACCGCAACCGACTGAGATGTGCTCGATAGGGCGCTCTTGGTCGGAAATGTTTCGCAACGTGACGGGCAGCCGAGGGCGTTCCCTCGGCGACCGCAGAGTGACGGTACCAAAGCTGACGTTGCCGCCGGAAACCTCCAAGGCGTCTTGGGCGAGAACGGGAGACACCGCCACCAAGGCAAAGATGGCGACACAAGCGTTTAGAGCTCTTGAGAAAGACATGGCGGCGCTCCTGTGATCAAACGAATGGGCGATGTATCGTCGTCAGCCTAAGGCGGTCGCTGACTCACGGCGCCCGCTAGCAGTCCTGTATGGCGCCATCGTTGCCGCACCCGCCCATGTAGTCTTCACACGATCCGTTGTCGTCGCTGTCGAGGTATGCATCACCACATGCGTTGAGCGCAACGGGGACGTCGTCGCAGTTCATCGACCGTGGAGGCGCCGGAATCGAGTCCTTCGGGCCGCTGGTCGGCATTAGCTGCAGGACGTGGACCTGTCGGCACTCGGACTGGGCGAAGACCGAGGCGGACGTGCAACCAACGTAAGTAATGCTGTCAAAGGAGCACGTTCTGATCGCGCGACAGGAACTCTTGTCGTGCGTGCAGGTTTGGGCGTAAGCAGCGGAAGCGACGCAGGCTGCGATGGCAAGCACGGCAGCGGAAATGGGCATCTTCATATCAATCCTTTCGCGAGTTGATGGGTTGTGTCGCTGAGATGCACGGCACAAGGACCTGTTCACAGACAGCCGCCCTCGATTGCACCCTCCATTTGAGAAACCTGAAATGGTAAGCATGGAAGCAAGTCGGCGACATCGGCCTGGTAGGTCCGTATGCCCTTTGGGAACAGCAGGTGCCGATCAAAATCGTTGGCGTATGGTGGAATCTCTACGATCGCGTGACGTTCTGCCGTACCCGGATTGAGTGTTGCTTCGTTGGCGAGCCGCATCAGATGCTCTCGGCAATGGTCGCAGCCATGCTGAACGAACGTCACTGTGCGGAACTGGGAAAGTTCAACGTGCGCTTGCGACTGAACGGCATCCATAAGCGCGGCGTGGCTCGCCGCTCCGGGCGACGCCCTCGACAACTCTTGCGTAAATGTCAGAGCGAGGACGATGAAAGATAGGCTGAGTCCACACAACGCGTAGCCGCGCAACGCCCGAATCCGCATATGAGTCGATTCGCTCATCCATGCAAACATGAGGACACATGCGCACGCGACGGCGAGCGGCCACTGCGGAATCTCAAATCGCCCGAAGCACTCGCAGCCCCATCCCAGAACCGCTCGGGCGGCCGACACGCACGCAAAGGCGCACAGCAGAGCTATCGCGATAAAAAATGAACTCCGCCCTACACGCTTGGAGGCGAGTCCGATCGCGACAAGCCCTTCGAGCGCGAAAAAGGGAAGGGTTAGTGAGATCGAGTCGCCGAAGTAGAGCGCCGGCAGCTTTCCTAGGCAGAACAGCGCAAAGACCGCGCAAAGAATCAACCGTGTTGCGCGCCGGGGTACCCACTGGCGCGACCAATTTCCGGCAGATGGGCTAAGCGACGCCGTCATGCTGATGGAAGCGCTCCCCATGGGTTACCTTCCACGTGCTATGTCCCGCACACCGTGCCAGTCTGCTACCGCGGTGTCAAGCACTTTTTTTGCTCGTCGCGAGAAAAGTGCGAGCTTCACCAGGAAGGCGTCATGCGGCGTGACGGGGCGTTCGGCCGGATTGGCCACGGATCTCGCGGATCGGCACAGATTGACACAGACTCAGACGGCGGAGCGGACGGAGGGCCACCCCTCCCGGGAAGAGGCGGTTCGGATCAGGATGGCGTCTCACCCCTTCATCGCCACCGCCACCAGTTCCTTGACGTGGTCGATGCTGGTCTGGAAGGCGGCCTTCTCCTGGTCGTCGAGCTCGATCTCGATCACCTTCTCGACGCCCTCGCTCCCCAGCACGCAGGGGACGCCCACGAAGTAGCCGTCGATGCCGTACTCTCCGTCGCAGTAGGCGGCGCAGGGGAGGATGCGCTTCTTGTCGCGGATGATCGCCTCCGCCATCTGCACGCTGGCGCTGCTCGGGGCGTAGTAGGCGCTGCCGGTCTTCAGCAGGCCGACGATCTCGGCGCCCCCCTTGCGCGTGCGGTCGATGATCTGCTCGAGGCGATCCGGGGCGACGAGCTGTGTCACGGGGATCCCGCCGGCGAAGGTGTAGCGCGAGAGGGGCACCATGTCGTCACCATGCCCGCCGAGCAGGAGGGCCTGGACATCCTCCACGCTGCACCCGATCTCCTCGGCGAGGAAGGCGCGGTAGCGGGCTGTGTCGAGCACGCCCGCCTGGCCGACGACCTTGTTGGGAGCGAAGCCGCTGGCCTTCCACGCGACGTAGACCATCGCGTCCAGCGGGTTGGAGACGACGATCATGACGGCGTTGGGGGAGTGCGTGGCGACCTGCTTGGCGACGCCGCGGACGATCTCGGTGTTCTTGGCGATGAGGTCGTCGCGGCTCATGCCCGGCTTGCGCGGCAGGCCGGCGGTGACGATGACGACGTCGCTTCCCTCGGTCGGCTCGTAGCTGGTGGTGCCGGTGATGCGGGCGTCGAACCCTTCGACGGGGGAGGCCTGGTAGAGGTCCAGCGCCTTGCCCTGGGGCATGCCGTCGACCTCGGGGATGTCCACGAGCACGATGTCCCCCAGCTCCTTCTGCGCCGCCCACACGGCGCAGGTTGCCCCGACGTTCCCGGCCCCGATGATGCTGATCTTCGCGCGTCGCATTGCTGCTTCCTCTGGCTTTCTGGTTGTGCTTCGCTGGTTGGGATGTTCCACCCCCGGCACGCCGGCCGCGGGATGGGCGATTATGGGCGCTGTAGCTCCATAAGCAACGTGGCAACCTAAACTCGTTCCGGCATGCGACTCCTTCCGATCTTCCTGCCGTCAATGCTGCTCATCATCCCGACACCCGCCGCCCGCGCCCAGCCGCAGGATCGCGACGAGGCGCACGTCCCGCCCGCCGCCACCGAGCCGGCAGGGGGGGCGGAGGTGGGCCAGGTCCCCGACATCGCCTACGAGATCGAGACGCTCGACAACGGGCTGAAGGTGATCTACGCCCCGATGAGCAACGCGCCCGTCGTCCACGTGCGCGTCCTCTACCACGTCGGCAGCAAGGATGAGACACCCGACCGCCAGGGCTTCGCCCACATGTTCGAGCACATGATGTTCCGCGGCTCCGAGCATGTGCCGAGCGAGCGGCACATGGAGCTGATCAACGGCGTGGGCGGGATGAGCAACGCCTTCACCAGCTTCGACCAGACGACCTACGTCAACACCGTCCCGACCAACGCCCTGCAGATGGCCCTCTGGCTCGAAGCGGACCGCATGGGTGGGTTCCGGGTGGACGAGGAGAAGTTCGTCACCGAGCGCAACGTGGTGAACGAGGAGTATCTCCAGCGCGTCGTGAACCCCCCGTACGGGCGGATGTTCATGGACTTCTTCGCCCTCGCCTACGACGACCACCACTACCGGTGGACCCCGATCGGCGACATGGAGCAGCTCCGCCAGGCGCAGCCGGAGGAGCTTCAGCAGTTCTTCGACACCTATTACGTCCCCAACAACGCCGTCCTGACGATCGCGGGAGAGTTCGACGTCGACGAGGCGAAGCAGTGGGTCCGCGACTACTACGGGTGGATCCCGAGGGGCGACGAGATCAGCCGGCGCAGCCCCAGCGAGCCCCCGCAGGAGCAGGCCAAGCAGGACGTCGTCACCGCCCCGAACATCCCGCTGGCCCGCGTGATCCTGGGGTACAAGACCACGACCTGGGCCGACCCGGACCAGGAGACGCTGGAGGTGCTCGGCGCCATCCTCGGGCAGGGACGCAGCAGCCGCCTCTACCAGTCACTCGTGGCGGGGCCCGACCCGATCGCCAGCCAGGCCAGCGCCGGCAGCCAGCGGCTCGAGGACATCGGGATGTTCCTCGTCTCCGTGACGCTCCTGCCGGGACGCGAGCCGGACGAGGCGCAGCAGCGCGTGCTGGAGGCGGTGCGGCTGGTGGCGGAGGAGGGGGTGACCGACGAGGAGCTCGCCAAGGCGCGCACGCAGATCCGCCTGACGCTGCTCGACCAGCGCCAGACCGCGACGAGCGTCGCGACGGTGCTGGCCGAGGCGCAGGCGTTCGGCGGGGATGCGAAGCTGGTGAACGAGCAGGTGGAGCGCCTCGAGAAGATCACGCCCGAGGACGTGCGGCGCGTCGCGAAGAAGTACTTGGATGAGCATCGTCTGAGCGTGCTGAAGTACGTGCCGGGCCAGGCGCCGGCAAAGGAGCGTGCGGGTGCGAAGCCACCGCATCGCGCAACCAGCGCAGCGGCGAGCACGGGGCCGGGAACGGCCGGTGGGCAGCTGCGCGGCGCCATCGACGATGCCGTCGGCCGCATGATGATCTCAGTCGAGGCCTTTCCGCCCGATTACCCCCGGAACCCGCCGCTGCCCGGGGAGGTCATCGACGCCAGCTTCGGGATGGGCGAGTCGTTCAAGGTCGGCCCGGTCGAGGTGGTCGTCATCCATGACGATCGCCTCCCGCTGGTCGGCATGACCCTGCTCCTTCCCGGCGGGGGGGACGCGCAGCCGGAGGGGAAGGAGGGCCTCGCCACCCTCACCGCCGATCTCCTCACCCGCGGCGCCGGCGGCAAGACCGCCGCCGAGTGGTCGTCGGCGCTGGAGAGCCGCGGCATCCAGCTCAGCGTCGGCGACGGGGGCGATCACACGCGCGTCAGCGGCAGCTTCCCGGCCGAGCAGCTCGGATCGGCGGCGGCCTTCGTCGATGAGCTGCTGCGCGAGCCGAACCTGGACGAGAACGAGTTCCGCAACCTCAAGTTCCGGGCCCTGGCCGGCCTGCGGCAGATGCTCTCGGATCCGTCCGGCGTGGCGGGGCGGGAGATGAGCGCCGCCCTCTTCGGCGATGCCCCGGCCGGGCGTGCCCCGACGCTCGAGTCGCTCGCCGACGTGACGCTCGACGACGTGCAGGAGTGGTTCCGCGCCGTTTACAACCCCCCGTCGGCCACGCTCATCCTCGCAGGCGACGTCTCGCGCGAGCAGGCCGAGTCGTTCGCGGGCGAGCTGATCACCGAGCTCGATCCCAACGATGCCGTCCCCCTGGCCGACTACACGCTCCCCGCGCCCGAGCGGCGCGTCATCGTGGTGGACAACAAGTCGGGCGGGCAGAGCGCGGTGCGCATCGGCGGGCGCGCCTTCAGGATCGACAGCGACGAGAAGTTTGCCGGGAGCGTCGCGACGGAGATCCTCTCCAGCGGGATCGAGTCGCGCCTCAACCGCGTGCTGCGGGCCGAGAAGGGCCTGACGTACGGCGCCAGCGGGCGCTTCAACGCCGGGCGCCACGCCGGCAGCTTCCAGGTCGGCTTCGCCACGCGCCCCGAGACCACGGGAGAAGCGGTGCGCTCCACGTTCGAGGTGCTCGAGCGGATGGCTGGCGAGCCCGTTACCGATGAGGAACTGGCCGAGGCCAAGCGGCGGGTGACCGGGTCGCTGGTGATGAGCACGCAGACGGTCAGCCAGCTCGCCGGCCTGCGCGGCAATATCGCCCTCAACGACTTCCCGCTGGACTACTACGACCACTACGCCGACAACATCGCCGCCGTGAGCCAGGAGGACGTGCAGGAGGTGATGCGCCGCTACGCCAGCCCGGATCGCCTGACGATCGTGGTCGTCGGCCCGGCCAGCGTGGTCGTCCCGCAACTCCAGGGCATCGCCGACGTCGAGGTGGTCGCGATGCCCCTGGAGCGGTGAGCGCAGCAACCGGCGCCATCGTCCGGCCAGCCGGACCAGGCGGGGATCCAACCGACGCCGTCATGGCTCACCTCCCGTGACACGCCGCTTCCTGCCGCACGGGGGGCGCGCCCGGCCGTCCTCGTGACGCCAAAACCATCCCTGGCAGCGTCAAAAACCATCGGTGGTTTCGTTAAAACCATGGATGGTTTCGTGAAAACCATCGGTGGTTTCGTTAAAACCATGGATGGTTTCGTGAAAACCATCGGTGGTTTCGTTAAAACCATGGATTGGTTTCGTGAAAACCATCGGTGGTTTCGTTAAAACCATCGGTGGTTTCGTTAAAACCATCGATGGTTTCGTGAAAACCATGGATGGTTTCGTGAAAACCATGGATGGTTTCGTGAAAACCATGGATGGTTTCACGATCGATCGGCACGTCCCAAAGACGCAATCGGCCGTGCCAGCCGCGCCGCGGCCCTTTTCCCGGACCGTCGCGATACGCCGTGTGGCATGAGCGCCCGCTCCCACCTTCCCCGACAACGCGCTCCGCGCGCTCCGCGCGATCCGCTTGATGCCGACGTCTCGCGAGTTGAGAAAGGGGGCGTCCGTCCGGGCGGACGACGCCGTCGGCGGGGCCTGTGTTCGTTTCGCGGGCGTCGCTCGTGGCAAGGTGACGAGGTGAAGTGGTGATGGGGTGAAGGAAGCGTCCTTCCGTCGGTTCTCCCCGCCTTGTCCCCCCCTCAACTGGTCACCAGGTCAATCCCGGGCAGGTGGATCGCCGGTCGCGCCGCCGCTTGTCCGCCCGTGCCGGGCCCGTTACGCTTTGCGACCGGTGTTTCGACCCACTCCACGATTGGCCGCGGCGCTTGTGTTGCTCCTCCTGGGCCTGCTGCCGGCCCTTTCCGGTTGCGCCGGGCGCGTCAAGGCCTACGCGCCCGCCGAGCGCGTCACCGTCGACCGCCGCTACATCGAGTACCCGACCGGCATGCGGCTCTCGCGTATCGCCGAGGGGTTCACCGCCGCGACCGCCCTGGCCGTCGGGCCGGACGGAATGGTCTACGTCGCCGACAACGGCGGGCGCGGCGACGAGGTCCGCATCACCCGCATCGATCCCGTCTCCGGCGACAAGGCGGAAATCTACCCCGTCCGCCCGCGCCGCGTGCTGGCCCTCTTCGATGCCCGCTTCCGCCTCTACGGCCCCGTCGGCGGGATGGCGGTCCGCGAGGGAGAGCTCTTTATCTCCGCGCGCGACGAGAACGACGACGGGCTCATCGTCGCCTTCAACCTCGACGCCTGGAACATGGACGATCCGCCCCCCATGCGCACGGTGGTGGGCGAGCTGCCCGCCCGGGGCGATCACAGCGTCACGGACCTGGCCGTGCATCCCACGACAGGGCGCATCTATTTCGGCCTCGGCAGCGCCACCAACAGCGGCGTGGTCGGCGTCGACAACTGGCAGTCCGGCTGGCTTCGCGATCACCCCGGCTTCCACGACCGCCCCCTCGTCGACATCAAGATCGGCGGATACCGCTTCGACACCGAGGATCCCGCCGCCGGCCCGCTCAATCCCGACAAGGTCAACACCGCCCCCTTCAACCCCTTCCGCAACAGCAACCAGCGCATCGCCGCCGCCGAAGGGGGCAAGCCGACGGCGGCCGTCTACAGCGTCGATCCGCTCGGGGGCGACCTGCGCGTCGAGGCGCACGGCCTGCGTCATCCGCGGGGCCTGGCCTTCAACGAGTACGGCAATCTCTACGCCAGCAACCAGGGGATGGAGCTTCGCGGCACGCGCCCGGTGAAGGACGACCCGGACGTCATCCTCCGCATCCCGCTCTCCCCGAGCTTCGGCCCGATCACCATCGCGCCGCCCGCCACCTGGTTCGGATGGCCCGATTACTCCGCCGACCTGATCACCATCACCGACGCCCGCTTCCAGCCTCCGGCGGCGATGCTCGGCCGCACGGGCTACCGCGAGCTGTCCCCGCTGATCGACTACCGCGAGACCGACCTCGACGTCGCCGAGCGCGAGACGTTTCTTGCCGCGGTGCTGCCGAGCCTGAGCGGCGCGAGCGGCATCGCCTTCGTCCCGGAAGACGCCGACGATCCGCTGGAGCCGTACGAGGGGATGTTGCTGGTCGCCCTGCGCGGCGACCGCGCGCCCTTCGCGACCAGCGGGCTGCCCCTGCTGGAGCCAGTGGGGTACAAGGTGGTCGTGGTGGACACCGAGCGCCGGATGGTGCGCGACTTCATCTACAACATCGCCTCCACCCCGGATGCCGAGCGCGAGCTGCATCGTCCCATCGACATCGCCTTCGCCCCCGACGGGTCGATGTACCTGCTCGACATGGGCCAGATGCGCCTGCGCAACGGACGCGAGCGCTTCCGCCCCGGCACCGGCCAGCTCTATCGTCTCTCGCCGGTCGACGAGCCTGTTCCTGCTGCCACGCGCGCTACGGAGTCTGACGAGGACGACGAGCGCGACTGACGCTCACCGTCGCCACGACAGCCGGAGCGGCAGGCCGCGGGCACGCCACAGCACCTCGCACATCGCCTCCCCCGACCGCTCGCCGCTGGCGCGGTAGACCACCAGCGCCCGCCCCTCCTCACGCGCGATCACCTGCGGCGATTCCAGGCGCAGTGCGTCGCCGAGGGCGATGATCGTCGGCGGTCTGCTCGGGGCGTCCACCGTCACCGCCGGCGCCGTTACGCTCGCCTCGAGTCCCTCGCCAACCACGAGACACGCCGCATCCGCCGCGCCGCCCGCGGGGCGGGTCCAGCGGAAGGCGATGACACCGCGCTCATCGAGCAGACGGCCGCTCAGCCACCAGGTGAAGGCGGGCCGAATCGGGCCGGTGCCGAAGCTGTGCTCGCGCCAGCCACGACCTGCGAACGCCGCCTGATCGCCCGCCACGTGCAGCGTGCCTTCCACTACGTCGCTCACGGGCGAGGGTAGCCAGAAGTGGCGCCCCTCCGGGTCGCCGGGGGGTATCGCGCGTTCCTGCAAGCTCGCCGCTGCCAGCGGCCGAAAGCTCAGGGTCGCCCCGGCGCCGCCCCGGTGTGGGATGACGATGTGAAAGACGCCTTCTTCCGCGCGCTCGAGCGCCGCCGTCCCGATGCGGATGCGCAGCGGCGCGTCCTCGATTTCGACTGCTTCCGACTGTGCCCGCGCGCAGAAATCCGCCGCCTGCCGGCCGTCGTGGAAGATGCGAAGCTCCAGGTACGCCTCGTCGCTCGGAATGGGCGGCGCGACGCGCGTCGGCCTGCGTCGATAGCGGCGGTAACGGCGAAGCCAGGCCGCATCGAACTGCGGTCCGAAGCCGAAGCGCGCGATGATGCGCGTCCGCGCGTCGGCCGACACTGCGTCGAAGTGCCACCACTCGTATCCGCCGGGAGCGGTGACGCGGCGCGGGGCGTCCGGGTCGTCCGCCCGGCGGTACATCGGGATTGAGGCTGCCGCGGATTGATCGGCGCCCGTGCTGAAGAGGTTCCCGAAATCGGCAGCGGGGGAGGGGGGGGGCGTGGCGGCGCTCGCCTTGGGCATCTTCGGCGATCCTATCTCGCACCGTCCTGCGGGGAAGCGGGGGAGGCACGATCGACATCGAGCGCCATGACCACGTGCGGGCCGATCCCTTCCTCCTCCCACACGGCGCTGCGCGTTGTCAGGCCGAACCGCTCGTAAAAGCCCTGCGCCGGCGTGCGCGCGTTGCACCAGAGCCGCTTCCCGCCGGCGCCACGAACGTGGTCGATGCACGCCTGCAACAGCGCCGCCCCCACGCCCGCGCCGCGCAGCCGATCCTCGACCGTCATGCCGCGCAGCCGCCAGTCGCCGGGGCGCGGATCCTCCCGCCACGGCTCGCGATAGAGGCTGGCGATGCCGACGAGCCGCTCGGCGTCGAACGCGCCCAGGTGCACGGTGTCGGCCTCGCGATCCCCCGGGTACTCCATCTCCGAGATCGGCTGGTGCCGCCGCAGGATGCGCTGCCGCAGGGCATGCGTCCGCTCCGGCGCGATCGCCCGGATACTCGTCCCGCGACCGGGTGGTGATGCCTCCGGCTGGCTCATGAAGTCTCTCCGGGGGAACGCGTTGTGCTCACCAACGTTCCGGCGCGGCAGCGCCGGTTGTCGTCCCGCGCAGGAATCAGGCACGTCTTCAAACTCCCCGCGGTGGGTGGGCGTTCGCTCACTCGCGCGTCTCTTCCGGCGGATGCTGGCGCAGATCCTCCAGGGCGTTCTCCAGGGCGATGACGACGTAGCTCGTGACGAGCACCGGGTCGTCCTCCATCCAGCGGCGATTGCCCGTCCAGCTTCCGTCCTCGTTCTGAAGCTCGCCGAGCTTCTCGATCAGCGCCAGGCGCCAGTCCACCTTCCCCTGCGGCGTGTCGATCACCGGCTGGTCGTAGGCGTTGAGCGCCCGCGCGAGCGTGAGGTAGTAGTAGTAAAGCCCCGCATCGGCATTCTCCGGGTTGCCGGCGGCCATGCCGGGGTTTTCGTCCAGCGTCCAGTTGCTCGTGATCCAGTCCCACGCCGCCTGCACGCGCGGGTCTTCCTTCTCCAGCCCCGCGTAGATCATGCTCTTCAGGCCCGCGTAGGTCATCGAGCCGTAGCTGCGCAGCCGGCGCTGGCCGGAAGGGGTCGTGTACTCCCCCGCCTGCGACTCCCCGCGCCGGTCGGCGGAGGGGCCGTAGACGAAGCCGCCGTCGTCGCCCGCCCAGTCGGCGGGGTTGGTCTCGGAGTGATTCTGGAGGCGCGAGACGAACTTGAGCGCCCGCTGAAAGGCGGGGTCGTCCGACGACACCCCGGCGTCATGCAGCGCCTCGAGCGCCATCTGCGCGTTGGAAAGGTCCGGCCGCCCCGCGCCGCGCGAGCGCCCGCCGTAACCCCAGCCACCGAAGAACGGGTCCTCCTCGCCGCTGACGCGCCCTTCCTCTCCCGGCTCGTCCTGGGCGTACTCGGGATCCGTCTCCGGCGTCCACTGGAGCCGCCGGAGGTAAGCGACCGCGCGATCCATCGATTCCCGGTACCGGTCGTCGCCCGCTTCCTGGTTTGCGGCCGCCAGCGCGCTGACCGCGATGGCGGTGTTGTAGTTGGCCAGGAGATCCTCGTAGATACCGCCGTCGGCCACCTGCTGGGCGATCAGCGCCTCGTACCCCTTCCTTATCAGCTCGTCATCCGGCGTGTACCGGTCGCTACCGACGAATGCTCGCAGCGGCAGGGCGGTTAGCGCCGGCGGGACGCGGGGATCGGGCTGCCAGGAGCCATCCTCCTGCTGCTGAGTCTTGAGGAACTCGAGCCCCCGATCGATCAGGCGGCTGGCCTGATCCTCAGGTGTCTGGGCCATCGCCGGGGCGGCGACGAGCAGGAGCAGGGACGTGATGAACGGCAGTCGCGGGAATCTCTTCATGGGCAGGTTGCTCGACAGGGAACTACATGCGGCAGCGTCGCCGGAGTTGTGAGCAGGGCTTGGCTGCCATCGCGGCGTGGCTGCCATCGCGGCGGATTTCGGATTTCCCCATTGTAAGCGCAGCGGGAACCGGCGTTAATGGCGCACTGGCAGCGGGCGTTACAATCAGAGCGTTCTCCCCAGCTTGGCTGGCGTAAAGATCCGCAACTCGGGCCGGCGGCGCGCATGAGGAGGGCGTAGGGAACGGTTTCCGCTAGTGAGAACAGCCGGGTGACGTGCCCCGGAGGCTTGAGGAAGCCGCACAACCCAGCCTCGGACGGTCGGCAGCGTCGCCCGTCCGTGAGGATGCCCACAGAAGGAGCGGCCGATGACGCCACCAGCCACCGCGAGCGTG
>JAEZED010000042.1 GCA_023417885.1 Planctomycetota bacterium
TGACGACGAAGTGCAGCTTGCAGGCCAGCGCCTCGATGGCGTTGGCGTGGTCCTTGGCGCGGCCATGATCGATCCCCGCGAGTTGCAACCCGGCAACTGCCCAGCTGAGCTGGCGCACGAAGAGGACACCGCCCACCCCGGGGACCACACGTTCCTGGTGCCAGCGCATGGCGGCCCGCAGTCCCAGGCTGAGATCCATCCGCGTCGATGGCAGCACGGTAGGGGAGGGGACAAACCAATCCATACCGATCCTTTCTTCACGTGACCGGGTCAGCGTTGCACTGCGGCGCTGGGGAGCGTGGCGTTCGTAGGCTGCCAATCCCAAAAGCTTTCCCAGGGTTGTCCGGCATGTTGCTGATTCTACCGGGGTCGGGCGGCGCAAGGAAGTGTTCAATGATGTACGCTGGAGGTAATCTGCACCTCTTGGCTGTGAGGGCTGTTGCAGCGTTCCCGACCGAACGGGAATCGGGCATGACCTGATCCGTTTCTGCGGCTGAGATAGCGCCACGTCTGCAAAACCGCCGACGGTGGGCAGTCAAGCGGGGCGCGGGGCGTCCACCGAGGGCGAGACCGAGATGATAGACGATATCGTCGAGCCGCGCCGTTCGGCGGGCCCATGGTTTCAGAACATCCGGATCGAAGCCCTCAGCGAAAATCCGTCGACGACAGGTTGGGACATCGCAATGGAAGCGCCGCGCCTGAAGGTGCAGGGAAGCCCTGCGGATCACGCGGTCACAGGGTTGTTGCCGCGGGTGGCCAGTGCCGGTGCAGCCGCCACACCCTGGGGCAGATGCCCATCCGGCGGAGCAGCGGCGCGCCCAGGATGTTGATCATCCTGGCGATGACGGCCGGGGACAGTTCGAATGCCTGATTCTCGGCACGGCGGGCATCGCACAGGCGCGCGCCCGGCTGCTCGAGGATGTCGTTGCAGACCCCCTTGCCAAGGAACACCTCCCGGCCGTCGAGGACTAGCCGGCGCGGCACGCGGCAGCGAGGGCTCAGGACGATGCCGTTCGCCCAGGCGCTCAGCGCCAGCGCGGCGAACAGCCGCGGCCGGCGGGTGGACTGGATCGGCTTGCGGCGGATGTCGGTGGCAGCGCGGGCGAAGCATCGCCGCGGCCGCTTGGTGTGGTCGATGGGGATGGAATCCATGCTCATGCCGGGCAACTCGCGGAACCAATGCGCCCAGATCGCGTGGAACGGCCCCCTCAGCGTGTCGCCGCGCCGCGCCAGCGTCTCGGCCGAGAAGGCCGGCGGCCCGTCGCCACCCTCGCGCAGATTGCACAAGATCCCTTCAGGATCCCGGTCCCGGCGGCCGTAGCAGCGGATCAGGAACTGCTCCCGGCGCTTCGCCTCGATCTTGGACGCGCTGACGAAGTCGATCTCGTACAGGATCTCGCCACCCTGCCGTTCGATGCGGCGAATCTCCCGCAGGAGCATCCCGTTGCACGATGTCGCACGGTTGCGGTGATCAAGCGGCCGGTCGTCGGTGCCGGAGTAGCCGACGTAGATTGGTACCCCGTCCGGGGCGCACAGTACATAGACGTAGTGGCAGGCGCCCGCCCGCGCGCACTCCATGCGGTGCATGGTGCGCAGCCACGGCTGGAAAACGTGTTCAGGACGCGCGGCGGTCCTGATGCGCGGAGGGTCCTCGGTCCAGATGCGTAGCCCTTCGAGGTTGGCTGCCGTGGGGTCAGGCATCGCGGCGTTTCACATCGGTCCGGTGCCTGGCCTGCTGTGCCAGGAAGTCGTCGACGACGCGCTTGGCGTCGGCCAGCCGCTGGTCCTTCGTCAGGCTGCGCTGGCCGTTGTGGTAGCCGTACACGACGTCGATCACCTCCGTGTCACCGCCCCTGGGCAACCGGAACGTTTTGCCCTGGATGTCGTAGCCAAGGGTCTCCAGGACGGCGTCGATGCCTTTCCACAAGCCGATGACGTGGCTCGGTCGAAGGTGTCGGAGTTGGTAGGCCGTGTAGGTTTCCCAGCAGCGCTGCGTTACGGCTTCGCCAACGGTGTCGAACGGATCGGCGCTGGCGGACGTGGTCTTGCACTTCACCACGTTGATGTACGCGATCTCCTCGATGTCGAATCCGAGGGTCTGGCGGTGCGAGGCGCTGACCACCTGCTTCCACTCGAGCATCGACGTGGGCAGGAACTTCATTAGGGCGTGGAAGGCCGCGGCGTCCGGTTCCTCACCCACCTGCCGCATCAACCGTTCCATGAGCGTGTCGTTCGCCGTCTGGGCGCCGTTGGACCCGTTGCCTGGGTTGGCGCCGACGATCACCAAGCCGGCGTAGCGCGGGCCGATGTAGTCCGGGCTGGGCGGCCGCTCAGGGATCATGGTGCCGCAGTCGCGCAGGCAGGTGTCCCGGTGTGCACAGGTGGCGACGCAGCGCACGGCGGCGTGGAACTCGGCCGTGATGGCCGGCAGGTCGGGCTCCACGGTGTCTGCTCCTCAAATCGTGGTCGGCGTGTGTGTCGACACCCAGTTTGCGACATACGCGTTCCTCCAGGGAATCACGCAGAACGGGGTGTCCTCTCCGACGCGCGTCTCCACCCAGGCGAACTGCTCCTCTCCGGCGTAGAGCGCCAGCACTGGGCGCTCTGGTGCTGGATTGGCACCGCTCTTGGTTCCCGTGCCGGTGCCGTAGCACAGGTGGATCTCGCCGGCGTCGCCGAGAGCCGTGCGATGATGTTTGCACAGGTCGTCGAGGACCGCGGCGACGCCGCGCGCCACTTTGGCGTCGGCTGGCGCCGTCGTGGACAGGGCGCCAGCCTTTGTCCGCAGCATGCCGGCGGTGCTGGCCAGGATGTCGGTCAACACCGAGACCTTGGTGCCGTAAATGAGGCGCATATCCCTGTCTTGGGTGAGCAGCCACGTGATGCCGCGGTTCACGGCATCAAGATCCTCGCCGTCGGACTTGCTGACGATGTACTTGGTCATGCTGCGTTTCTCCGATGCCACGCGAGTGGGCGACTATAAGGGTGTTGCGCCCGTATGGCGAGAGTGCGGTGACGCCACCACCGGAAGTGGAGTGGGGCGGATCGCCGCTGTGGTCCATGCTCACGCAGGCACCGCCAGTGCCGCCTCCCTTTGCCGTCTCGAAGGTCGACTGGCCACCAGTAATGGACCGGCTCGGCCGGGAGGATTGTGCGCCGCGCCGCACGCATCAAATCGGCGCTCCATGCACCTGAGTGGCCCATGTACGCCGCCCAGGCCGACGCCAGCGCGTCCCATTGGTCCGAGGTGTTGATGGGGGCACCCTCCGGGTGGCCGAGCGCGTCCAACAGCCATCGGCAGATGTCCTGCTCGGGCTCCCACGTTTCTGCCTCCGGGTAGGTCGCCTTGCGGAGCGCGAAGTGCAGGGCCTTGGGATGGGTCTCGGTGATCGGCATGGCGGGCCAGCGCTCGCGCAGGCGGATGGCGGCCGCCATGCCCTGGAACAGCATGGATCCCCGCAGGCTGTTGGCCGACTGAACGGATGGAGTCCTGCACTGCCACTCCTGGAACGCCCGCCCATGCCGTTCGGCGATGTGTAGGCCCGGCAAGGTCGGGGTTCCTCATTGGCGTGAAGACCCTCGATCCTAACCGCGTTCACCGCTCCCGCCAGCAGCGTCCTTTCCAAGCGGAAGGACGCCGATGCCGCCATCGTGTCTTCGGCCGGGCTGCGCCCGTCCTGCGTCACGACGGCGGCATTCCATTCTCATCCTGATTGACGCCGGTCTCACCGTGATTGTCGCGCCATACCCGACGTAGATCCGGCTCGAACCCATGGGGACCTCCGTAATCGAGATGGCCGCGGTGCCGGCCATTGCTGCCGTGTGGTGCTCGGAGCGACGGTGCCAAGGCACCCGTCGCCCGTCAATGTGCGGCTGGTCGGCCATGGCAGGTTTCCGTCGCCGGCTGTCGGGCACTCCGGCGACGGCTTCAACGGCGGGGCCGCATCGGTCAGCCGGCGAAGCCCCGCGGGGCGGACACTCCTGGACGAGTTCAACCAGCGCCTGGACGCGTTCGAGCACCCGCTCGACCGCGGCGGCCCGCGTGTCCCGCGACAGGTCGAGTCCGGCGGCGGCGAGGGCGCTCAGGTCGTCGTAGCCGTCAGCGAACGGCTTGTTTGTGTGTACGCCCAGCCGCATAGGGCTACGCTCCGCCGGAGTGGGTCAAGGCCCTGAAGGTGGAGCTCGGAAGCATTCCGGCCTGGTGGGGGTGATAGCCCGCGGCGCCAATCGCGCGACTTCGCGCGCGATCGGCCGGAACGAGAGACGCCCGACTGGGAACGGGCTACGCCGGCTCCAGGGCCACCCGCTCGCCCGCGAGGGAATGGACCTTCACGTTATGAGGGGCCAGGGCGCTCACCGCAGAATCCACGACATATTGGTGGTGGGTGAAGAGGATCACCTGGGTCTTCTTGCCGAGTTCGGCCAGCGCCCGGATGCCCGGGATCGTCCGTTCCTCGTCGCTCGTGATGAAGAGGTCGTCGGCGATGAAGGGGAGGGGCTCGGCCGTCTCGACGTACCGCTCGATCGCAGCGATCCTCAGGGCGAGGTACAGCTGATCCAGAGTGCCGTCACTCATGCCAGAGAGCTGCAGCTGGCTGCCATCGCGACGGTAGGCGACTAAGGAGGGGCGGGCCTCGTCGGCGTAGTCCACCGACAGGCGCGTGATTGGGTTGTCCGATGTCCCGGCCATCGCCGCGAAGATCGCACTGGCCCTGGTCACGAGCGGATCCTGGTTCGCGGCGCGGTAGCGCTCGATCGCTGCCGTCAGGATCACCGACGCCGCGCGCAGCCGCATCCACTGCTCAGTCAGAGCCCCCATTTCGGCTGCGGCATCGTTCATTGTCTGCACGGCGTCGCCGATGCCCTGCTGCTCCAGGAGCCGCTTCACCTCGTTCCGGGCATGGGCCAGCGCCTGGGCGACGGCTTCGAGCTCCTCCTGCAGCCGGCGCGAGTCGGCCTCGAGCTTGAGGGTCTTCGCCGCGGCGCCGTCGGCGTCGGTGGCGTCGGCTTCCTCTCGGAGCTCTTCTTCGCCCAGGCCGCCACCCTGGCTGGAGAGGTCTGCGAGGACCGCCTCCAATTCCTTGCTCTTCTGACGGCGGTCCGCGGCACGGCGGGACAGCGCGACCACGTCATCGTCCGCGGTCAACCCATACCTCAGACGCAGTCCGGCAACGTTCTCCGCAGCGTCCTCAAGGTCCAACAGCGCTTTGGCATGGGCGGCTTCGGCATCCGCCAGGCGGCGTTGGGCGTCGGCACGCCGGGCTGTCAGGCTGCCAGCGTCGCGGAGCCGCTCCTGGAGGATGGGGACGATTGTCGTCACGTCGGCCTCGGGATCGAGGTCGGCCGCCCCATCCCCGAGGTCCTTGATCAGGTTGCGGACCGCTTCCCGGTAGCTGCCGACGGCGTCCTGCAGTTGGTCGCGGCGCTTACGCGTCTGCGCCAGGTCGGCCTCGAGGACCTCAATGTCCCGCCAGACGTCCAGGGCCCCCTCCGCTTCGGCCACGGATGCTGTCGCGGCCAAGCCGATCTGGGACATGGTCTCGGACCACGCCGTCTGCCATTCGGCCATCTTCGCCTCGGCGTCCCAATGCGCCTTCCGCCGGGCCTGTTCGCCGCGGGCGCAGTCGGTCGCGGCCTTGCGAAGAGCGATGAGGACCGTCCAATCGTCCTTGGCTCGGGTGCAGGCGGCCTTCACCCGAGCCAGTAGGAGATCGGTGGTGGAGGCATTCGGGTCGGCGACCCCGAATTGCTCCGCCAAGGAGATCAGGAGATCGCGCGCGTCCTTCTCCTCCTGCGTGCGGGTATCGAGGGCGCTCGCCGCTTTGACCAGCGCCTGGCGGAGCCTGAGCACCGCGTCCTTCTGGGCCAGCCAGCCGCGCATCTCGGTCGGGGTCCCGAATTCGATGCGGGTCGACGCCCAGAGCTCCTCCCAGCGGCGGCGCGTGTCCTCATGGCGCCTTGCGATTTCGTCGAGGTCCCGGTCGTCCACCTCAATATCGGAGCGGGTCTTCGACAGCTGCGCCGTCAGGCTGGCGTACCGCTGGACCCGGGCAGCTTCGCGCTCCTTGCTGTCGACGAGGTGGTCGGCGGTCTGGACGGCGGCTTCGTAAGCCGTGGCGATGTCCCCATCGGAAGAGAACCCCGCGAGTTCCGAGTCGTCGATGGGGACATTGTCCACATGGCGGCGACGGATCAGGCGCCAACCGCTGTCGCGGTGGGTCCGGGCCGCTGCGATCGCGGTGGCTGTCGGGATCTCGCCGGCCGCCTTGAGAGTTTCCAGTTCCGCGGCGAGGCGTCGGGCCTCTTCCTCGTGCTCCTTGCGGCTGGACAGGGCGTCCCTGCGCTCCGTTTCAAGCGCGTCGAATTCCCGCTCGAAGCGGAGCACGACCCCGTCGGAGGGGAGCGCAAGGGCCGCGAGCTCATTCGCGCTGAGGGCTCCGCGCCCGAGGCTCGCCATCTGGTCGGAAAGCGCTTGCTGCGCGATGGCGACTTCCGCCCTCGCTTCCGAGACGCGTCTCGCTGAATCCGCGAGACCGTGGCGGCCGTCGAGCGTCGCCACCGCGACCGATGGGTCGGCCGGGGTAGCGGCGGCTGAGAGATCGGCTTCCGCGGCCTCGCGCCGCTCGATGGCGGACTTCAGCTCGGCAAGCGTGGACTGCGACGCGGTGTCCAGCCGCGTGTGCTCGGTGATGAGCGTCCGGACCTTTGAGGTCGCGGCGGCCGTTGGCATCAGCTGGACAACTTGGTCGGGGTTCTCGTGCGCGAGTCCCAGGCGGCGCAGGAGATCGGCCATCCGCTTGCGTCCTTCCATGAGTTCGCGCTGCCTGTTGGGAAGCGACCGCTCGTGCGAGCGGTATTCGCCAAGGGCGGTGATCAGGCCCTCGATCGCGGCCTTGTGCAGAGGCCAGACGCCGGCGTCGCCCAACTCCTCCAGGCTTTCGCGCGTGGCATTGAGGTCGTCCTGGCGGGCTTCGCACCTCTCCCGCGCGCTGCGCTCCTCCTCGACCGCGTCGCGCCAGGTGTCCTCGAAGCCATCCGGCAGGTCCGCGCCGCCCTCGAGTACCTGGAGAGCGTCTCGGAGTTCCGAAATGCGGCGGAGCAGCGGGAGGACGCGTCTGATCCGCTCGACGGCGTTGCGCTCGGAGGCGATGCGCGCGAGCTGGTCGACGATGGCCTGGCGCTGCTCCTCCGTTTCCCGCAGCTTGCGGGTCGCGGCGGTCCACGCTTCCGGCTTCATCGCGTCCGATCGGATCCGGCCCAGTGCATCCGTGAATCGCTCGTGCGCGAACCAATAGGGCTTCCCGCCGGCCTTCCTGCCGCCAGGCGACCCGAGGCCATCGGCATCTTTGGCCAGCGCCTGGACGACATCGGCCAATCCGGTGGTTCCGCTTCCTGCTTCGAACAAGCTGCGCCCGATGTCGCCGTCGGCTTCCAACATGGCCTTGCCGCCGCGGCGGAGGCGCTCGTGGTTCAGTCCGAACAGCCGCTCGTATTTGTCGCGATCAACGCCGCCGAGGAACCGGGACAGAGCGCTGTCCGGGAATTCCCCAGACTCGTCCGGCTTGATGAGGGTGTTGCCCTTGCCCTTGCGGCGCTTGAAGGAGAGGCTCTGGCCCGCCGCGTTCACCAGCGTGGCTCCGATCCGGAGGGTGGGGCTCTCGTGCCGGAAGTTGTACGGCGTGATGTGGCCGAAGCCAAACAGCAGGTCGCAGATCGCGGACAGCGCCGTCGACTTGCCCGCTTCGTTCGGGCCGTGCACGATATGGACAAGGACGTCTTTGCCGGTGAAGTCCAGAGACAGGCCGGCGAACCGGCCGTACTTTTCGAGGCTGAGAGTCTGGAATTGCATCGTGGCCCCTCAGCGCGCGTCGAACAGATAGTGGCGCAGGGTGGCCCCGGCGCCTTCGAGAACGGCAGCCAGCTGGTCGTCGTCAAATTCGGCGAGGCCGGCGAGCTCCCGGGCCTTGGGCGGCATCCTGTCGAGGCCGCTCCGGAACTCCGCGGCGAGCGCCGCCGTCAGGGCCGGGTCGGCCTCAAGCTCCTGGATCGTGCGGAAGAGCTCCGCGAAAGCATCGGCCGACGCGGCGGCCGGGGCATTTGGTTCCGCCGTGCCGATGACGACCTTCTCCAGCCAGATGTCCCCGCCGCACTGATCCAACAGGCTGGTGCACTCCGCATGCATCTGCGCGATGTTGCCGGCGATCCGACGATGCGCCGCCGTCTTCCCTTCGATGGTCAGCCGGACGGCGAGCGTCCGCCCGTCCGCCTCATCGAGCGCGCGCGTCAGCTGCTCGCGGATACGGTCGAGGACGGTTTCGAGGTCGGCGCAATCGTTGACATCGGCGCGGACCTGGGCCCAGCGCACGACGTCGATCGGCACGTGCTCCACCGATGCGATCGATTGGGCGTCCGCCGTGATGAGGGTGAAGCCCTTGTTTCCCACTTCGTTCGCGTGGCGGCCCTGGAGGTTGCCGGGGAAGACGATCCAAGGATCCTCGCTGAGGACCGTCCGCTTATGAACGTGGCCCAGGGCCCAGTAATCGTAGCCCTTGCCGGCGAGATCTTGGACGGAACAGGGCGCATAGGGCGTGTGGCCGTAGCCTCCGTCGGCCGCGGTGTGCAGCATACCGATGTTGAGCAGTCCGGCAACCGGTTCCGGGTAAGCGTGCGCTAGGTTGTCGGTGACATCGCGCTTGGGGAAGCTTTGGCCGTGCACGGCGACCCCTAAGTCCTCAAGGATGTAGGTCTCGGGCTTGCGGTGTTCGAAGATCCTGACGTTCCTGGGGCAGGTCAAGGATCGCGTCATGAGGTTCTCCGCATCGTGGTTGCCCTTGATGATCATGACGCGGATGCCGGCCCGCTCGAGCCGGGCCATCTCGGCGGCGAAAAAGAGACCGGTTGAGAAGTCCTTCCAATCGCCGTCGTAGAGGTCGCCCGCGATCAGGACCAGGTCGACAGCCTCGCGGATGGCATAGTCAATCATCGCCGTGAAGGCGCGGCGCGTGGCGCCGACGAGATCGTTCGCCCTGTCTCCGGCCTTCGCTGCCAAGCCGGCAAGCGGGCTGTCGAGGTGAATGTCGGCGGTGTGGATGATCCTCAGCATGGGGCGCGACCTCCGGAAAGCGCCCGATCCTCGCAAAACGAGGGTGAGTAGACAAGAGCCCGCACAACGACAAGACGATATGACGCCGCGGGACATGCCTTATCGGGGAAGGCCATATTACTTCGACATTTTGCGGCACTCCCGGGCCGAGCCCTCCGTCCGGCCGGCGCGGCCGGACTGCGGCGGCGGCGAGGAGGTCACCCGTCGTCGCCTCGCCATCCGGGCCAGAGCGCCCGGATGGTGCCGGCAAACTGCGGATCTGCCTGTCGAGAGCGCCGCCTCGACGAAGCTGATCGCGACGATCTAGTGACAGTGCGGGGGGAGAATCTGGCGGTCCGGCATCGTCTCGATGTCGAGGTAGAGCAGGACGCGGATCGAAAAGATCAAGAAGGCCACCCGCGCCGCGATCGCCGCGCAGCCGGAACGCGACGCGGACGGATTTCGGGCGTCCGGACCTCCACGGCGACCGAGATTTTCGTGGCCTGCACCTTATCACTGTGGAAGCGCAGCGGTTCGCCCACTAACCCGCTTGAAGCGCCCGATCTAGGCCTCCACCAATGCTCGCAAATTGTATCCACTGTCGCGTTGCCAGCTTAACCGCCTGGTTTCGGCGGTGTCGCTGAACCCGGCGTCGACGCGCGGCGGCACGATCACTCCAGCTTTCGGGTAGCGCGCCGTCATGTCGGCGTAGATGCTGTTCCGGTCGTAGGCTCCGTCGCCCAGCAACGCGGTGACCGGGTCGGCCACCTGATCCAGCAGAGGGCCGGCCTGCGCGGCGTCATCGACGCCCCTGTCAGTCAGGGTCGCGGCGACAATCCGGCCGGTCACCGCATCCATGCCAATGTGCAGTTTCCGCAAGGGTCGCCGCTTCTTCGTGCCGTGTTTTTGATCACTCATTCGCCGGGTCCGCACAACGTCCATCCGGTGCTGTTCACCAGCAGACGGATTGCACCGCCGCTGGCCTGTGGCGCCGGCTAGGTGACGGTCCGTGCGCGCCGGCCGAGCGTGGCGTGGTCGGGCACCGGCAGATCCCGGCCGAGCAGCTGCAGGATCGGACCGAGCAGCCCCTCGCTCTAGCGCAGGGCCAACCGGAACACCGCACGAAGCATCAGCGCCGTCGTGATCGCAAGATCCGAGTAGCACGGCTGCCCGCCCGGCGTGGTCCGTGGTGCCGCCTTCCACGCCGCGATCGCCGCGTCCGTGAACCAGACGGTCGGGCTGCCGCGTTGCCGCAACGCCGCATCGTACCCGGCTGAATTGATCACGCGCCGCTTAGGTCGCGGAATATGGCGTCGGGCAGCATTAGCCTTGTGCGGCATCGGGAAACGATCGGGTAGCGGAACAGCAGCCCCTCCCTATCGCTGCCGGGCGCCTCGATGCAGAGCGCGACGAGGTCGAGGCACGCCAGCGCATCGGCGAGGTTGGTGCACGCGGGGTCGCGGTCAAGACTGGTGACGAGCGCCCACACCTAGGCCGTCGGCATCCTCCGGCTGCGCGGCGATCGCGGCGCGGGTGGCCTCCTTGGTCTCCTCGATCCGCGTCCAGCCACAGTTGACGTCGTCGAACCGTAAGCGGTGTTCTCAGGCCACGGCGGGTTCCGCCTGCCGGGCATAGCTCCAGGGCAGCAGTTCATCGAGCTTGGTGATCGGATGCCCGCCGGCGAGTTTGGTCAGCACATCGGCGAACCAGGCCTGCGGATCGACACCGTTGAGCTTGCAGGTTTCCACCAGCGACGCGACGGTGGCCCAGTGCTCGCCGCCGCCGTCGCTGCCAGCGAACAGAGCATTCTTGCGCGTGAGGGCGAGCGGGCGGATGCTGCGCTCCACGCTGTTGCTGTCGATCTCCACCCGGCCGTCGTCGAGGAACAGCGTCAGCCCCTCCCAGCGGCTGAGCGCGTAGCGGATCGCCTCGGCCAATGTCGATTTGCGCGACACCGTCGCCAGCTGCTTTTCCAGCCACGCCTTCAGTTCCGCAATCAGCGGCGTCGAGCGGGCCTGGCGCTCCCGGCGGCGCGCCTCGGCGTCACGGCCGCGGATCTCCGCCTCCACCGCGTACAGCTGGGCGATACGCCGCAAGGCTTCGCTGGCGATCGGCGCCGAGCCGCCGGTCTGGAGATCATAGAAGCCCCGGCGGACATGCGCCCAGCAGAAGGCGAGGCGTACGGCTCCGCCCTCGGCCAGCTTGCGATAGCCGGCATAGCCGTCGACCTGGAGCACGCCGGTGAATCCCCGCAGGTGCGCCACTGGCCGTTCCGCCTTGCGATCGGGAGCATAGACGTAGGCCACCGCCGGCGGCTCCGGTCCGTTCCAGGGGCGATCGTCGCGCGCGTAGGCCCAGAGCTGGCCGGTCTTCGTGCTGCCGCGTCCGGGGTCGAGCACCGGCGCCGTCGTCTCGTCGGCGAACAGCTTGCCCGACGCCTTCAAGTTGGCCAGCAACCGCTCATGCAGGGGCCGCAGGTACCACGCCGCTCGACCGACCCAGTCGGCCAGGGTGGAGCGGTCGAGATCGACACCCTGGCGCGCGTAGATCTGGGCCTGGCGGTAGAGCGGCAGGTGATCGGCAAACTTGGACACCAGCACGTGGGCGATCAGCGCCTCGGTGGGGATGCCGGCGTCCACGATGCGCGCCGGCGCCGGGGCCTGCACGACGCCCTCCTCGCACTGGCGGCAGGCGTATTTCGGTCGGCGGGTCACCAGCACCCGGAAGCGGGCCGGGACGAGGTCGAGACGCTGCGAGACATCCTCGCCGATGGGATGCAGCGTGCCGCCGCAACACGGACAGGACTTGTCGGCGACATCGATGAGGTTCTCCTCGCGCGGCAGATCGGCCGGCAGATTGCCGCGGTTCACCCGACGCCGTGGCGCCGAAGGGGCCGGCTTGGCCGCAGCGGAGCCGGCGGGCTCGGCCTCCTTGGCGGCCAGCGTCTGCTCCAGGTCCTCCAGTGCCAAGGCCAGCTGGTCCGGATCAAGGCGCTCGGCCCGGCGGCCGAAGCGATGACGCTGCAGCTCCCGGATGATCTGGCGCAGCCGGGCGATCTCCTCCTCGGCCGAGGAGCGGGCCGCCGTCAACTCCGCGGCATGCCGGAGCCGTTCGGCCAGCAGCAGGGCACGCAGTTCGTCAGGATCGCTGGGAAGGGTTTCAGGCGCGGTCGTCACGTCCCCCAGTATAACGGCGGCTTGTGCAGTCCTCGCCTGCGAAGCGGCAAGCGAGTCGCTGTGTCGCAGCTCAGCCGGCGGACGTCGGCCGAGGCACCCGCACGCCCCGCACCCGGGTCCAATCCAGACCCTCGACGAGCGCCGAGAGCTGAGCCGGGGTCAGCCGGATCACGCCGTCGCGGATCGCCGGCCAGCGGAACTGGCCGGCCTCCAATCTCTTCGCGACGAGAACCAGTCCGGTGCCGTCCCAATGCAAGAGCTTGACCCGATCGGCTCGCTTGGAGCGGAAGACGTAGACGACCCCGCTGAAGGGATACGCTCCCAGCTGCTGCTGCACCAAGGCGGCCAGCCCATCCATGCCCTTGCGGAAGTCGACCGGCTTGGCGGCGACCAGGACCCGCACCGCGCCCTCGATGCCGATCATCGCGACGCCCTCACCGCGCGCAGCACCGCCCTGACGGTGGCGCCGTCCATGCCGGCGGGCACGCGCACCATCGCATCGCCGATCTGCACCTCGATGGCCGGGGGCTCCTTCGGCATCGACGTGGCGGAGGACGGTGTGGTGTCCAGCACCACTGGGGCGAACACCATGCCCTCCTGGGAGCGGCCGGCGGTGCGCGCTTCCCGACGCCAGCCGAACACCTGCTGAGGCCGCACTCCATGACGCCGGGCCACATGGGAAACAATGGCTCCCGGCAGCGCAGCCTCGGCCAGGATCCGCGCCTTCTCCTCCGGCGACCAAGTCCGGCGGCCTACATCGCCCGTGATCACTTCCATGCGGCGCACCTGCACGGGCTCCGGGTCAAGCGTAAGGTCGAGCGTAGACACAAACCGTTCTCCCGATCATGCGATCCGGGAGACTCGCTCCGCCTTGATCCCGCCGGAAGGTGGCGCCAGAACACCGCTTACGTCGAACCATCCCTCCGGTCGCGCTCCGAGGAACGAGCCGAACGGGTCGTCGAGGCTGCGGGTGTCGCGAAGCAGCGACAGCCGCGGAACGCCAGGATCGCTGGCGGTCAGCAGCAACGTCCCCAGGCGTGAGGACGGCGTCCCGCTCGGGTCCGAGCGCCGAGGCCAAGCCGTGCAAGAGCAACGCGGCTCATCGAGCTGGAGGTTCGTATCGAGGAGCGCGTCGTCGTAGCCAGCCCCGACGTCAGATGACGGCCGGGGCTGGTCGCTCTTGTTCAACCGGCTAGGCTTGGCGGAGCAACGGGTCCGAATCCACACTCATCTCTTCACCCACATTTGGAAGACGGACCTGCAGTGCGTCCACCGCGATACTGCGCGCTGTTCCGTCCTCATCACTGACGGTTACGTGGAATGGCGAACCCTCCAGCTGCCTGTCCGCGTACCGACGCAGATGCTTCCATATCCGCATCACCTCGAACGCTTCGGGAGTCGACGGCGTGTAGCTGAGGAGATCCTTGGAAGCGATGACGATGAGGCGCTTCTTCGACCGCGACATCGCAACATTGGAGCGCCGCAGATCGATCATGAAATCCTCGAAGCGCGTCAAGGCTGCTGCCGCCCCCGTTGCCGAATAGATGACTGTCGGCCGCTCGGCTCCCTGCATGGAATCCACAGTTCCGACACGCGCTTCCCCGAACTTTGCTTCCAATGCATCCTCTTGCACCCTGAATGGTGCGAGAATGACCGTCTGATCAAGCATCGCATCGGAGCCATTCTGGAACAGCGCGTCGATAATGGCGATCTCGATCGGATTGACTTTGTAATCGCCCGACCAGCGCACCGCGTCGTAGGTCAACAGGCACACACCCTCCCAGTCCACGGTGCCGCTCAGCAGTTCGGTTGCACTGGTGGGATGCGGCGCATGGCCCCGAGAACGTCCATGGAGCCGCACCCCATCGGCTTGGTAAATGGAAGCGATCAGACGCCAAGCGTCTTCCTGAAGGCGAAACGTGTAAGACAGCGGTTCTGGGCGGACATGATTGCCCACGAAATCATAGAAGCTGCCGTATGGCCGGTGAAGGCGTACAAGGTAGCGAAGGTCGGCGTCGCCGACGCCTTTCTCCACAGGGCCCAATTGCCGGTGATCACCGACCGCGAGCACCTGCCCGCGCTTGTGGTCGAGCAGGGGAAGCGCGAGGAGGGCATCCTGAAGCTTCGTCTGACTCGCCTCGTCGAAGACCATGTAGCGGAAGGGCTTCTCAACGATGGGGGCGTCTGCAGCCAGATTGGGCAGTTGCGCCGTGACACACCCGACGATGCGTATGGCGGCCCTGGCTCGGATTTCCGACCATGCATCCGGTTGCTCGTCGTAGCTTTCCGCCTGAACATGTCCCTGAACAGCGGCGATACGGGAATCGACAATCGAAAGGCGGCCTTCCGGCCCGGCGAGGGGCGCGTCGAGCAACTTATGGTCCGGCTTGATGGACCACCGGTCGATGCGGATGGCCGCTGCGGCTCGCCCTGTCGCTTCCCTATCACCGGTCAGCGGTGACGTCATCCGCCAAGCGCCTGCCAGCAGCGGGGCGACCATCGCACAACGGCGGAGAACGTTCGAAACCGACTGGTGGGAAACGCCGGTCACGAAAACTGCGGGGAGATCGTCCGGGGTACGTTCAACTTGGATTAACGCCCAGACGAGTATGGCCAAGGCGGCGAATTCTGTCTTCCCTGTTCCCGGCGGCCCCTGCACGAGGCCGAGGCGGCGGGGCAGCATTTCGATCACAACGCGCTGCGCGGCAGCCGCAGCGGTCTGTTCGTACGTTGGTTCTCCAGACCCCCCGGAGCGGTCCGGGTCGTACCCTTCGACGACTATTGTAATGGCCGCTTCAAGTGTCGCCAGGCTCTGGCCGACGGCATCGGCATCTCGGGTGCGTTCCAGCGCAGTCCGGAATGCAAGGAACTCGTTGTTGCACGCTTCACGTAGATGGGCGTAAGCCTTGAACGTCGTTTCAAGACGGTGCCGCTCCACGTCGGTCAGCTCGACGTCCTTCGGCGGCGCGTCGGATTTCCACCAGTCGAGCGCGCCCAACGTTGTGTCGAAGCCAGCGTCCGCGAGCTTCGCCAGCGCAGCCCGGACGCGCGGGTCGACCGGCTCGAAATCCTTGATGACGACGAGTCGCTTCACTTCCTGTCCATCGGTACGAAAAAGGGGCGTTCCCGGCTCAGCGCCCCGCCAAGCATGCTCCCGGCTTGGCACGCCGTTCGCCTGTGGCGACTGGCGCGGGATTGCCTTCGCCACGGCCCAACTGCCCAATCGCAGCTCTTCGATCTTCAGGTCTGTCAGTTCGATGCCTTCGTCGACAATGTCCTCGGACGACAAAATGTCCTGGTTGGGCGTGACCGGAACAGCCCGGAGGTCGGTGCGCAGTTTCAGCTCAGAGAGCTTTTGGGTGGCCTTCTTGCCAAGCGCCTTGAGCTGCGCCGCCTGAATTTCGTCCGTTCCGCCGACATCTCCAAGCGCAACCAGGGCCTCCGCGTCGACGTCGGCTTCCAGCCGAAGCCGTTCGTCGCCCCTTTTGTAGTTCGCCCATACCGGGTTGGTCAGTTCGATCGCCGTTCCCGAACTGATGAGTTCCTCGATGCTGTTGAAGTGCTTCGCATACCATGCGCGACGCACGTTGTCCTGCGAGCCTTCCAAGTACTGTCGCGCCGCTTCGACCAGGGGCCGTGCGGCATCCGTAAGTGGGGTCCGCACGGGGTTCGTCCGGTGCACGGGAACCGCGGGCATGGTATTGGTGCTGTGGAACTTCATCAGGGCGGCTTCAACTGCTGCGAGCGCGTCGAACCAGATCTTGATGAACGCCTTGCGGAAAGCCTCCTCCTCCTGTATGCGCTCGACCATCGTCGGTTCAAGGCGATCGAAGAAGTGCGGGTGCTGGCGCAGTCGCTGTCGCACGGCGTCCACGTCCAGCGAATGGTCCGCTTCGTCAACTCCCAAGCAGCACGCCAGAACCGGCCATTCCGCCAGCCAAGCAGAATCGGCACGGCCGGGCCAGTTCAGGAACGAAGCCTCGAGAAGCGAGACGCCGATGCTCGCTACGTTCGTTCTTTGCTGAACGTATGTCCTCAAATAAGTGACTCGCGGAAGGCGGGTGCCCAGATAGCCTTCCAACGCATCCCGCTCAGTCAGACCGGCGGCCAGCATGAGGAGCGGATCGTTGGACTGACCTTGCGCACACGCATGAAGCCGATCGACGAGAAAGGTGAAGTCATCCTCGGACCAGAAATACGCATGAAAGCATACATTGCCCGTTTGCGTATCCGGCGTCAGCGCCTCTTCCAGACATTGGGCTATCGTGATCAGCGCCTGCCGCTCCGACGCGTCATCCCAGAAGCCGCCCCAGGACCTGTCCAGAACAGTTTGCGCCGGCTCGCCGCGCGGCTCGACCAGCACGCGAACCCCCAGCGCGGCGATCCGCCGCCGTTGGGCGTCGGGCACGACCCGCAAGAACACCTTTCTCAACGGCTCTTCTCCAGCCGAGGGAAGGCGGCCACTTCCCCGGGGGAGTACTTCGTCGCGCCGCCGTTCACCATCGGCAGCTGAAGTGTAATAAGCGCTGCGCAGGCGATACAGCCGCTCGAGCTGTGCCTTGTTTCGGCGAAGGCCACGGCGAAAGGCGGCCTTGACCTTGGCGCTATCTACTACTGCTTCGGCGTGGGGTGCACCCTCCTGCACCAGGGCGTCGCGTTCGGCGGGCGGCAAACCAAGGACAGCCCAATCCAGCCAGCCGGTGATCGCTTCCTTGAAGCATGGCTCGATGTAGGGGCAGAACTCGCATCTTTCGGCAAAATGCGGCGCTGGCCGCTCCTTCTCGACCAGTTCGATCTGCTGGCCGATGATCGACTTGGCGTCGGCAAGCCCGACCTCCAGATCCAGTTCTGACAGGCTCGCTTCGAATACGCTCTCGTCCGTTACCTGATCGGTGTCCGCATCGCGTACCACGATGTTTGCCCGGACCTGCGCCCTGTCCGAAAGCTCATCCCGCACAAGCTTGACGTACAGTGCAGTCTGCAGCAACGCCGCGCTCCATACCCGGCCGGAGCTCTTGCACTCGAACACCGTGAGGCGGATGTGGCCTGCATCTTCGTCGGGTTCAGCCGTCAGCACATCGATAAGGCCGGAAACCTCAACGGTCTTCGAACCGACCACGAAGCGTCCGCGGGCAGGACATTGTGTCGTATAACATGGTCGCCCTGATTCCATGACGCTTGCGATCAGTTCATGGGGTCCGTAGCAGTCCTTCTTGTCGAAGTGCCTCTCTTCGAGAAGATCTGTGAGCATGGTCTCGGTTTCCCGGCCCCGGCGCTCGGCATGAGTTTCCCCTTCGGCATCCACCTGATTGCCGCTGCCCGGTCCGGGCTGTTCAGCTGCTGTGAAGTGCAGAAAGCGCTCGCAATGCCCCAAAGACACATAGGCCCCGATTTTCGAAGGCTGAACGATCATCACAATCCCACGTATTGCCGCAATTTCGTTGTCTGACGGCATGGCCGTTATCATTTTGGGTTGAGTTCTGCAAAGGAATTTCGGTACGGTCGATGCCCCCCCTACGACACCAAGGCTACGAGGAGGACCGGCACTACGTGGCATTGGAGCGCAAATTGGGAGTTTGGTGATCGAGGAGGACAGCGGGTACCGGCATTGTCACGGGAACCGAGCCGGGGTGCAGAACTCCCGGAATTCGCAGCTCTGCTTACGCTGCGACGGTCGCGGCCTGCCAGTCGGCCCTGGCCTGCGCCCGGAAGGTGCGCAGGGTGCGGCGGGAGACCAGGTGGCGTTGAAGGTTGAAGCAGTTGTATGCGGCGGCGTGCATGGAAGTGAAGCGCTGGGCGGACCCGGGCGACTTGAAGCGCTGCATCTTTCCCGTCGTCGCACCGGCTGTTGGCGATCGCCACCCGGTGGGTGTAGCGGCCCAGGTACTCCAGCACGGTTTCCGGTCCGCCGAACGGCGGCTTGGCGTAAACCACCCAGTCGACCCGGTGCAAGGCGGCCAGCTGCGCGGTAAACGCCTCCGGATCACCAGCACCGATCAGGGCGCCGGCCCGATGGGCGGCCGCCAGCTCCTCCAGAAAGCGGCGCCGGTACAGCTAGAACAGGACGCGCACCGGCAGGAAGAAGCCGGGCCGGCAGCCTACCCAGCGCTGCCCATCGGACGCCGGCCCGCTGCCGGGGACGATGCAGTGAAAGTGGGGATGATGCTGCAGGGTCTGGCCCCAGGTGTGCAGCACGGTCATCACCCCGAGCTCAGCCCCGAGATGGCGCGGATCGGCGGCGATCGTCCGCAGCGTTTCCGCCGCCGTGCGGAACAGGATGCCGTAGACCATCGCCTTGTTGCGCAGCGCCAGTTCAGCGACCGGTCCTGGCACGGTGAACACCACGTGGAAATAGGGGACGGGTAACAAGTCGGCCTGGCGGTCCGCCAGCCATTGTGCCTGTGCCAGCCCCTGGCACTTGGGGCAGTGGCGGTTGCGGCAGGAGTTGTAGGCGATGCGCACCGCGCCGCAGTCGGCACAGGCTTCGGCATGGCCGCCGAGCGCCGCCGTCCGGCACGCCTCGATGACGGCCAGGACGCGACGCTGCGAACGGCTGAGCTGGCCGGCATGGGCGGCGCGGTAAGCGGCGCCGTGCTGTTGGACGATGTCCGCCACCTCCAGGGCGGGCCGCATGGCCGGCGTCAAGCCGTGCCCGGGTGCCCCGTCGGCAAGCGGTCCAGCGGGCTCGCCGTGCGCGCGATCAGCGCCGGAGTAACCTGCGTGTAGAGGGCCGTCGTGGCGATGCGGCGGTGGCCCGGCAGCACCTGGATGATGCGCAGGTCGGTACCGGCTTCCAACAAGTGGGTGGCGAAGCTGTGCCGCAGCGTGTGCATGGTCGCCGGCTTGGTCAGCCCCGCCTTATGCCGGGCCACACGGCAGGCGTCCTGCAAGGTGGCGGGGCTGACGGGGCTTCCTTTCTGGCGGCCGGGGAACAACCAGGTTTCCGGGCGTTCCTCCCGCCAATAGGCGCGCAGAATGGCGAGCAGTTGGGGCGACAGCATGACATAGCGGTCCTTGGCGCCCTTGCCCTGCTCGACGCGGATGACCATGCGGTCGATGTCGATGTCGCCGACCTTCAGCGTGGCGACCTCCGAGACGCGCAGCCCGGTGGCGTAGGCGGTGGTCAGCGCGACGCGGCTACGGGCCACCGGCACGGCGTCCAGGAACCGCGCCACCTCCTCGGCGCTGAGCACGACCGGCAGCGCGCGCGGCTCGCGCGCCCGGGCGATGCGCTCGGCCAAGGCCGGCTGCTCCAGGGTGATGCCGAAGAAGAAGCGCAGGGCGCAGGCGACTTGGTCGATGTGGCCCCAAGACCGCTTCTGCTGGGTGAGGTGAAGCAGGCAGGTGCGTATCTCCTCGGCGCCCAGTGCGTTGGGCGGACGACCGAAGTGCCGGCTGAAGTTGGCCACTGCATAGACGTAGGACTGCTGGGTCGCCGGCGAGAAGTTGCGCAGCGTCATGTCCTCGATCATCCGCTGCCGAAGGGGGCTGATCCGGGGCATCGTGGGACCTCCTGTCTGGAATCAATCCCATGCCCACATTCCGATGGGTCAGAGGTTCCCCTCTGCTGCCCCTATGCCGCGTCAGCGGCTTCGTTCAATCACTCCTCCAGCAGTTCGTGAAACAGCCTTTCGCTGGCTTCGTCCAGTCGGTCGATCTCGTCTCGAGGGTAGTGCTCCCAGTTCGTGGCATTGAACAATCGGGATTCGATCAGCAAGTAAGATCGTGGATCGCGCTCCAGCACCCGCACGATATCCTCGCGGTGAATCCACTGCATGGGTGCGCTCAACACCGCCGCAAGGCGCGGTTGCCATCCCTTGATCCTGACGAAGCGGAGGTGTTCGGTGAGGAGCCGAAAGCCCCGCCAGAGTGAGATGTCATCCCCGTTGGGGGAGGCTGATGCTCTCGGCTGAAAGCGCTGCGTCCAACGGTAAAGCAGACCGGCCAAGACCGTGTCGATCTCCGGCGCGTTCACCCTGAGCGCCAAGGCGCACAGACCTTCGAACAACTCGTCCGTGCCGGACGACACGTGACGTGCCAGAAACGGGATCATGCGCGTATCGACATACTTCGATACCAGCGGCATCCCTTGTCCGCACAGGTATGGAAACAGTACATGCTCGTGCAGGGCAAGCTCGTCATAGAACCGGTTGCTATCGTTCTCGGCGCACAAGCAGGCCAGGAAATCCCGAACGTAAGTCTCCGCAAGGAAACCGGCCATCTGTTCTTCGTGCCAGGGGATTGGCAGTCCGAACCGGTTGGCCGCCGCTATCGCGGGCCTGATGAGCGCTCCCGCCGACCGGCTGCTCCCTGAGTATGACAGTTGCAGTTGCGCGACCTCGTGGCCATCCGCAGTGAATCGGATGCCTGGGACATAGGTTTCGATGCCATGGCTATGGTCGTTCGCCGGGTCCGCCAGCCTGATAAGCAGTTCGCACTGTTCGGCCGTGATCGATTTCAGCACCAGAGGAGGCGCCGCCGTGAACTCGGCATCCGCATCGGAAAGGACGCGAACCGCGTCGTCGTAACTGAGATACGACGCTGGTCTCGACATGTCCTGTTGGGCAAATGCATCCGGTCGACTCCGCAGCGGGGCCGCGCGCCGCTGGTCGATATCGGCAATGACGTTGTGCAGCCGCGCATTTCCTTTGCACGGTGATGCTTCGACCCGCGCCGTCAACCTCGATGCGAGCTCCGGATCCTCTCCTTGGGCCCGGAAACACTCCTTCACGCACTTCGTCGCGAACCAGAGGTGATCGGCGGCGGCAAGCTGTTCCTCGATCAGGTCGGGGCGCCCGCTGGTGCGCAACGAGCGCAGCACGGCGCTGTGCAGCATGGGGACGTGCAACTCGTCGAGGATGAGGTCGGGTGCCTTCGGGTTCGCTGGGCAGCCTTTCTCGACCAGCCGTTCGAAAAGCCAAGCCGCTGCCTCACTCCCGGAAGGAACGTCTTCCGTAAACAGCGCATCCTTCCAATACTCTTCTATAAGATCTTTGAAGAATCCGATGAAACCTTCTCTTCCCAGAGTAACGTACTCCGTGACAATCGGGGCCGCATCCAGAAGAATGGCGGACAAGGAGGCGTGGCAACGCAAACTCCAGCTTCTGTCGATTACAAGTGGAGAACGCTCCGCCAACACGACGGGCGCAATTCTCGTCATCGCCTCCTCATAGGGCAGCCGCCCCGCAGCAAAGACGGCAGCCCGCTGGACCTGCCAGTGCCGTGCGGGGTCACAGGCAATGGCTACGAGCCGGTCCGCCATGCTCACGTCGCGCAGCCGCATCGCAAGAATGCACTGCCAGAGCTGGATCACCGGCAAGTCAAGACGGCCTTGCAGATCCGACATGGACCGCGGACCTGAGGCCACAATCGCCGTTGCAAGCCCGACCGCCTGCTCCTCCGAGTCCTCGCGCGCGTAGCGATCAACCAGCCGCCTCAAAGCCGCGCGGGAACGCCGCGCCTGGAGCCCGATGAGAGCGCAGCGACGAACCTGCGGGTCTTGGTGATCCACCGCACCCAGGAGCATGTCCGTGGCTGCCGGGAGAGGTAGATTGCCCAAGCTGGCAAGAGCCCCGATCAGGGGAAGGCTACTCTTTCCATCCGCAGATCGCAGGGCCTCTTCAAGCAACGGGATGGCGTCTGGGAAGGGCGACTGTACGCACAACATCAAAAACCAGAATTCCAGGAACTTGAGCTTCTGTGGATCGGCTTCGATCATCTTCAATTTCCGGTAAATTTCACCGAGATCCGCACCGGACGACGCAAGGACGAAAAGAGATGACGCGCGGTCTTCGGGTGTGGCGTTGCTGTCGAGCAGGCGCGCCTCGTACCGGCTGCGGTCATACAGGGCGGGAACCAGCGCCGGAACTAGCTTGGCGAACGCAGCCAGTGTATCCGTCCTGGTCATCAGCGGATCGCACAGGGCACAGACCGAAGGCTCAGCCAGGAAAATCAGGACGCGGATGGCGTTCTCCAGGATCCGGCCCTCCATGGAGCCATCCTGGAGAATGTCGATGGCGTGCGTGCGGAGCGCCGCTCGCTGTTCCCACACCAAGTTTTCAAGGGAGCCCAGCAAGGCCGACCGCGCAAGGAACATGTCGGATGGCTTCGCGGAGGGCAGCGCCGCGAGAAACTCGACGGCGTCATCCCGGCTGTCGATCTTCAGTGAAATGAGGTGGCGTCGGCGCGCATGGCCCGGCTGCTCCATCATCTCCGAATCAGATACAAGGAATTGAAAGACGTGCCGTAGCGTCTCCCGGCGCCGGTCGAGCGTCAGAACACGGAGAAGCTGCCGCTTGGTCTCCGGCGGCTGCCAGTTGAAGAAGTCGATCGTCCGCGAATCAACAGGGACTCGCCGGCGAAGCATACCGATCGTCAGCGCGGCCAGCGCCGAATCCCTTGCGGCCGGATCGCGCACGGCGATTGCTGCATGAACGATGAGATCGTGCAAGCGCGAAGGGTCGGATGCGAGAATAGCCTCGACGATCGGCGATGCCCATCGGTGGTCACTGAACCGCTCCGGCTGCTGCTGGAGGAGTTGAAACAGTCGGTCGGCGGGCGCCTGCTCCCCCAGGCCGGCGAGTATCCTGGGCAGAAGCCAACCGTATTCGACGGGTTCGGCGCCCGCCCACGCACCAATGACCTCGTCGGCCGACACCAACTTGCGGCCGAGGACAAAGGAGGAAAGCGCTGCCCAATGCTTCCCGTGGAGGAATTCCTCGCGCGCCCGCACCTGCGCTTGATCCGTCTCGCCCGCCGCCTTCAGGTGGAAGATTTCCTCGGGAGCCAATCCCTGAGCGCCATACCAGGTCGCGAGCGCGCGATGGGTCGAGCGGCGGATACCTGGGGGGACCAGGTCTTCGAGCCCCGCGCGCGCTGTCTCGTGCATTTCGAACGAGTCCCCGTCGTGCGACCGAAGCAGTCCCTGCTCCAGCAACTCGCGAATGGCCAGTCCGACATGGTCGTCGGGGAAAATCTCGGCAGCGTCGCGGTGTCTGAATGGCAGAGCGAAGCACACCAGCTTTTCGGCAGTCCGCCGGGCATCATCGCTGATCCGGCGAAAGCGCCTCTGGTCCGCGTGCGCAAGCATGTTCTCGATGGGACCAGCGGCCATTTCAGCCATCTCCTCCATGGACGACGCCCGGGCGAGCGACCATGCCAAGCCGGCGGGCAGCCCTGCCGCCCGGCCAGCCGTCACACGCTGGTAGATGTCCCGAAGCACGCTCCGGTCGGGCTTGGGATGGCGGCGCGCGACCAGAGCCACGAACTCTTCATACCGAAAACCCGGAATATCCAGCCGGCCGATGCCGTGCGCGTTCCGGTCCAACTGGCTCAGGGTGCGCAGAGCGCTCTCCTGACCGAACACGGCGACCCGGCACACCGGGGATGACAGGCCGCAGACGAACGTGGCGAGATCGTGGGCGAAGGTATCGGTGCACGTGCCCTCGACCAGATCCAGCAGAAGCAGAACCGCTTGCGGAATGCCCGAGAAGGAACGCGCGAGCCGCGATAATATCTCCTCCCACGCCAGATGGCCGTTAACGGAAACAGAGAATGGTTCGCTGATGCCCGTGCGCCGGAGGTGGAAGGCCACACCCGTCAGCACGTCCCGCAGGCCGACACTTGGCCGGACTTCAGCATAATACACGAAGCGTTCCGGATCGGTGGTCCGTGACCGTTGCGCAACCTCGCCGGCGAGCTTCGTTTTGCCAGAGCCGGACAGTCCGACCGCCTCGATCGCTCGGCCGGAGCAGCGCGATGTGAAGCGTTTGGTCAGGTTCGGCCTGGCGACATGCTCCGCCGCGAGCGGCGGTGCCTCCTTGACGGGATTCATCGTCGGCCAGACGCTGCGCAGTTCGAACTCGAACTCCTCCTGACGGAATGTTCGCCCCGGTTGTTTGGAGATGTCGCTGATGAAGCCGCGCAGGTTCCGGAACAGCGTGTGTTCGATGACCGCCCGCTGGAGCGCGTATTGCTGTTCCAGCCGGTCGTAAACGCGCTGCCTGACGTCCTGCTCGGTGCCGTACGTGGGTTCGATCCGGATCCTGGCCAGCACGTCCGGCAGGCAGCTGTGCAGATGCGCGGACCTAGTGCGGTAATGTCGACCGATGTCCTCGGCGCCGATGCTTTTGGCGAAGTCGCAAAAGGCGTCGGCGATTAACGACGGGGTATGCGCCGGATCGATCGGAGGGGCGGCTGGGGCTCTCCAGTGCAGAAGCTTTTTCCGAACCTCCGCTTTCGGTTTGAGAGCGATGAGCGCTTCGTTGCGAGCAAGTCCGTGCACTGCCTTCCAGTAGGATCCACTCAAGGCCGTGGGAGCGTGCGCACCGGCATCGACAAGCGCTTGGACCGCAGGATCGACCTCATTGCCAAGGATCCAGACCTGCTCGTCGGCGTTGCCGGACAGACGCTTGATCGTGTTCGGAAGCAGTTCGGCGATCACATCCAAAAGCGTCCAGACCGTAGGCTTGGGATTTCCATCCTGGTCTTCGGACGGCTTTTTGATCTGCAGATAGCGTCGTCGCTTGAGCGCGCCCACCATCCACGTCAAATCGAGGTCGTCATCGCCCTCCGGTCGCACTTCCGCTTCTTCACCATGCTGATCGAAATGCCCGAAAATGCGGTCCAGAATAACAGTTGCTTGGTAATCGAACCCTTTGATTGCGCTAATTCCGCCGGACATGAAATGAATGCCCCAACCTGAACGTGTATGGTACACAGATAAATCTTCTCTTAGGACTATGCAAGCATAATTGCCGCGCCTTTGCTGTGAACCCTTCAAGGTTTCTCTCGGGTAACATGCGCCGGACTTTAGAGACGGTGCGTGTCGCCATCGCGACATGAGGGAGCAACCGTCAGCCTGAAGGGCAGCCGGGGCAATGCTGGCGTGCTGTCGGGCTGCGCAGCCATGCACCCGACTCCCCCAGGTTTGCGACGTTATCTCTCAGGCTCGCCTTCGCTCGTCGTCTTCAACCTTCCTCCGCCGCTCACCCAACCTTTCCTCGGCCCACAGCCTGTATTCTGGTGGGAGCGACCGCAACGCGGACCATAGGCACAGCGGATCGCCGTTACGGGTAAGCAGGCGCGGGTCTGCGACCTCGATCAGCGCCGTCAGCAGGCTCCAGCGGCGGGTGCTGCCCGCGTCCGGGATCGCGTCGAGAAGCGCGCGGGCCGCAGTCTGCCTCCGGTGGCGGTCCAGGGCTCTGAGCGCTGCGGCCTCGACGGGGCGGGCGCGGTCGTCGGCGAGGCGCGATAGCACCTCCGCCATGAATTCGGGCGTCTGCCAGCCGATGATCTCCGCCGCCGCTTCGCGAACTTGTGTCTCCGTTCCGGCGGCCATAGCGGTCAAGCGCTCGGCCAGCACCGTTGGATCCGCATGCTGCCGCAGTGCGAGAGCCGCCGCTGAGCGCATGGCTTTCGACCCCGACCCCGGCATCCAGCGCAGGAGCTCCTCCACACCGCGTTCCGCATCGATGCGCATCAGCGCCTCCGAAAGCGCGGTACGGTCGGGCTGATCCAAATGCCGGCGGGCCAGGGAGAATGCGTCCTCGGGATCGTCCCTTGCGATGGTCCAAATGGCGTCCAGCCACCCGCCGTGCTCCCCATTGCGCTGAACCGCGCACGCGTGCAGGCGCGGCCGAACCATAGCGTCTCCATTCTCGTGCAGCGTCCGCAGGATCTGCCCTTCCATGCCGAAGCCCAACCCGCGCTCCAGCACCCGGCGCAGGAACGTCAACGCGCCGGTCCGGCTGTCCTCATGGCGCGCGAGGATGAAGGCCAGTTCGGAATCCGTGTGGCTCAGGCTGTGGAGCGGGTGGCGTTCGAGATCCCGGACGAGTGCGGCGCGTCCCTCCACGCCGCCATGGCGCAGCAGGTAATTCAGGGATCGCAGGCGGTGCGGCGTGGCGAGCATGGCCGTCAGGCGCGGCAGCAGGTCGGGCGTGAAGCTTTCCAGCGCGTCCAGGGCGAACACCGCCAAGCCGGCTTCCCGGCTGTCGGGAGGATGCCGCGCGAGCGTCGCCGCGAGGTCCGGAAGCGCCCCGGCGTTGTTGGACACGCCGAGCAGGATCAACGCGCGCTCCCTCTGGGCAGGATCGTTGCTTTCCAAAGCCGCGCGTGCGTTCGCGACCACCGCCGCACTCAGGAGTGGGCGACCGCGGCGGAGATCGAGGATGGATTTCACGACCGGAGCCCCGTTGAGCACGAAATGGGCAAACGCGTCGTCCTCGCCGAGCGCTGCTAGAGCGTAGCCGAGAAGGCGTGCCTCCTGCTCATTGGAGGGCACGGTTTCGGCCATTGCGCGCAGCCGTCGGCGGACGGCTTCGGTCGGGCACCACAATGCCGCGCGCAAGCCGTCGATGCGGGCGAAGGGGCTTGGCCGCGCCAGTTCGGCGTCGACAAGCTGGCCGATTCCCTCACCACCGATCGCGAGAAGCACGTGGCGGTACGCATCGCCATCAGGATCGGCTCCCAGACACACGCGCCCTCGGCGCCGGGAGGCGCGCCGAACCAGCAGTGTTTCGAAGCGGCTGCCGCGCTGCTCTTCCAGCACGGCCAGCAGATCGGGCCGGTGGAGGGAAGCGAGGCAATTCAGCAGGTGGCCTTCCCCTCGCGGTTCCCAGTCGGGGTCGTTGTCGGCGATGGCCAGCCGCTCCTCCAGAGCGGCCACGATGATTCGAACGATGGGGGCGCTCAGGTAGATGCGGAGGCCACCGAAGACCAATGCCAAATCGCGTCGGCGTTCCCAGTCGCCATCGGCGTGGATCGCCAGCAGTTCGCGACCGACAGCCTCGCCGGTGCGGTGCGCTAGTATGGGCAACCACCAATGTCTGGTGAGCATCAGTTCGTCGCGTGGCGCCGTGCGCATGTAAGCGAGCGCGTGCTCGGGAGCGAGGCGTGCCAAGGCCTGTAGCGCATGACCGTAAGCTCTAGGCTCATCCTCGCCGGGCGCCCAAGCTTCGAGGCGCCCGATCTCCCTGCGATCGCGGAAGATGCCGATCGCCTCGGCAAGGCACCGGCGGTTGCGATCCACCTTTTCCAGGAAGTCCGCCTTGCTCCGCCGCCAGAGCCCTTCGCCGATGGTGGGGTCCATGTTCGTCAGAAGGTAGACAAGCTGGTCAGCCCGTTCGCATGGCCCTGGGATCGTGATCCGGTACACGATCCACTCCGGGTCCGCCGGCACCGCACTCGCCAGAGCGTCGAAGCTCAGCTCCGTCCTATGGTGGTGCTCGGCCCAGGTTTCGTGCGTGTGCTCATCGAAGGCCCGATGGTGTTCCAGATGGATGGCCCATAGCCGGTCCAGCAGATCGGGGGCGGCAACGGTGCCGAGCGCGACCAGCGCCGCCGTCCTGGCTTCCGGCGTGCCGAGATCGAGCAGCTGCCGCGCGGCTTGCACGACGGAGGCCGGTTCGTTGCGGCCGATGGCGGCGAGGCACCGTCCGACGTTGCGGGGGAGCGACCAATCCTCATTCCTACCGAGCGGCTGCTGCACCAGCAGCACCAAGGCCGGGACGATCCGCGCGCCCAGCGTGTCCAGCGCCCCGCCATCGAACAGCCCATTGTCGCCGAAGTGAGAGTGCCGGTCCTGCACCAAGGCGAGCAGAACAGGCACCAGGCGCTCCGGCGCGATGCGGCCCGCCAGCAGCCAGAGCAGGTCCATCGGCACATAACGAAGCCTCCGGGCGGCAAAGTCCCGGCTCCAGTCCGCGTCGATGCGGGTGATGCGCCGCAGAACGGCTGTCAGCCCACCCATGTCCAGAAGACCGTCCTGGAAGAGGTCGGCCAAATGCTCGGCGACCGCCCAGTTCAGCAGCCTGTCGTGGACGGCCGCCACGCCGTCGGCCTCGTTCTGCAGTAGCCCGGCGGCGACCAGCCGCAGGCGCATGGCATCGTCCATTCCTTGGCTGAGCAACATCCGATACGGCCAAGGGTAGGCAGGCTGGTCGCCGAGCACCGTTCCGGCCAACTTCTTCATGGCCTCGACGTCGGCGCGGTAGTCGTCCTGGCCGCGCCGCTCCGCGGTGCTATGCTGCCAATAGCGCTCCATCAGCGCATACTCGTTCACCGGCACCCAACCCGAGCCGCTGCCGATTTCGCGGTAGAGCCACGCCATCAAGGGCTGACGCAACAGCTCAAGCACATCGTCCGGCAACCGGGTCCAGTCGCGCCCGGCCGCGGTCAAATAGCATCGCAACTCCGGCAGGGAGAACGGGTTCACCGGCTCGACTTGGGCATCCCTCAACGGTCGCAGCCCGCCGCCGATGCGATCCTGCGCGGAGAGAGCCACCCGGATGCCCATGCGCCGCCAGCGGGGCGCCGCCAGCTCATCGGCCAGGACTCGATCCTGAACGTCATCGACGCACAAGGTGAGCCAGAATCCGTTCTCGCCCCGCAGCATCGGCCCGACACGGCGGGCGACGACCTCAAGGTCGAGAGGCGCGTCGTAGCCGGGCAGCCAGACGCGCCGGACCACCTCCTGCTCGATGCGCGCCAGACCGAAGCGGGCCGGGAGAATTGTCACTGCATGGCCATCCATGGACAGCCGGTGCGCCACCCGGCAGAGCCGCCACGTCTTGCCGGTGCCGCTTTCCCCGGCCAGCGCCAGCAGCGCCTTGTCCCGCGGCCAGTCGATTTCGGCACGGCGCGCGTCGTCTCCTGGCACGTACCCGAGCGCCCGCATGTCCTCGGCGAGCCGTTCGCCCAGAAGGGAAGGCAGGCGCACGGCGTGCCTCACGCGGTCCGGGTCAAGTCCGGCGGCCCGGAAGAGCTCTTCGTGGGTAAAACGCCGGCCGTCCCTGGCAAAATGCAGAAGGATACCGATCAGTTCGTCTCGCTTGCTCCGCACGTCCTCCTGGTGTTCCGCTATGATCCGCAACAGCGCGTCGATGGCCTGGAGGGCATCGGTCTCCGTCATTCCGTCCTGGATCTCGAACTGCGCGAGGAGCCGCCACACCCTGGCGAACACTTTCGGGGACCGATCCAGCCTCTCGCCGATGTGGAGGAACAGCGCTCGGGCGGTGACTCGTTTCTGGCCGATCTTGTAATCGCGCCGGGTGTCATCCAGCGCCATCACGGGACGGTTCGGAACGGGGCGGTCGCGGAAGAGGTCAAGGAATGTACGGAACTCGGACAAGCCGACGGCGGCATCGGTGGAGAACACGCACTTGGCCGCGCCGTCCTCGACCGTTTTGAAGAGATCGGGCAGCACTTCCCGGATGAGATCACCCTGTCCCCAAGGTGTCGCTCCGCGGCGCATCTTAAACTGGATGACGGTGCGCCGCCCCGGCTGACAAATGCTCAGGTCTCCGCCGCGCGTGGGTTCCGTCTCCAGGATGGCCTGAAACCCATCCTGCTTGGGAGAAAGCCGGACCTGCGCCGCGAACGAGGCAGCAAACTCCAGAGTGCGTATGAGCTGATAGAGAAACCCGGCAATGGCCGTCTGTCCGCCCGTCATTCACGCCGATCCATAGGTGAGCCGCGTTGCATTCTAGGGGGACGGATGACAGAGGCCACGGCGGCATTTTACACGGTGGACTGGGTGCTGCAGCCGACACGACGGCTGTGGTCACGCGGCGCCTTGCGTCTGCCGCCGCCAGCCGCTGACCGCCTCGGCAGCGGCGCCCACGGGCGTCGCATCCGCCCACTTGTCCCAGAAATCGATGGTGCCGCTGTTGGGGGAGTGGGACGGCTTAGCGATGCGGATGCGGCTCGGCAGGAGGCTGGCGTCGCCGACCACCAGCGCCTCACCGGTGTCCAGGATCGGCAGCAGGTCGCCGAAGCTGCCAAGGCTGTCCGGCAACAGGCGCTTGATCACGCTCTGGTCCTCGCCGTTGGTCAGACGCATGGCCACCACGTTGTTGCACTGGCTGAGCACCGTCCGGTTGACCTCCGACGGCCGCTGGCTGATCACCACCAGCCCCACCCCGTACTTGCGGCCCTCCTTAGCGATCCGCTCGAAGATTCCGACGGAGATGTCGTCCGCCGCTCCGGCGCCCGCGCGCTCGGGAATGTACAAATGCGCCTCGTCGCAGAACAGGGCGATCGGATGCCGGCGCCCGGGCGCGGTCCACTGCTGCACGGAGAAGGCGAGCTTGGCGACAAGGCTCACGATGAGCGGCAGGATGTCGGAGGGCACCTCGGAAAAGTCGATGATCTTCAAACCACCCTTTCCGCCCGCCTGGTCCTGGCCGCCCGCGAGGAGCGCCGACACCAGCCGTTCCAGCCAGTCGAACGCCATCGCGTCGGCGCCTGGGCGGAACAGAAAGCCGAGGCGCCGATCCGACCGCTTGTTCTCCAGGCGAGCGATGAGGCGGCTGAGCTTGCCGTGGTAATCGCCCTGCTTCTCCTTACCGCCCGCGCCCTGCACCATCTCGGCGTTGAGCGCTGCGAGCTCATCGAGAACAGCGCTCAGATCAAAGGGAACCGGGCTGTCGATGGTGAAGTTGTTGAGGACGTCCTGATACCCGCCACGCTCCAGATAAGCGCGCTTGGCGCCGGTTATGGCGCGCTGCATGACCATGGTCTGGTTGGGCGCGTTCTGGTCGCTGCGGTCGACGAACATGGTGACTAGCGCCTCGTAGCCAAGCAGCCAGTACGGCAGGTAGAGGACGCCTTCCGCCAGCGAATCCGCTTGGTCGAGATCGCCCGGCCCGGCGATCCGGAAATGCCGAATGCCATCGGCCTGCAGCGTCTGGTACTCGCCGTGAATGTCGAAAACTATGGCGTTCGCGTTGGGC
>JAEZED010000152.1 GCA_023417885.1 Planctomycetota bacterium
CGTCCCTGCCGCTCCTGGCATGCCTCGCACTGGCGCACGCGCAATCCACCGCCCCCGCGACCGCGCCCGCCACGCAGCCGCCGACGCAGCCCGCCCCGCCCGCAACGCAACCGGAGCCGCCGACGACGCAGCCAGCCGCCCCCGCCACGCAGGCGGCGACGACCGCCCCGACGACACGCTTCGCCGTCGCGGAGCAGCAGCGGCGGATGTTCGACCTCCTCGGCGTCGAGCGCGCCTGGGCGATCACGCGCGGTTCGCCCGACTGCCTCGTCGGCGTCATCGACACGGGGTTCGACTTCTTCCATCCCGGCCTGCGGGGCGCCGTCGCCCCCGGCTACATGGCGGACGGCGTCTTCCATTCCCCCGCATACGAGATCACCGCCCACGGCACGGCGATGGCAAGCCTGATCGCCGCCCGTCCCCCGGAGGGAGGCGGGATGTCCGGCCTCGCCCCCGGCGCCCGGCTGATCGCCGCGGCACAGGGGATGCCCGAGCACACGCTGCTGCGTCTCCAGCGCGACTACCTGCGCGAGCATCCCGGCGCGACGATGGAAGAGGTGCAGCAGGAGATGATGCGCCGGCGCGAGGAGGTGGCGGCGTTCGGCCCGATGTGGGTGAATTACGTCGCGCGCACCGCCAGCGAAGCGATCCGCGACCTCACCGACCGCGGCGTGAAGGTCATCAGCATCAGCGCTTACTTTCCGCGCGAGACGCTCTCCGCCGTCCCCGGCGCCGCGGAGCGCCTGGACGCCGCATTCGCCTACGCCATCGAGCACGACGTCGTCATCGTCATCGGCGCGGGCAACACCGCGACGCGCGTCGAGGATTACCCCGGCGACGCCGAGACCGTCCTCGTCGCCGGCGCCACCACGCTCGACGACGAGCGATGGGTCATGAGCATCGACGTGAACGGCCAGCCGTTCCAGCAGGGCTCCTGCACCGGCCCGCGCCTCAGCGTGATGGCCCCGTCGCAGGACCTGCTCGTCGCCCGCCCGGCGGACCCGGCGCTCTACAACCTCGCCGACTCCCCCGTCGGCCCGACGGCGGTGCCGTTCGAAGGGCCGTATGCCCTCGAGCCGGTCGGCGCCACCTCCAGCGCCACCGCCATCGTCGCATCGCTGGCGGCGCTGGTGCGGTCGGCCCGGCCGGACCTGGACGCCCGGACGGTCATCCGCATCGTGAAGGAGAGCGCGAAGGATCTGGGCGAGCCCGGCTTCGACGAGCAGACGGGCTTCGGCCGCGTCGACTTCGCCCGCGCCCTCGAGCTCGCCGCCGCGGCGCCGAGATGAGGCGATCTGGCTGCGGATTGCGCTGAGATTGGTGTCGCGGCGGGGGTGGGGGTGCGGTTATATTCGGGCTTCTTCCCTTCCGGCAGTTCGCCGGCATCGCCCCGTTTCCGGGGCAGAATGGAGGTCGCCTTGCGATACACGATCACCGGCGCCGACCGGGAGACAGGGCGCGATGCCGTCCTCACGCTCGTCGCCGCCAGCGCCGAGGAGGCCGAGCACATTGCAACGAAGCAGGGGATGCTCGTGGCCTCCGTCCGCCCCGAGCGCGTCAAGGAGGAGCACGATGACGCCGAGGGCTCGCTGCCCCTGTGGGGCGAGGAGCAGGTGACGGACCCCGAGACCCCCGCGCCACTGCCGACGACGGTCCTGGGCCACAATCTCGAGCAAGCCGCCCCGCCCGCCGGCGCGGAGGAGGCCCACGCGGAGCGGCCCCACTTCGAACCGCCGACCGCCCCCGCGGCGGCGCAGTACCACGTCATCCAGAACCCCGCGCTCTACCTCCTGGAGACAGCCGTCAGCAAGCACATGAAGGAAGGGTGGGAGCCGCTGGGCGGCATCCAGGTGAGCAACTGGAACAACCAGATCCAGTTCTACCAGGCGCTGGTCCGCCGGAAGGCGTAGCGCGGGTTGAGGCGCGGGGGCGTTTGCGGGTAAGAAGCGGCCATGGCCAAGCGAACTGCACGACCCGCGCGCGATATCGAGAAGGATTACCCGTCGAAGCAGTTCGTCGCCAAGCTGCGACGACTGGCGGACTGCATCGAGAACGGCAAGCGCTTCCAGATCCAGGTGGCGGGGGAGCGCATCAGCATCCCGCCGGACGCCGTGATCAACATCGAGCACGAGCGCGGCGGCGGGGAAGAGGAGATCGAGTTCCAGCTCCGCTGGACGCTCCCCGAGGCCTGAGTCGCGCGCTCCTCAGCGCGTCCGGGCCGACCGACGCCGGCGCAGGAGCGCCGCGGCGCCCAGCAGCAGCCCGGCGGCCGATGGCTCCGGGATGGCGTTGATGTACTGTCCGCCGACCCCGCCCAGCACGAGGGTGAAGGAGAAGTTGCCGCCGCCGCTGTCGATGACCTTGTAGATGCCGGCGCTGGTGGAGAGCAGGTAGGCGCCGTCGCCGAGCAGCTCGATTCCCTGGGGCACCATTTCCTCGATCGGCTCGGTGCTGATGTAGTGCCGGAGCGAGCCGTTGGCGTTGAAGTGGTAGATCCCCTCGACGCCCGGAGCGGCGATGGTGGAGACGGCCAGCACGCTTCCGTCCGCCAGCACCTTCACCTGCTGCGGGAAGTCGACGCCCGTGGCGAAGTTGTTCTGGAAGACCCCGGAGGCGTTGTAGAACTCGATGTTGTCGGTGTCGCTGTTGCTGACGAGTACGCCCCCCTCGAACGGCTCGATGTCGAACGGGCTGCCGATGATCTGGAAGAAGTCGATCGCGTTGCCGCTCGTGTCGTAGATGGCGCCCCCGCGGCGGGCGGCGTTGGCGGATCCCGTCGGGCCGTTGGTCACGTAGACGTTCGTGCCGTCGAAGCCGAGGCCGCGCAGGTTGTCGAGCGTTCCGCCGAGCGGATGGGCGGTGATGGAGGAGACGTAGTCGCGGGTGATCAGGTCGAAGCGGTGGACGGCGTCCTCGATCTGATCGCTGACCCAGACCTGTCCGCCGATCACCATCGCTTCGCGCGGCGTGCTGAACTCCCAGCCGACGGCGCCGGAGTCGACGATCCAGTCGGCGTCGATGAGCGAGCCGTCGAAGGCGTCGAAGAGCATGATCCGGTCGCCGGTGGAGTCCGGGATGATCAACTGCGCCGAGGCTGTCCTCGACAGCAGGAGCAGAACACAGACGGCGCCGGCGCACGCAAGGAATCGCATGGCATCACCCTTCGATCGAGACGGCTCGAGGCGCCCGCCGCAAGACTTGCGAAGCGCGTGAAAAACGTTCTGATACCCTCAAACTGCCGGGCGTCGCGGAGAAGACGTGCGACCGATGCACCGGCAGACTCCCGTTTACGACCGCACGCACGGCGCGTCAAGCCTTTTCCCCGGTTCCGCATCGAGCGAAGTGGATGCGAGCGGAAGATGGGGCATCCGGGATGACAACAGAGAGGAGGACATGATGCAGACGACTGGAACTGAACCGCGTCGCGGTTGGATCGCGCTCCTGGCTTTGCCGCTGCTCCTGGCCGGCGGCTGTGCTGCGACTTCCTCCCCCGAGCGGTCCGCTCAGGTGGCTGAGGATGTTGCGGTCTCCCGTATCATGCCGTCGCTGATGTTCGAGGAGGGGCATGCCGAGGAGGCGATGGACCTGTATGCCTCCCTCTTCCCCGGCTCGCGCGTGGAGCGCCTCGATCGCTGGGGCGCCGGCGAGCCGGGCACGGAAGGGGCGATCAAGCAGGCGGTGCTGGTGCTGGGCGCGCCTTCCGGGCAGCGCATGCTCTTCAGCGACACGAGCATCGATCACGGCTTCACCTTCACGCCGTCGATCGCGTTTCACGTCGATTGCGACGACGAGGCGCACCTGCAGCACCTGTTCGAGCGCCTCTCCGAAGGTGGCGAGGTGATGATGCCCCCGGCCGACTACGGCTTCTCGCGGCGCTTCGCCTGGGTGTCGGATCGTTTCGGCGTGTCGTGGCAGCTCAACCTGCCGTAGGCCGATCGCAATTGGCTTTGCCTTTTAACGTCGCTGCGATTCTCATAGGAGCCGATGGCGCTGCGCGTCCCCCATACGACTCCGCCGAAGTGGCCCGATATGGCGTCGGGCCGCTTCGCCGCCACCATCCGCACCGACGACCACGCGGAGTGCGCCGTCGCGCTGCTCGGCCTGCCGGACGACCTGGGCGTGAGGCTCAACAACGGCCGCCCCGGCGCGCGGGAAGGGCCGGCCGCCTTCCGGGCGGCGCTGGCGCGCTACGGCGCGCCGTGGGA
>JAEZED010000169.1 GCA_023417885.1 Planctomycetota bacterium
GGCGTGGCACGTGTGCCACGCCTTCTGTTTGCGCGATAGACTCGAACCATGACCGCCGATGCAGACATGCCACGCTCCCTGGCAATCCTCGGGTGCGGGAACATGGGGGAAGCCATCCTGCGCGGCCTGCTGGCGCACGACGCGCCCCCGCCGACGATCCATGCATATGACCCCAACGACTCGCGCCGCGCGGCGCTTGCGGACCTGGCGCTGCACTGGTCGCCCGACCCCGCCGCCGCGTCACGCGAGGCGGAGGTCGTGCTGCTGGCGGTGAAGCCGCAGACGATGCCGGCGCTGCTGGAGCAACTGGCACCCGAAGCTGACGGGCGGCTGTTCGTGAGCATTGCCGCGGGGATCACGACGACGTTCATCGAGTCGCGCCTGCCGGGAGCCCGGGTGGTTCGCACGATGCCGAACACGCCGCTGCTGGCGGGCCGAGGCGTCGTTGGCCTCAGCGCCGGCGCCAGCGCCGGCCCGGGCGACATGGCCAGGGCGCGGGCGCTCTTCCCGCAGGCGATCCTGCTGGAGGTGGCCGAATCAAAGATGGACGCCGTCACCGCAGTCAGCGGCAGCGGACCGGCCTACTTCTTCGCGTTCGTGGAAGCGCTTGCGGCCGCGGCTCAGGCGGAGGGATTCGACGAGGCAACGGCGGCCACCCTCGCCGCTGGCACGTTCGCAGGCGCTGCGGCGCTCCTGGAGCAGTCGGGCCTGGATGCCGGGGAGCTGCGCGCGCGCGTCACGAGCCCGGGCGGAACGACCCAGGCGGCGCTGGAGGTGCTGACGCCGGAGCTTCCCGGCCTGATCCGTTCGGCCGTCGCGGCTGCGGTGCGGCGCGGGCGCGAACTGGGCGGTTCGTGATCAGGCGGCTTGGGTACTTTCGACGCCCGGAGGCGGAACGTTGCGCGTGCTCTGGCGTTCCCAGTCGGCGAGGATCCTGGCGGCCTGGGCCTGGCTGACCCAGCGCCACGGGCCACCCTCCGTGCGCAGCAGACACTGGCACGGCCGCGGCTGGATGCGTAGTTGCTGGAGGACGTGAAACTCGTCGGTGACGAGGTGGTAGAACGCGTCGGTCTCCGTGCTCGTTTGGTAGATGGTCATCGCCCGCTCCTCCGTGTCGGCCGCGAACTGCGGCCTCCACCTGCTATATACGATCCACTTGCTCCCGGGCGCGTGCGCAGGCAAGCCTCCGCGACCAGACCGGACGACGCATCGCGCCACGCCCGGAGCACGATCGCATGCCGTTCACGAGACTGATTATCGGAAGGAGAGGCTGAACGGCCTGAGCGGCCTACCGATCGGGCGCCGCCTCGCTGGAGGCGTTCGACAGCCGCTCGAGCACCTCGACGTACAACTCGCGCTCCGCCGCCTGCACGCGGGCGGCGAGCGACTCGGGCGTGTCGCCCGGGAGCACGGGCACGCGGCGCGACTCGATCACGGGGCCGGCGTCGTACTCGTTGTTCACCCAATGAACGCTGCAACCGGTCTCGGACGCGCCGGAGGCCAGCACCGCCTCGTGCACGCGCGACCCGTACATGCCCGCCCCGCCGAATGCCGGGAGCAGCGACGGATGGATGTTGATCACGCGCCGCTCGAGCCACGGCTCGGAGAGGACGAGGCGGTTCATCCAGCCCGCGAGGCAGACCAGGTCGACTTCCGCCGGGTCGAGGTGGGCGAAGACGGCCTGCGAATGCTCGACCGGATCGGGGTATCGCTTCTTCGAGACGACGACGCACGGCACGCCGGCGGCGCGGCACCGCTCGATCCCGTAGGCGTCGCGCCGGCTGCTGATCGCCTTGACGACCTCGACGCGCCGCAGGCGCCCGTCGCGCGTGGCGTCGATCAGGTTCTGGAGCGTGGTGCCGCTGCCGGAGAAGAGGATGGCGATGCGGAAGGCAGAAGTTGCCACGGATCTCACCGGCTGGCACAGGTCAGGACGAAGCAGCAAGGCCGCACGGTCGCTGCGGAACGGTCAGGGGCCACACGTGGCTAATTCCGGCCCTCCAACGCCCGCATCACCGCCGCGTCGCGGGCCGACAGGTCGGGATAGGCCGGGTCGCTGCCCACGTCCGGCGTCCGCTTGCGGCTCCGGGCGCACAGGGCGAAATCCTCCCGGCGATCGATCACCTCGACCGTCGACGATCCACCCGCGGCGTCTTCGATGGCATGGCTGCCGGCGCCCACGACGTCCGCCAGGTCTACGCCGTACGGCTCGAGCAGCGACCGGTCCTCGGCGGTGAGGCGATAGATCACCTGCGCATCGGTCGCCTTGTTGAGCCCCTTCTCGCGCTTCAGCCGGTCGAGCTGGAGCAGCGCCTCGTCGCGCAGGCGCATCAGCAGCGGGTAGCTCGCATCCTCCGCCGCACCGCGCGCCGCCGGCAGGCGCACCAGGTGCACGCTCGGGGCTTGGGTACCGGGCAGGAACTCCCACGCCTCGTCGGCGGTGAAGACCGCCATCGGCGCCAGCAGGCGGATGAGGGCGTCGGCGCACAGGTACTGCACGACCTGGCTGCGCCGGCGCGCCGGCGCGTCGGGCAGGTCGCAGTAGAGCCGGTCCTTCATCGCGTTGCCGTAGACGGCCGACACC
>JAEZED010000204.1 GCA_023417885.1 Planctomycetota bacterium
ACGGGGAAGCCGGCAGCGAGGGTTTCCCCTCGCTGCCTGTGAGGATTCTAACAGGCTCGAGGCGGGGTTGCCCGCGGGTTTCGGGCCCGCGGCCCGCAACAAGCCGTTACTTCAGCACCTTCGTGACGACGCCCGAGCCGACCGTCTTGCCACCCTCGCGGACGGCGAAGCGGAGCTTCTCCTCCATGGCGATCGGCTTCTGAAGGGTGACCTTCATCTGCACGTTGTCGCCGGGCATGCACATCTCGGCGCCGACGATCTCGGCCTGGCCGGTCACGTCCGTCGTCCGGAAGTAGAACTGCGGCTTGTAGCCCGTGAAGAACGGGGTGTGCCGGCCGCCCTCTTCCTTGGTCAGGACGTAGACCTCGGCGTTGAACTCGGTGTGCGGCGTGATGGAGCCGGGCTTGGCCAGCACCTGGCCGCGCTCGATGTCGTCCTTTTCGATGCCGCGGAGGAGCAGGCCCGCGTTGTCGCCGGCGATGCCCTCGTCCATCGTCTTGTTGAACTGCTCGATGCCGGTGACCACGGTCTTGCGGCTGTCGCCGAGGCCCACGATCTCGATTTCCTCACCCATCTTGATGGTGCCGCGCTCGATACGGCCGGTGGCGACGGTGCCGCGGCCCTTGATCGAGAAGACGTCCTCGACGGGCATGAGGAACGGCTTGTCCATCTCCCGCTCGGGGACGGGGATGTAGCTGTCGAGCGTGCTGACGAGCTCGTCGACGGCCTTGTTGGCCTCGGCGTCGCTCGGGTTCTGAAGCGCCGGCAGCGCGCTGCCCTTGATGATGGGGGCGTCGTCGCCGTCGAAGCCGTACTTGCTCAGCAGCTCGCGCACTTCCATCTCGACGAGCTCGAGGAGCTCGGGGTCGTCCACGAGGTCGACCTTGTTGAGGAAGACGACGATCTTCGGCACGCCGACCTGGCGGGCCAGAAGGATGTGCTCGCGCGTCTGGGGCATCGGGCCGTCGGCAGCCGACACGACCAGGATCGCGCCGTCCATCTGGGCGGCGCCGGTGATCATGTTCTTGACGTAGTCGGCGTGGCCGGGGCAGTCGACGTGCGCGTAGTGCCGGTCGTCGCTCTCGTACTCGACGTGAGCGGCGGCGATGGTGACGGTCTTGGTGGCGTCACGGTCGATGCCACCCTTGGCGATGGACTTGTAGTCCTTCGCGGCAGTGCCGTACTTGGCGGCCGAGCGGGCCGAAAGGGCGGCGGTCAGGGTGGTCTTGCCGTGGTCGATGTGCCCAATGGTGCCGACGTTGACGTGCGGCTTGGTGCGTTCGAAAACTCCCTTGGCCATGGCCGGATCTCCGAAGAAGGGATTAGCTGGGTATTGATTGAATTAGCGGCGGGTCCGTAGCCCCGGGAACCGTTCCCGGTCAGCCTCGTCCTTGCTCCCGGTTCGCGTTGCCGAGGCACGCGGGTCGAAGGAAGCTGGCGGAGGGGATTGAACCCTCGACCTCGTCCTTACCAAGGACGCGCTCTACCACTGAGCTACGCCAGCCTGGCGCCAACGTCCCTCCGCGCGGGCTCGCCACGCGGCAGGTGCGGCACGGGTCAGGATCTTATGCGCCCCGGGTTTCCCCGGTTCGACAAAAGTCACGCGACAACGCGCGCTCACCTAACCAAAACGCCCCGGCGCCTCGCCGGGACGTCGCGGGCCGGGGAGTCTAGGCGAACACGCCCGCTTGTCAACAACCATCCAGCACCCTCAATGTCTACGCAAACACCTCACCCCGCAGCCTCGCCACGCCACCGACGCCACCGACTCCAGGACACCCAGATCACCGGCGACCACAACGCCGTCGTCACCACCCCCGACACCAGCAGCCGCATCAGGTTGCCCTCGAACGCCAGGCCCGCGAGATACCCCGCCCCCGCCGACGCCGCGACGCAGGCCGTCAGGAAGATGTCCCAACCCAGCACCCGAAGTCCCAGCCCCAGGCGCGACAGCCCCACGAGGCTCCCGGCGTAACGGATCACCTCCGCCCCCGCCACCGCGGCCACGGCACCCGAGAACCCCCATTGCCACGCCAGCAGCGGGATCAGGATCGCCATCGCCACCACCTTCCCCGCCATCGACAGGGCCACCCACTTCGGCTGGCCCATCGCCAGCATCGCCGACCCGTTCGTCACCTCCAGAACCTGGAACCACGCCCCCGCTGCCAGGAGCTGGAGCATCCAACCCGCTGCCTGGTAATTAGCCGGGTAGAGCAGGCCGATCAGCCACGGGCCCGTCGCGACCAGCCCCGCGACGGCCAGGGCGCCCAGGACCAGCAGCACCCGTCGCACCCGGCCGAACACCCGCCGGAACCGATCGGCCCCCTGCTCCCATTCGATGTAAGATCCCGACTCCTCGCCGGGCTCGACGGCAGCGGCGGCGTCGAGGGCGGAGAGATCGCCCCGCTGCGCCTCCTGCCGGCGCTGGAGCGCCCGGGCGACTTCCGAGTAGGCGGGGAAGATCACCTTGTGCCCGACGCTGAGTATCGCCTGGGTCGGAAGCGTGGCCAGACCCAGGGCGATGGAGTAAACGCCCAGCTCCACGAACGAGAAGATGCCGGGGAAGATGAACTTGTCGCTGCTGTTGGCCAGGAAAGTCAGGAGGGTGCTGAGAAAGACCCACTTGCCGAAGCTGAAGAGCATCCGCGCCGAGGGGCGATCCCAGCCGAAGCCGTCGTGCCGGTCACGCATGATGAAGTGCGTGACGGTCATCTCCGCGGCTACGGCGACGAGCATCGGGATCAGCAGCGCCCAGACGTTCGGCCAGAGGCGCGCCATCACGATCATCAGCACCGACTGGAGGAGCATCCGCCCGAAATCGAGCAGCGTCAGCTCGCGGATGCGCATGTGCCGGTTCAGCCGGTGAAACGCGGTGGAGCGGAAGCCATCCAGCACCGCCGTCAGGGCCGCGACGGGAATCAGGTAGGTGAACGCCCCGATTCCGTAGAGCTTCGCCAGCGGCCAGGCGAGGGCGCAGGCGACTCCGAAGATCATCCAGCCGCGCAGGACCTGGATGGTGTAGGCGGTGCGGAGAAAGCGATCGTCCTCTCCCCGGGGGTTCTGGATGATCGCGGGGCCGATGCCGACGTCGCTGAACATCTGGAGGCCCACCAGCACGGCGCTGAGCCAGGCGACGATGCCGAAGACATCCGGCGCCAGCAGGCGCACGAGCACCAGGTTGGTGCCGAGGCGCACCACGTTGAGGAGCACGTAACCCCCGACCGTCCACGCCCCGCCGGAGAGCGTGCGGCGCGTGAGCGACGGCCGTCGCGGCGTCTCGTAGTCGAGCGTTCCGACATCCGGGGCTTCGACGAGGACCGGATCTGAGGTGCCGCGGGTCACTGTGGGCATCGTAGCGATACGCCCTTCTCATCGGCACATCGCTCCGCCCGCTTCATGGACAAGCCCGCGAGCCGCGTGTGAACGGGCATCAGCGGGCCGAATCCGGGGTTCCGCCGTTTGAAGCTCCTGCCCGAAGCATCGGGCATGTACGGCCGGCCGGCTGCGCTACCGGTCGAACTGCGCGTCGAAGGCGATTCCGCTGGGCGCGAAGTCGATCCGCTTCACGAAGGCCGCCGCCTCGCGCGCGCCGTGCTCGCGATCCATGCGCGAGTCCTCCCATTCCACGCTCAGCGGGCCGCGATACCCCACGTCGTTCAGCGCGACGATGATCTCCTCGAAGTTCACGTCCCCGTGGCCCAGCGAGCGGAAATCCCAGTACCGCCGCGGGTCGGCGAACGTCGTGTGCCCGCCGAAGACGCCGACGTCCCCGTTGCCGTGGCCCCACCAGACATCCTTCATGTGCGCGTGGTAGATCCGATCCCCGAAGCGGCGGATGAACTTCACGTAGTCCACGCCCTGGTAGGCCAGGTGCGACGGGTCGTAGTTGAAGCCGAAGCGCTTGTGCCCCCCCACAGCTTCGATCGCGCGTTCGGCGCTGGCGATATCGAACGCGATCTCCGTCGGGTGCACCTCCAGCGCGAAGTTCACGTCCTGCTTCTCGAACGCCTCGAGGATCGGCTTCCAGCGGCGCCCGAAGTCGTCGAACCCCTTCTGCCAGTACGCCTGATCCGTCGGCGGAAACGCGTAGATGCTGTGCCAGATGCTCGAACCCGTGAACCCGTTCACCACCGCCGGGAAGCCCTGCGTCGGCCCGGCGCTGCCGACGCGCGGATCGTCCCTCACCTCCGGCGGCGCCGCGTCGATGAACTTCCGGCACGCGGCGGCGGTGTCGATCATTTCCTGCGCCGCCCGTTGCCGCACGCCTTCCGGATCGCCATCACCCCAAACGCGCTCCGGAACAATCGCCTTGTGCCGCTCGTCGATGTTGTCGCAGACCGCCTGCCCCACGAGGTGGTTGCTGATCGCGTAGCACGTCAGCCCGTGCTTCCGGAGGATGTCCCAGCGGGTCCTGACGTAGCCGTCGTCGCCCAGGGCCTTGTCCACCTCGAAGTGATCCCCCCAGCACGCCAGCTCCAGGCCGTCGTAGCCGAAGTCCCGGGCCTTCTGGCACAGCGTATCCAGCGGCAGGTCGGCCCACTGGCCGGTGAACAGCGTGACGGGGCGGGGCATGACAGGTCTCCTTCGTTGAGGTCGGCTGCATCCAATCGCCGCCGCCGGCGGGTGTCAACCGCACCGGAGCCGCGCGTGGCGCCCTCCGTGAACTTGGCCGCGGCACCGGTATCATGTCGATGCCGCAGGAGTGGCGGAATTGGCAGACGCGCTGGATTTAGGTTCCAGTGCCGCAAGGCGTGGGGGTTCGAGTCCCCCCTCCTGCATTCCCGAGAACGAACCAGGGCCGAAGCATGAGGGATCAACGCCGGAACGTCTGGAGGTGCACGGCCCGTGTCGCGGCGTGGGTCGGGATCATCGCCTGCGCCTCCTCCGCATGGGCGGACGTCATCTGGGTCGGCAGCGGCGCCGGGCGCGGGCTGCGACAGGAGGTCGACATCATCGGCGTCGAGGCCGACCTCCTCGTCTATCTCGTCAACGGCAATCGCGGCACGACGCCGCTGGGACGCATCCAGCAGATCGGCATCGACGGCGAAACGGGGTTCAACGACGCCGAGCAGGCATTCAGCTCGGGCGACTGGGCCCGCGCCGCCGAGAACTACCGCGCCGCGGCGCGCGGTCACCCCGAGGACTGGGTGCGCCGCCGGGCGGCGGAGCGTCTCATCCTCGCCGGGAGCCGCGCCGGGCGCTTCGACCAGGCCGTCACCGGTTACATCCAGCTCACGCTCGTTGCTCCGTCCGCCGCCGCGGGACGTGAGCCGGTGGCGCCCGAGGAGGTGCCGGGGCTTCAGCTCGCCGGCGCCGCCGCGGAGCTTCAGGAGGCGCTGACGGACGAGCTCTCCCTCGACCAGCAGCGCCCGCTCCTGGCCCTGCTGCTGCACGTGCACAACCGGCGCGGCGACGACGAGGCGGCCGCGACGGTCGTGGAGCGCCTGGGCCGCGTCATGGGCCCGGATGCGGCGGACGAGGATCCGGAACTCTTTGCGCAGGTGCTGCTGGGCCGAGCCAACCTGGCTCTCAAGCGCGATCAGCACTCGCTGGCCCAGCGCCTGGTGAACCAGGGAAGCCGGGTGCTGGTTTCGCCGCGGCACCAGAGCGAGGCGCTGATGATCCTCGCCCGCGCCGAGGAGGCGATGGCACGCGACGACCCGGCGCGGCTCATGGACGCCGCCGTTGCCTACATGAAGGTCGTCACCTTCTTCAAGCGTTACGGCGACATCCCCCATGTCCCCGAGGCGCTCTACCGGGTCGGGCAGATCCACGAGCGCCTGGGCCTGCCGGAGCCGGCCGCAGATCTCTATCGCGACATCGTCGGAAACTACCCCGGCACCCCCGCGGCCGCCCAGGCGCGGGAGCGGCTGGCCTCTCTTCCGCAGTAGCCGCGCCAAGGCCCCGCCGGCGGCCCGACCGGGCGGATCTGCCGCCCGCTGCCATCTCACACCCCGCACCCCTACACTGCTGACCTACCTGAACGGGACCTGTATGCAAGGAAGACTCGGGAAAATCGTGCTCGTCGTGCTGGGCGTGGTGCTCATGCTGGTCTTCATCCTGCCCGCCGGCCTGCCCGACATGGTCGGCTCCTCCGGCAACTACGGCACGCTGGACGGCGAGGACGTAACGGCCAGCGACGTCATCAACGCCGACAATCTCTACCAGTACGCCCGCACGCGCATCCAGGTCCGCGGCCCGGAGGGGCGCTACGTGCCGCTGACGTTCGCGATCTTCCGCGACTACGACGAGCGACTGGCGGATGATCCGGAGCTCTTCCACCTCCTGCTCAAGGAGGCCGAGGCCAAGGGCGCCCTGATGCCCCCCGAGCCGCTGCGCGAACGGCTCGAGATGCTCGAGGCGGCGGTGCTGATCGAGGATCGGAACTCGCCCGACAACCAGCGCCTTGCATCGCTGGACACGATCACCGGCGAGCGTCTCCTCCAGGACGTGATGGCGGCGGCCCGCGCCGTGCTGAGCGTGGAGCGAAGCCTGATCCAGTACGCGGAGTTTCCGCGCGTGAGTCAGCCGGTGCTGGACTACTACGTCGCGCTTCAGGAACAGCAGGTGGATCTGAGAACGGTGGTCTTCGACGCCGAGTCGTTCCTCGACCAGGTCGCGTCGCCGTCGCAGGCGCAGGTCAGCGAGCACTTCGAGAAGTACAAGGAGAACCTCGAGGGCAACGCCGACCGCGAGAACCCGTTCGGCTTCGGCTATCGCCAGCCGGACCGCGTCCGGCTCGAGTACGTGATGATTCCCGGCGACCTCGCCCGCCGACACGTCGTGCGCGAGCTGACGGCGATGCCCCTCGCCGAGCGCGAGCAGGACCTTTATCGCTACTGGCGCGAGAACCGGGCGCAGTTCCCCGCCCCCTCGACGCGCCCCGCGACCGGCCCGGCCACCCAGCCAGCCGGCAACGAGACGCCTTCCAACGACCCGGCCACGCAGCCCGCTGCCGATCCGGCCGATGCCGCCGAGCCCGCAGCGGCGAGCCTCGGGCAGGAGGCTCCTGCCACGCAGCCGGCGACGCAACCCGCAACGGGTCCGTCAACCCAGCCCGCCGATGAGTTGGCGGCGCTCCAGGCGGAGGGAAATCCGGAGGTTCGCCAGTTCCTGGAGGAGCAGGCGGCCGCGATCGCGGGCACGCCCGACGAGGCGAACTGGCGGGCCTTCATGGCGGCGCACGACCGAGTGGTGCAGCGCTTCGTGGACACGCGGACGAGCGAGCTGAAGTCGAACATCAGCCGGCGCGTGCGCGAGATCCTGGCGGCCGATTATCGCGCCTTCGACCTCTCCCGCGCCACCGCCAGCGCGACCACCGCCCCGGCAGCGCGGAGTCGCGTGGGCGTGCCGGTGGACGACCCGGAATATCTCCAGCGGCTGGCGGACATGATCCGCGAGCAGTTCGGCGTGCGCCCGCGCGTGGCGATCTACAACCAGCACCTGGATCACGACGACCTGGCGGACGAGTCGGTGGTCGGCCCGATCGCCGGCGCCGTCTCCATGGATCTCCAGGCAATGTTCCCCGACTACGTGCTCGGGACGGCCGTGCCGCTGCTGGAGGCGGAGCAGCGCGACCTGATCGAGCGCCGTGGCTTCGGACTGGACACCTTCGAGCCGAGCCGCACGCTGGTCGATCTCACGGGCAGCGAGTTCGTCTTCAGGCTCACTGAAGCCCTGCCCGACGCCCCGCCGAGCGACATGGCTCAGGTGCAGGAGCAGGTGGTCGAGGACCTGCGCCGGCTAGCGGCTTATGAGCTGGCGGTCGAGCGCGCCCAGGCGCTCGCGGAGGAGGCCCGGCGGACATCGCTGGACGAGGCGGCCTCCGCCGCCGGGCTGACGGTGCATGATCCGGAGTTGTTCGTGCCGTCTGCCGGCCCCGTCGACGCCGAGGCCTTCGGAGGCGAGGCGGATTCGACGGTAATGCCGCCTGCCGAGCGCAACGCGCTGGCCGAGGCGATCTATGGCATGCTGACCGACCCGGAACTGGCGGAGGTCGAGCAGCCTGTCTCGGTGCTGGAGATCCGCCCTGCGCACCGCGCGGTCGTGGCCGAACTCCAGGCTCTGGAGGGCGGATGGGCCAGCGAGGAGCTGCTGGCGCTGCGCCGTGAACAGCTTCGCGAGCAGCTTCGGCAGCAGTCGATCCTCCTCTCAACGCCGGCGGAGGACTTCTTCGACTTCGACCGCGTCGCGGCCCGCATCGGGTACGAGCGCGAGCGGCCGCGTCGCGACGAGGAGGCCGAGGAGGAGGCCTTACTTTCATCCCTCGTGAGCCGAACCGGGCCGGCCTCGGCGCAGTATGTAAAGGGGGCGGCTGCGATTGTCTTGACAGCGTCGCGGTCGCTTCTACGATTCCGACCCGCGGGCCGGGAACACGGTTCGCGGGCGGCAAGGCCCCGTTAGCTCAATTGGCAGAGCAGCTGACTCTTAATCAGCGGGTTTTAGGTTCAAGTCCTAAACGGGGCACCATTCCAAGCGACCGTCCGGATTCGGGCGGTCGTTTTCTTTTGCGCCTCACTGCGCCGCGTCGAGCACGATCCGCGCCACCAGCGCCGTCGCCGTCTCCGGGGTGTAGCCGATGACGCCCGCGACACGATGCCCCACGAGGCCGGCGCTCAGGTCGTGCGGCGAGTAGACGATCGCGAGCCGGCCGTCGATCTCGATTCCGCGAAGCCGAGGGGCGCGATCCAGCCCCAGCTCGCGCAGGGCGTCGAGCCGCCAGGCGATCTCCAGCGGCGGGTGGAGCGGGCGCTCGGCGAACAGGTCGTGCGTCGGGGGCAGGGCGCCGTTGAGCTCGCCGGCGCTGTCCGGGAAGAGGACCCGCAGCTCGCGATCGGCGGCGGCTGCGAAGGCCGTCGATCCGCCGGCGGCGTCGATGAGCAGTGTGCCGCCGTGCTCCACGAAGGCGCGGATCGCCTCGCGCGCCGGCTCGTCGAGCGCAAAGTCGTCGGTGCCGGTGATGTGAAGGACATCCAGCCCGTGCAGCGCGTCGCCTGCCGCGGGATCGACGTGGCGCACATTCAGCGTCGTGTCGTAGCCGTTGTGCAGCACCGCTGCCAGCCGCTCCCATCCCGCGGGCTCCGGGTTCCAGTTCCCCGCGTGCTTCAACCGGCCGACGGCGGCGTTGCGGTTCGTGCGGAGGGAGGCGTCCTTCGTGACGACGTGCCGGTCGCCCTTGTAGCGCATGCCGCTGGTGTCGACGGCGTAGAGGTAGAGGTTCGCCCCGAGCTGGAGGGCCGTCTCATCGCGCCGCGTCTGCCACTCGCGCCCGGCGTCGTCGGACGGAATGAGGATCATCAGCTCCCGCACCCCGTTCCCCAGCGCCTGGATGCGCGGCGGGCGCCGGCCGCGGGAGAGGGGATACTGCATGTTGTAGACCGGGTGCTCCGGCCGGAGCATCCGGAAGTCGTACTCGGGGAACAGCTCGCGGCCGAGGCGCATGACGCTGTCGGCGAACGGGCGCCGCCCGCAGTCGGCGTTGAAGACGATCAGCCCGCCGTGCAGGGCGTATTCCCTCAGCTTCGCCTTCACCTCGTCCGCGAGGTTGAGGGCGGCGCTGCCGGAGAGGTAGAGGATCGGCGCGTCGAGCCACTCCTCGACCGGGCGGGAGGGGGTGAGGATCTGCCAGTGAAGCTCGCGCTCGAGGCCGCGGCCGGTGAAGTCGGCGAGGTTCGCCAGGTCACGCGGACGCTGGTTCCAGTCGGGGCGCTGTGGATTGCCGCGCGCGTCTGTGCTCTCGTGGGCCAGCCTGGCCGCCAAAAGCGGCGAGCGCCCGCGGGCGAGGAAGACCAGGGCGAAGGAGGTGTCGATCACGTCGTTCCGGAACGATCCGTCGCGCCGCCGCTCGCGCAGCAGCCAGCCGGCGCCCGCCCCGTACCAGTCGTGCTCGCCGATGTAACGCAGGCCGCCCGCCACGCTCAGGCGCTCCAGGTTGTAGAGCGTGATGTACGTCCACTGGCGCCGGAAGTCGGCGTCCGGGTCGAGCTTGTCGAAGTTCGCCGCGAGCCACGCGAGGCCCGCCTCCACGTTCGGATCCGTCACGTTCCCGTTGCACGCCGCCCGATCGCCCGAAAGCTGCTCGCCCGTGATCATCAGGCTCGCGACGCCGGCCGCCGTCATGCCGGGCGTCTCCTCGGCGCGCGGCCCGGACTCGACGGCCGTGTAGCTCCATCCGCCGCGCGGGCGCTGGTTGCGCCGCCATCCCGCGTCGACGAGTTGCCAGTAGCGCGGGTCGACGCGGTACCCCATCCGCGCCGCCGCCCACATGCCCAGCAGGCCGTACTGGCTGCGGCTGTGGGAATAGAGCCCGTTCTCGTTGCGCAGGGTGACGTTGTAGTCGTAGTGTCCGGCGGCGTCTCCCTGGGTCTTGACGCTGCGCAGCAGCAGGTCGGCATCCTGCTCGGCGACGCGGCGCACGTCGTCGTCGAACGGGAGGTAACTCAGGGCCATCAGGCGGATCCCGACGGCGTAGGTGCCGGTCATCCGCGCGCTCTTGATGAACGTCACCGCCGGCTCCAGGCGCGGGCTGCGCGGGTCCTCTCCCGCCGCGAGCAGGGCGTAGACCACCAGCGCCGTCCGTCCGCCCCACTGCCCGACGGTGTCGCTCTGAACGGCTTCGCTGCGCGAGTCCTCTGACTCCATCGGCCGGGGCGCGGGCGACCGCTCCCAGGTGCCGTCGGGCATCTGCTGGCTGTACAGCCACTCCACCGCGCTGGTGATCGCCTCGTTGACGCCCGCGTGATCGATCGCGACTGGAGCCGACGGCGCCGGCGGCGCGGGTTGGGCCCGCGCGCCCCTGGAGGCCAGATGTGGAACGAAAAGGAGCAACAACAGCGCAGCACGCATCCCCGGCATGAGAGGGAACTTACTGCATCAATCCGGGCGTGCGACGGCGCGAACCCCGTTTTGGGCTCCCCGTGCGGGGATGAGGGTATAACGGGGCAAGCCATGCCAATCCTGCTGAGTCGTTCACACGTTGCCGCGCTGCTGTCGCCCGCCGACGCCCTGGCCGCGGCCCGGGAGGCCTTTCTCGCCCTTGCTCGTGACCAGGTGGTGATGCCGCAGCGCGTGGCGACCCGCGTCGAGGTGAACACGGGTACGCACCTCTCGATGCCCTGCTACGTGCGGACGGCGGAGCGCGAGGTGCTCTGCATCAAGATCGCCACGGTCTTCGAGCGAAATCCGGAGCGCCGCCTCCCCACGACGATGGCCTTCCTCGCCCTCCAGGATCCGCAGACCGGGGCGCTGCTGGCATTGATGGACGCCGAACATCTCACCGCCCTCCGCACCGCCGCCGCGAGCGCGCTGGCGGTGCAGGTGCTCGGGCGTCCGGGCGACGCGGGCGGAGCGATGACTCTTTTCGGCGTCGGCGGACAGGCGGGGGCGCATTTGCCGGCGCTGCTGCACGTGCGGCCGGCGGGGCGCGTTTATGTGATCGCGCGTGACATCGCCCGCGCCCGCGACTTCTGCGCGCGGCAGCAGGTGACGGCGGAGCTGGTCGCGACCGAAGACCGGCGCGCCGCGGTCGAGGCAAGCGACGTCGTCTGCACCGCCACGAATGCGACGGCGCCGCTTTTCGACGGGGCGTGGCTGCGGCCCGGCGCGGTGGTGACGGCGGTCGGCGCGTTCCGGCCGGACATGCGGGAACTGGACGCGGAGGCGGTGCGCCGGTCGCAGGTGGTGGTGGATCGGGTGGAGGCGGCGCGTTCGGGGGCGGGCGACCTGATCCAGGCGCACGCGGAGGGGGCGTTTGGGTGGGAGGAGGCGGTGGAGCTGGGGTCGCTGCTGCTTGATCCGTCGCGCGTCGCGTCGGACGACCGACCCCGGCTGTTCAAGTCGGTGGGGCTTGCGGCGCAGGACGCGTTCATTGCCGGGCTGGCGTATGAGAAGGCGATGGAGGCGCGCGTGGGGGAGGCGATCGAGTTGGAGTAGTGTCACTTACGGCGCTCGATCGCCATACCCACCGATTCCAATCGCTGGGCTTATGCGATGGGAAGCGTTCGCAGGTCCTTCAGTGGATGCGGAAGCCGTGGACGAGGGGGTCGCGCGGGTCGAGGGCGAACTCCGACGTGCCGGTGATGAACGCGCGCCCGGCGACCTCGGGGATGATCGCGCGGTGCGGGCCGAAGCTCACCTCCTCGACGGGGCGGACCGTGAAGGTCGTGCCGAGGATGCTTTCAATCTCGATCGCCTCGTTCATGCCGATCTCGCGGCGGAAGTAATGAATCGCGGCGCGCGCGCTCACGCCCGTGCCGGTCGGGGAACGGTCCAGCTCCCCCTCGGCAAAGATGCAGACGTTGCGGCTGTGACGCGTCGCGTCCATGGGCGGGCCGGTGAGGATCGTGCCGTAAAGAAAGCCGAGGTCCGCCTCGAACGGATGCTCGATCTGCTCCTGCTGCACCACGCGCCGCTTGATCTCCGAGCCGAGGCGCGCAAGCGTGCTCCCGTGCTCCGGCGTGAGCGGGTGCTCGGTGCCGCCGATCGCGTAGAACGCGCCGCCGAAGGCGACGTCGTAGCGGAACGGCCCGTGACCCTCCGGCTCGACCACCCTGTCGCGCTGGAGCACGAAGCTAGGGACGTTGCGGAACGTCACGCGCTCCACCGCGCCGGCCGACAGGTGCGCCACCGCCGTCACACGGCCGGCGGGTGTGTCGAGGCGCAGCACCTTCTCCGGTCCGTCCGCCTTCACCAGGCCCGTTTCGAGCGCGATGGTCGCCAGCGCGATGACGCCGTGGCCGCACATCGTGCTGTACCCCTCGTTGTGGAGGAACAGGACGCCGAAGTCCCCATCCTCGGAGCAGGGCTCGGTAAGGACGCAGCCGTACATGTCGGCGTGGCCGCGCGGCTCGAGCATGAGTGCGGTGCGCAGGTGGTCCAGGTGCTCGCGCATGTGCCGGCGCTTCTCGAGGATCGTCGTCCCCGGGATCGGCGGCAGCCCGCGCGTGATGAGGCGCAGTGGCTCTCCGGCGGTGTGGGCGTCGATGACGCTGATGCGCGTGACGTCGCTGGGCATCGCGGACTACTCCTCCACCACGATCGTCACCGCCAGCGCCTGCGGGGGCGTGGTCGGATCCTGGTCATTGATCTCCAGGCGGATCGGAAAGCTGCCGGGCTCGCGCGGTACGCCCGTGAGGGTCCCGGTGAAGCTGTCGAGGCGCATCCCTTCGGGCAGCGCCCCCTCCACGACGCGCGCGTAATAGTCCGGCACGCCCCCGCTGATCGCCGGCGTCCACTCCGACGACTCCCCCACCTGGAAGCGCGCCGGCCCGGGCGACTCGACCGCGAGCGACGCGAAGGCGGAGGTCGGCCGCAGCTTGTATCCCACCGCCTGGAGACTGAGCAGGTGGCTCTTGGTGATGAGCCAGCGGCGGGTCTTGATACGGCCGAGATACTCCATCCCGAACCCGCCGTACTGGCTGACGGGGTCGATCACACCGGGAAAGTGATGGCTGTCGTTGATGCTCGGCGCCTGGCCGAGGTACTCGACGAGCCGGGTTTCATCGAGGCCGTCGCCCTCGCGGGCGCGGCCCATGAGGGGGAAGGTGGATTCGAAGGCCAAGGCGTGTCCCATCTCATGCAGTGCGATCGAATAGAAGTCGCTCGGCTCGTTGCGCAGGTTGCCGGAGACCCACCATGCCTCGTCGTCAGTCGAGAGCACCCAGCCGAGCAGGTTCCAGTTGCCGCGGACGTCGAAGTTCAGCGTTCCCGATCGCCGGAGCGGCGTGGGGCGCCCGCGCGAGGTCTGTGGCCTGCCGCGCAGCGAGGGGGATCCCCCGGCGCGCATCTCGTCGTGCACCACCCCGCTCACGTAGATGAGGTAACCGGTGTACTCCCGCTCGTTGGTCACGCGGCGCGTCGTGACGAAGCCGTCGGCGTTCCAGATGAGCGTCGCCTCGTCGCCCGCGGGCGTCGGATCGATCTCCTGGTCGCCCAGGAAGTAGGCCCAGTCATCCGCCACCTGCCGCAGCACCTCGCGCACCTCGGGCGCGTCGAACCAGCCGGTGCGGTCTTCGCCGTACTCCAGGAGGATCGGGTAGAGCGCCGGCTGCGGGGGAAGATCCTGGTCGATCACCCTCACCGGCACGCTCAGCCGGCGCTCCGGAGCGCCGGGGGAGATGAGCTGGATCATCAACTCGTGCCGCTCATCCTCCGTGTCGCGGTCGGGGAAGATCGTGACGAGAAACTCCGTCGATTCCGACGCGTCCGGCAGGTGCATCCGCCGGCCCACGCCGGTGCGGTCGTCGGGGCTCTCGCGATCGAAGTGGATGCGGCTGGAGCTGCCGTGGATATGCACCTCCGCCGGGAAGCGCGTTTCGGGGGGAAGCTCGAGGCGCAGGCGGACGGCCGGGTTGGCGATCTGTCCTTCCCAGTCGAGGAGCGTGATGCCGTGCCCGGTGACATCGCGCGCGAAGGCGTCGTGCAGGCGCAGCTCCGGCGCGGCGGACAGGCACAGGAGCAAGGTGGCGAAGCTCAGCATCGCGCAAGGCCTCCAGTCGGCCCGCACCACCGCCGCCCCGGTCGCCGCTTGCGCGGCGCGCCTACTGCACGCCGCGATAGAGGTAGAGAGCGTGCGGCGTGGCCAGCTCGTGAAGCAGCCCGGTGGCGGCGCGCTTGAAGTCGCGCGATTGCATCGCCGCGTTGAGGCTCAGCCCTTCGACGTTGGTCGAAGCCAGGCCGAACAGCTCCGCCAGAGTCGGCTCGCGCGAGTAGCGCACGACGTTGGGGTTGCCCAGCCCGGCCCGCGAGGCGGCCGCGGCGAGGGCGTCGTCGATGAAGCCGACCGTGTCCACCAGCCCCAGGCGATGTGCCTCGGGGCCGAGCCACACCTTGCCGTTGGTCACGTCGTCCAGGTCGGTCCCGCGGTCGGCCAGCGCCTTTGCCCGCCCCGCCTGCACCACGCGGCGGAACAGCTCGTGCTGCTGGTCGAGCAGCGCCTGCACATCCGCCATCGCCTCCTCGGTCGGGGCGGACCACATGTCCAGCGTGTTCTTGTGCGGAGCGCCCTCGGCCACCCGCGTCTCGAAGCGGATGCCCGTCTTCTCGGCGAACTCCGAGAGCTGCGGCCAGCTGATCAGCACGCCGATGCTCCCCGTGATGGTCGATTCCTCGGCAACGATTTCGTCGGCGGCGCAGGCGAGGAAATACCCGCCGCTGGCGGCGACGCTGTCCATGTGAACGACGACCGGCTTGCCCGTGGCCTGGCGGAAGTCGTTCAGGGCCTCGTACATCTGGTGCGAATCGGTGACGGTGCCGCCGGGCGTGTCGAGATGGATCACCACCGCCTTCACGTTCGAGTCGTTCCGCGCCGTCTCCAGGTCCTGGCGGAACTGCTGCTCGACGTCGTCGAGCATCATCCCGAAGACCGGGATGATTGCCACCGTCTGCGAGCGGTCGCCGCTGCGCTCGACGCGCTGCACGGCCGCTCCCGGCTCCGGGCCCGCGCCCATCAGCGCGACCAGGAAGAGCACGAGGTTCACCAGCAGGCTGATCGCCAGCGCCACGGTGAGCAGGCCGATGAGCACGCCCCGCCCCCCGCGCCGGGGAGGCGGATAGGGAGGCCACGGCGGCATCATCGGGGGCATGGCCCGCGGGGGCATCGGCGCGCCGTGCCGCGGGCCTGAGGGAGGCTGAGCGCCGGGCGGATGGAGCGTGCCGCGAGGATCGACGGGCGGCTGGCCGGGCGGTGGTCCGGGGATCTGAGACATCGGGAGGATTGTACGGTGGAATTCCGCGCTGCTGAAGCGGCGCCGCCTCGGGGCGCCGCGCTTCTGCGTGTTGTGGCGTCGAGGCAGGTTTGACCCGTCGCGGAGCGGCTACAATGGCCCCGTCATGGCCTGGCGGGATCGTGATTACGCTCGGGACGGCCAGGGCAGCTTCGCGGAGCACCCGTTCATGTGGCTGCTGCGCGGCCGCGTCTTCCTGTTCCGCTTCTGGGGCGTCGATGTCTACGCGCACGCGTCGCTGATCGTGGTGAGCGTGCTGGTGCTGCTGCTGGGCACCCCCTTCGGCGACACGCCGCTGGACCGGTTCATCTTCGTCGTCGTCCTCTTCGGGATCGTGCTGCTGCACGAGTTCGGCCACATCGCCGGCGCGCGCATGAGCGGGGGCGAGGCCAATCTCGTCGAGCTCACGCCGCTAGGGGGCCTGGCCTTCACAATGCCGGCGAAGGGGCCGCGGCCGGCGCTGATCACCACCGCCTGCGGCCCGCTGGTGAACGTGCTCATCTGCCTCGCCTGCGGCGGGGCGCTGTATGGGCTCGAGGGGTGGGCCGAGATCGGCCCCTTCAGCATCGGGACCTGGGATCCGGCGAACCGGCCGAAGTGGTTTACCCCGGCGTGGGGGAACGTCGCGTTTTACCTCTTTTACATCTACTCGATCAGCTACTTCCTGCTGCTCTTCAACCTGCTGCCAATCTACCCGCTGGACGGCGGGCGCATGCTCCACGAGATCCTCTGGTTCAAGTTCGGGTACTACAAGTCGCTCCTGTTCACGACGGCCTTCGGGATGGTGGCGGCGGTGCTGCTGTTCATGTGGGGCATCGTGATGGTCAGCCTCCTGATGGCGCTGATCGCCGTCACCTGCTTCATGGCCTGCTTCCAGATTCACCGCATGCTCAAGGCGGAGGGGCCGTGGGCCTTCGCGGAGGAGGACGAGCCGGACTGGATGGCCTCGGCGCATATGAATCCGGACGAGCCGGAGAAGGTCGGCCTGCTCGAGCGACGCAGGCGGGCACGCGAGGAACGCCGCATCCGCGCCGAGGCCGAAGCCGCCGAGGCGCGGGAGCGCCAGGTGGATGAGATCCTCGCCAAGATCAGCCGCGAAGGAAAGGACAGCCTCACTGCGCGCGAGAAGCGCGTCCTCCAGCAGGCCACCGCGGCCAAGCGGGGGCGGTGAGGAGGGGAGGAAGGAGGAAGGCGGAATGAGGAAGCCGCGGCACGGCGTGCCGCAGGCCGAGCGGGTGGAGATGGAAGGGACGGAGGGGTGGAAGCCGCGGCACGGCGCGGCGCGGCGTGAATAGACTCGCTCATGACGTCACTGGCCATCGCCGTCGCGGGCATCAACGGCAGGATGGGCCGGCGCATCGCCGCCCTCATCGACGACGCCCCCGACCTCTCCCTCGCTGGCGGCTTGGAGCAGGCCGACACCGCCCTGCCGCCCGGCGCAGCCGTACTGATCGACTTCTCCTCGCCCGAAGGCTTCCGCCACTGGCTCGCCGCCTGCCGGGAGGCGAAGGTCGCGTTCGTCAGCGGCACCACCGGCCTCGCGGACGAGGACCTCGCCCTTCTCGACGAGGCGGCGCGTGACATTCCCGTGTTTCATGCAACGAACACGTCACTGGGCGTCGCCGTGCTCAACCGCCTGGCCGCAGAAGCCGCGCGCCTGCTCGGCGCGGACTACGACATCGAGATCGTCGAGCTCCATCACCGCCACAAGAAGGACGCTCCCAGCGGCACCGCCGACACGCTGGCCGGCGCGATCCTCGGCGCAAGCGGTCGCTCGCGCGACGACCTGGCGTTCGGACGTCACGGCATGGAGCCGCGCCGCGGAGGCAGCATCGGGGTTCACTCCCTTCGCCTGGGGGATATCGTGGGTGAGCACACCGCCCACTTTGCGACCGACGGCGAGCGGCTGGAACTGACGCACAAGGCGACGACGCGCGATACCTTCGCCCGCGGCGCGCTGCGCGCGGCCCGGTGGATCGCCGGGCGCCCGCCGGGGCGCTACGGCATGGGCGACGTGCTCGAAATGTGAACGACGTGGTCGATCCCTGGAACCCAACCCCCGATGAGATCCGCCGCTGGGCCGGCGAGCCGGGCGCCTTCGAGCCGGTACAGGACTGGGACCTGTCGCTGGCCTACTCGCCGCATCACGAAACGATGCTGTCCTGCGTCGCGGACGACACCTGCCCGAACCGGCGATACCTGCTGGGCGCGCTCTACCTCACGGTCGGCGAGGCGGTGCGCACGAAGTTCGATTCGCTGTCGCGCCCCGACATGGATCGGCTGGTCGCACTCGGCGACCGCTACCCGCACCCCGACATTGCCTGGTGGCAGGCCCGGTCCCGCGCGCTGCTGGCGGATCCCGCCTCGTTCGACTATGAACTCTGGTGCCTTGGCGGGCATGTGGCCCGCGATGCGCACGGGAACTGATGAAGGAGATGCATGGCGCGCCTGCTCGTTGTCTACGCCTCGCAGTACGGCCAGACGCGCAAGATCGCCGACGAGATCGCCGCCGGGCTGCGCGGGCGCGGCCACGGCGTGGAGGTGGTCCGCGCCGAGGAGGCCGGGGCCGTGCCGATCGACTCGTTCGACGCGATCGTCGCGGGCGCGCCGGTCTACCGCTCGCGATTCCCCGCCGAGTTCGAGGACTGGGCGCGCCTTCACTCGCGCACGCTCTCCAGCAAGCCGGCGGCCTTCTTTTCCGTCTGCCTCGGCATCCTCCAGGATCCCGAGGCGCAGGTCGCCGAGCGGCGGATCGTGACCGACTTCTTCGCCCGCGCCGGCTGGAATCCGCCGAAGTGGACGATCTTCGCCGGCGCCCTCTCCTACACGAAGTACGGCTGGCTCGTGCGGCTGATGATGCGTCGCATCGCCCAGGCCGCCGGCGGCGACACCGACACGCGCCGTGACCACGAGTACACCGACTGGGACGACGTGCGCGCCTTCGCCGCGGAGATCCACGCAATGGTCGGCGGGTAGCCCCGCCTCCGGCTACGGGCGCGACGCGTCCGCCTGCGACCGCACGAGCTCATCCAGGAACGCCGCCAGGCCGTCTTCGGCGTGGGAGCCGATGACGCGGTCCGCGATCTCCTTGATCTGCGGGCGCGCGTTGCCCATGGCCACGCCCAGACCCGCGTGGCGGATCATGTGCAGGTCGTTCATGTCGTCCCCCACCGCGACGATCTCGTCCTGCGCAATGCCGTGCCGCTCGGCGACGTGCTGAATGCCGGCCCACTTGTTCACGCTCGGGTCGAAGATCTCCAGCAGCTCGGCGCCGGTCTCCCCCAGGCGGATGCGGTGAAAGAAGAGACGCTCCCCGAACCGCGCCTCCAGCGCCGCCTCCACCGCGGCGATGAGCGGCGCGGGCCCGAGCGTGCCGATGCGCAGGGTTTCGGCATGATCGACCTCCGCCAGGTCGTCCACCTTGCGCACCTGCGCCTCGTGGCGGCGATACCAGTCCATCAGCACCTCCGGTATCGACGCCGGCCCGAGAATGAAGTCGTGGCCTGCCGTCTTGCGGTCCTGGTAGACCAGCGGCGGAATGCCGTAGCCCTCGATCAGCGCGCACACCTCGCGGGCGATCTCGGGCTCGATGAGCTGCCGGTGGAGCGTCTCCCCGCCGCGCGTGTCCACGACCGTGGCGCCCCCGACGAAGACGGCGGCGTCGTAGTGCCCGATCTCATCGATCACCGGAAGGCTCTCGTAATAGTTTCGGCCGGTGGCGAAGACGACGCGGAACCCGGCCTCCAGCGCGCGGCGGATGGCGAGCTTGTTGGCCTCGGAGACCTTTCCCTCGTGATTCAGAAGCGTTCCGTCGAGGTCGATGGCGATGAGGCGATACGGCGACATGACCGAGCGTAGGGGCCGGAGGAGGGCCGCGGACGCCCGGCTTGTAAGCCGGCCCTGGGGGTTGCGATTCCGCCGCCTCGACGGAATGCCAGGGGAGGCGCGGCCCCCTGCCGCTCAAGGGAGCATCACCACTTTTTCAGTTGTGCCTTGGCGCGCTTGATCACGTTGTCGTAGTCGGACTTGACCGAGCGGACGACGTTGCGTTCCAGCGCGGCCATCAATCGCTGCAGCGCGATCGCCTCACCGTCATCCCGCAACTCCAGCGGCTCGTTGCGGAATACCCAGCGCCCCAGCAGATCGTAAAGCACGAACGCCGCGCTCTCATCGACTTCGAGGGTGACTTGTGGCTCCCGGGGAGCGCCGGATCTCGGAATGCGCATGCTTCGAAATCTATGCGAAGCCCGACCCTTCCGCTACTTCGCGTGGCGGCACGTGACGATGCCCCGGGTTCCGCCGCGGACGGCGAAGTCGCCCACGACCTCCATCCGCACCGGGTCGAGGGCGTGAACGAGGTCGTCGAGGATCTGGTTGGTGACGGCCTCGTAGAAGATCCCCTTGTTGCGGAAGGAGAGGAAGTAGAGCTTCAGGCTCTTCATCTCCACGCACCGGGCATCGGGCGTGTAGGTGACGGTGATGGTCGCGAAGTCCGGCTGGCCCGTCACCGGGCACATGCTCGTGAACTCCGGAAACTCGAAGCGGATCTCGTAGTCGCGCCCGGGGCGGGGGTTGTCGAACGTGTCGAGAATGCTGCGCGGGTAGGCGATCTGCGCCTCGCTCAGAACCGAGCGCCGGCCCAGCTCGCGCGGCTGAAAGGAAGCGGCTTCGTCACGTTCGGCGTTCATCGGCTCATTCTAAGGACGCCCGCGCTCGCCTCACCCCGCGACCCGGCCGACCGGCGCCTCCAGCGGCTCCAGCGTGACGATGCGATCCAGCTTGAAGGTGCGCTGCTCGTCCCGAAGCTGGCAGTGGGCGATCAGGGCCGCCGTCCCGCGCCGACGCCGGATGCGGATCGGCGTGATCACCCGCTCCGTGCGCCGCGCCTCGCGGTCGAGGTAGATCATCTTCACCGGCCGGCCGGCCTCAATGGCATCGAAGATCTCCATCGGCAGCGGTTCCGGCTCCGCCTGGAGCTTGTCGAGCCGCATCGCGCCCCCTTGCGCCTGCATGACGTCCACGAGCATCGCGTCAAAGCCCCCCAGCGGCTCGAGCAGGTGCTCCAGCACCATCCCGGTCGTCTCCGCATCCGCCAGCGCCCGGTGGGCGACGGGTGGAACGATCCCGAACCGGCGCGACAGCCGCTGAAGCGCGTTCCCGCCCCGGCCGAAGCGCCGGCGCGCCAGGCGCACCGTATCCAGCACGTGCGGCGCAGCGGCCGGCCGGTCCGGCAGCGACACCGGCATCCCCGCCCCCCCGTCCACCGCTGGAAACAGCGACTCGCTGAATCCCGCGGGCGCTGCCGGCGCCTTGGGGGCGGAAGAGAGCGCCTCGTTCAGCGAAAGGCGGCAGCGGCGAAGCTCGCCGATGAGGAAGGCGATGTCGAACCGGACATTGTGCCCCACCAGCACGGCCCCGGACAGCAGGGGCAGGATCTCCCCGAGCCGGTCGCCGAAAGTCGGCTGCCCCGCCACCATGGTCTGCGAGATGCCTGTCAGCACGGTGACGCCGGCGGAGATGGGCCGGCGCGGATCGACCAGGGCCTCGTAGCGAGCCACAGGCGTGCCCTGTTCGTAGCGGACGATGCCGATTTCGATGACGCGATCGCCCCAGCGCGGGCTGGCGCCGGTCGTCTCAACGTCAACGACGGCCAGCGGCGTGCGGTGCAGCGGATCGATCAGCGACGGCATGCACCGATCATAAGAGCGCCGTCGCCGCCCGCGTGGATGAAACCGGGCTCGCGACGGCAGATGAGCGGTGTTGCAATCGTCCTACTGCCGCAGGTCCGTGCCGAACATGATCCAGTCGTTCTGGTCGCCGAGTCGGCCGTCGTTCCGCGCCTTCGCGGCGGTGAAGCGGTAAGTGTGCGGCGTGGCGGCCGAAGCGAGCACCAGCGCCTGCTCCCGCGCCTCGACGCCGATACGGCGGGCGTGGGCCCTGATCTCCTGCACATCGACCTCGCAGTCCACCTCCGGATCCGCAGACGTGAACCGGGGATGACGGACATCGACCACGAGCGCGACATCGCAGTCGGCCAGTCCGCCGACAGAGAACGCCTGTGGCTGGGGAGCCTTGGGGGCCTCAACCAGGGCAGGGGCTGCGCCAGCGCCGCACGACTCCAGCAGCCATCGTGTCAGCAGCCCGTCCTTCACGGCCTGCTCGGCACCGGCCAGCAGTCCGACCCCGAGAAGCCACGGGGCGCCCAGAAGCAGTACCGGCAGAAGCCGGCGGCGCTTTTGACGGTGGATGGGTGAATAGCTCATGGCCTGGCTCCTCTCACGACGGAGGACGCCATTCAGCACGCTCATCTAACGCCGGAGTTGCAGGGAAAAGCGGGGCTGCCGCTTACGAGAGGCGATCCCGGGCCTCCCGCAGCCACGCCTGCCGGGCCTGGATGTCGAGGCGCCCGCTTCGCGTGACCGTCTGGTCAAAGGGGTCCCCGCTGTCGGCATGCTCGGCTTCCCAGCGATCGACCCGTTCGGCCACGAGCGCCATGGCCTCGATGGCCGCCCCCAGCCAGGCCTTCTGCTCCTGCGGCGGCAGCACGGCCAGGAACCTCAGCCGGGCGCGCAGCGGATCGTGCGAGACGGATATCGCCTCTTGCGGCACGGGAGGCCCGATCCACCCGCGCAGGGCGGTGATACCGGCTTCCCTGGCGGTGTATTCGACGCTGGCCCGCTTCCCGCGTCCCGCGGGACGAGCATCGAGAAGCCTGCGCGCCTTGAGGCGCCGGACGAGGGGGTAGACGGACCCCGCACTGCCGCTCCACTGCGTGGAAGGGGATTGCTGGAGCCGCTGGCGGATCGCGTAGGCGGTGAGCGGGCCGTACTTCCAGATCAGCCCCAGCACGAAGCACTCGAGTTCGCTGAGGCGTCGGTGCGGCACGGGTCGCCCCCTACATGCGGGTCCCGATGATCTGGGCCTCGAAGGCGATGCTTCCGTCGACCACGCCCTGCGAGGCGGCCTTCACCCGGCGGTGACGGTGCTCCAGCAGCGTCACCAGGATGTGCATCCGCCTCCCGGGGGGGACGGCGGACCGGAACTTCACCGACTCCAGCCCGCCGAAGCCAACGAATCCTTCCCAGCCGAGGATCGTGTGCGTGTAGAAGCTGGCGAGCTGGGCCGCGGCCTCGAGCATGATGACCCCGGGCAGCAGGGGCCGCCCGGGGATGTGCCCCGGCACCCAGAACTCGTCTTCGCGGACATCCTTGAAGCCGAGCATGTGGGGGCCTTCGGTCCAGATCACGCCGTTGAGGTGCTCCATGTCGCCGCGCTGTGGATTGACGCGACGGACCGCCTCCTGGTCATAGACGACACGATCGAGGTCGATGGCGGAGAGGTCGAACAGGAGCGATGGAGGCATGTGGCTTGCTCGGAGCAATGCAGGACGAACCGACGCATAGGGCTGGGCGGGCGTGCGGCCGTCGGGTGGAACTAGCCCATCCCCCCGCCGCTGGTGGCGCCGGAGCTCCCGGCCCCGCCGGTGCTCGTGTCGTCGCCACGGGTCTCCAGAACCTGCTTGCGCACTTCCTGGGCCTGGTTCTTGATCTCCTGCATCTTCTTGCGAACCCGCGTGCCGGCCGCCTTATTGCCGCCATCGGCCTTCTGCACGTCATCCTGGGCTTCGTCGATCAGGCGGCGCAGCTCGTTGAACGAGTTCATCAGTGCCATCGGGGATGCTCCTTCCTGTCCGGCTCCGACCGGGGGCGGGCGGACCGGGCTGGATTGGGTAAAGGCTCAGTCAGCGACCCCTCCTGCGAGGCCTCCCGCCGGCCCATACCGGCGTTCAGGGGCGCCCGCGGGGGGCAGTCTGCGTTCCTTCATATCCGCCCCGCCCGGCAAGTCAATAAGAAATCCGCCCCTCCTGCCACCTTCGGCAGCGGTCTATCTGCCTGAAAATCAGCAGTTTGCGACGATTCTACCGCTCCGCCAGAGCCCCGGCGCCCGTCCCGAATGGCACCGGATCCTCGTGCTCCTGGCCCCGGACGTAGGCGTGGAAGATCTTCTTCAGCCGTCGCGTGATCGGCCCGGGCGTCCCGCTCCCGATCTGCCGCTTGTCCACGGAAGTGACGCCGATCACCTCGGCCGCGGTGCCGGTCATGAAGCATTCGTCGGCGCTGTAGAGGTCGAACCGGACCAGGTTCTTCTCGACGCAGGGAATCCCCTCGCGCTTGCAGAGGCGCATGACCACGTCCCGCGTGATTCCCTCCAGGATGCCCGCCTCCGTGGGCGGGGTCATCACCACGCCATTCTTCACGATGAAGATGTTGTCGGCGGTGCACTCGGCGATGAAGCCCAGGTGGTTCAGGAGGACGGCCTCCATGCAGCCGGCGTCGGTGGCCTCGATCTTGGCTAGGATGCTGTTGAGGTAGTTGAGGCTCTTGATCCGCGGGGGCGTGGCGTTAGGGTGATTCTTGATGACGCTGGCCGTGATGATCGGCAGGCCTGTCTCGTACAGCTCCTCCGGGTAGAGGGCGATCTTGTCGGCGATGCAGATGACGCCGGCCTTCTTGCACTTGCGCGGGTCCAGACCCAGGTCCCCGTAGCCGCGGGTGACGATGAGGCGGATGTAGGCGTCGGTGAGGCTGTTGGCCTCCATGGCGCCATACATGGCCTCGGAGAGCTGCTGGCGGCTGTATGGGATCTCGAGGCGGATGCTCCTGGCGGAGTCCCAGAGGCGCTGGAGGTGTGCCTCCTCCTCGAAGATCTTGCCGTTGTAGGCGCGGATGCCCTCGAAGACGCCGTCGCCGTAGAGGAGGCCGTGGTCGTAAACGCTGATCTTGGCGTTCTCCTTGTCGACCAGGTTGCCGTCGATCCAGATCTTGAGGGACATCAAAACTCTCCGGTTAGGTGGGGCTTGCCGAGCCCCATGGTACACCACCGGCGAAGGGGGATGAAGCCCCCCGGTTCGGGTCGACCGCACCGGGGCGGCACCAGGCCGCCGGTTGCGCCGCAGGGAAGGGAGCGCGAGGCGCAGCACGCGCGATGTTGCGCCCGAAGGCGGGGCGTGTTTCAGTGACCTACCAGCTTCCCCTCGCGCAGGATCAGCGCACGGTCCGCCGTGCGGGCGAGCGACTTGTCGTGGGTGACGAAGATCGTCGTCTGCCCGCGACGGTGGAGGCTCTCGATCACCTCCATGATGTGCCGCCCGGTTTCAGCGTCGAGGTTGCCTGTCGGCTCGTCCGCGAAGAGGACGCGGGGCTCGTTCATGAGCGCCCGGGCGATGGCCACGCGCTGTCGCTCGCCGCCGGAGAGCTGGTTCGGGCGGTGCCTGAGCCGGTGGGAGAGGCCCAGGTCCTCCAGGATCGTCATCGCGCGCTCGCGCAGGGGATCCTTGTTTCGGTGGAACGAGAGCCAGGAGTGCTGCACCATCGCCGCCAGGAGCGTGTTCTCCAGGACGTTCAGCTCCGGGAGCAGATGGTAGAACTGGAAGACGAAGCCGAAGACGCTGTTGCGCACGCGCGCCCGCCCGGCGGCGCTATAGGTGGTCAGGTCGCGCCCGTCGAAGGTGATCGAGCCCTCGTCTGGCTCGTCGAGGAGGCCCAGCAGGTGCAGGAGCGTGCTCTTGCCCTCCCCGCTGCGCCCTTCGATAGCAAGCAGTTCCCCCTGGCGCACGGCCAGGTCCACGCCGCGCAGCACGTGGATGGTCGCATCCCCCATGCGGAAGGACTTTCGCAGGTCTGAAGCTTGGAGGATCGTGCTCATGGACAGATGCCGGAGACGCCGGGGCCACCTCACTCGAACCGCAGCGCCTCCACCGGCTTGAGGCGCGCGGCGCGCAGCGCCGGCACCACCGCCCCCAGGACGCTGCTGGCGATCGCCACCGCGACGATCACCATCACCTCGTTCGGGTTCATCGAGCTGGGGATGCGGTCGAACATGTACGTCTGCGCGCTCCAGATCTGGATCCCGAGCAGTTGCCCCATCGCGTGGTGGATCTCGTTGATGTAGCGCACGATCAGCCAACCCACCAGCACGCCGAGGCCGGCGCCCACCACGCCGATCGCGGCACCGTAGCCGAGGAAGATCGCCGCGATCCCCCCCGCCGTCGCCCCGACGCTCTTGATGATCCCGATGTCCTTGATCTTCTCCGCGACGATCATGTAGAAGATGCAGAAGATCAGGAAGATCGCCACCACGCTGATGAACGCGAAGAGCGTCGTCACCAGCGCCTTCTCACGCTCCACCGCCTCCAGGAACGTGCGGTAGCGCGCCTCCCACGTCTCCACGCTCGGCCGGAGCGTCACCACCTCGTGCTCCGCCAGCACGCGGTCCACGATCTCGCGCACGATGCGCACACCCTCCTCCAAGGGCACGCCGTCGGCCAGCTTGACGTGCACCTCTCCCGTGCGCGCCGGCTCGAAGCCGACGATCTCCCCGGTCGGCTCGAATGTCTCCGGGTCAATGCCGGGGATCGGCTGCTCGTCCAGACCCAGGTCGCCCTGAAGCAGGCTGAAATCGACGTAGACGCTCTGCTCGTCGGTCTGGAAGACGCCCGTGCGGCTGTTGTCCACCACCCAGAAAGCACGCTCCCGCTTGGCCGTCGTCAGGTCGATGGTGGCGAAGTCGTCGGTGATCGCCAGCGTCATGAATTTCACCGGGCGCGGGTTCTGAGGGCTCAGGCCGATCCACCGGTCCATCTCCCCTTCCTCGTCCCGCTCGATCGCCGCCACGCCGACGCCGATTATCATGCCCGGGTAGGTTGCCGGGTCCCCCGCCTCCTCGGGGCGGTCGGGACGGGCCAGCTTCTGCCGATACACCTCGGCGTCCCACGGCAGATCGAACGTCGGCGTCTGTCCCTCGACTCGCTGCGCCGCCCACGCCTCAGCCGGGGCCATCAGCTCCGCCGTGCGCGCGTCGAACTCTTCCAGCTGCTCGCGGAGGAAGACCTCATCGACGCGTCCGGTGGCGACTTCCTCGCGCAGGGCCGCCTCGTACTCATCGCGAAACCCCTCGTATTGATGGCGCAGGTCTGCGAGCAGTTCCTCAGAGGAGGTGTTCGGGTTCTTGAGGTAGAGGGAGTCCCAGAAGCCGTTGACGCTGCCGATGTCGCCCAGCGGCAGGCCGACCACGCGCACCGCCTGGCGGATCTGGTTGTCGATGTTGATCAGCCCCCACGTCTCGATGAGCGGGACGGCGGCGACGATCTCGGGTCGCTTCTGCATCTCCGCGATCATCTGCTCGTAGTAGGGGAAGCCGGCGCGCGACTCGGCGCGGACGACAACATCGCCCGATAGCCCCTGGAAGCTGGCGCGGAACATGCGCAGCCATCCGCCCATGACGCTGATCACCACCAGCACCATCGCGGTGCAGAGCATCACCGCGATGAGCGACACCCACGCGATCCGCCGCCGGCGGAGGTACTTGAGGATGAGGTGGAGCTTGTACATCGCGGATGGGGGATGGGGATCGGTAGATGGTAGATAGGGAGGCGGAGCACACCGTTGGCGGAGGGGCCGGCGCACACACACGCCTTCCGACCCCGATCTACCATCTACCAGCCCCCATCTACCTCGGTCGCATCAGCGGAAACAGGATCACATCGCGCAGGCTCGGGGCGCCGGTGAGCATGGTGACGAGCCGGTCCACGCCCAGGCCCATCCCGCCGGCGGGGGGCATGCCGTATTTCAGGGCGGTCAGGAAGTCCTCGTCGACCTGCTGGCGCTCCTCGGCGTCGCCGACCTGCTGGCGGAAGAGCTGCTCCTGGACGTCCGGGTCGTTGAGCTCCGTATAGCCGGGGGAAATCTCCTGGCCGTTGATGGCCAGTTCGTAGACCTCGGCGAAGTACGGATCCTCCTCGCTCGGGCGGGCCAGCGGGATGATGACGCTGGGGACGTGGGTGACGAAGGTGGGATCGATCAGCGTGGGCTCGATGAGCTTCTCGTAAACCTCGACGAGTTGCTCCGCGGGGGAAAGCGAGGCAAGCGACTCGCCCCACTCGTGTGCCTTGCGCAAGAGTTCGTCGCTAACAAGCATCTTCGCAAGTCGTTCCGGGTAACGCTGTATCTCCACCAGCTCTTCGCTGAGCGGCTCGCGCCTTAGCTGTCCGTAGTAGTGGAGCACAAGCGCCTTCAGAACTCCCTCCGCGAACGGCTCCTTCTCAAAGTCGATTTGCAGCCGTTCCCTAACTAACTGATCCATCCGCACGCGCCGCCAGCGCTGGCCGACCGGCTTGCTCTCGTCGCCGCGGAGGTCGATGACGCGGCCGGACATCGGCTTCGCCGATCCCGCTCCCTCACGGTCGCGGCTCGTTTCCAAGCCCCCTTCGTCGCTCCGTCGCTCCGACGCTCCGTCGCTCTGCGCCCCGCCGTGGCTGATGACGAGCGTCCCGAACACCTCCTGCGCGATCGTGCAGATCATCTCCTCCACGAGCTGCGCCATCGTCTCGTAGTTCCCGTACGCCTCGTACGCCTCCAGCATCGTGAACTCGGGGTTGTGGCGCGGGCTGATCCCCTCGTTGCGGAAGTTGCGGTTGATCTCGAACACCTTCCGGAACCCGCCGACCAGCAGGCGCTTCAGGTACAACTCCGGCGCGATGCGCAGGTAGAGCGGCATGTCCAGCGCGTTCATGTGCGTGACGAAAGGCCGCGCCGCCGCCCCGCCGTGGAGGGGCTGGAGCATCGGCGTCTCGACCTCGAGAAACCCCCTGTCGCGCCAGAACTGCCGGATGCGGTCCACGATCTGGATCCGCTTCTTCGCCAGCTCCATCGTCTCGGGGTTGGCCCAGAGGTCGACGTAGCGCTGCCGGTAGCGCAGCTCCACGTCCTCCAGCCCCTTGTGCTTGTCCGGCGGGACGAGCAGGCTCTTGCTGCTCATCTGGAGCGAGGTCGCCCAGATGGTCGGCTCGCCCGTCTTCGTCGTGCCGATCGGACCGGCGGCGACGATCTGGTCGCCCAGGTCCAGCCGGTTGCGGATCTCCCACTCGACTTCCCCGAGCCGGTTCTTCTGGAGCGCGACCTGGAGGTCGCCCGACTCGTCGCGCACCGTGAGGAAGCTGAGCTTGCCCATGTCGCGCTTGAGGATGATCCGCCCCGCGACCGTGAAGACCGGGCCCTCCTCCCCCTGCGGTAGCCCGAGCGCCTCGAAGCGACGGCGCACCTCGCCCAGGGGCGCGACGCCCTCGGCCCGACGCCCGTACGGGTTGAGCCCCATGGCCCGGAGTTCGTCGCGCTTTCGCCGGCGCTCCGCCTCGTACTCGCTGGGGGTCGGCGTTGACTGGGCCGGATTCTGGGGAGTCTGGGCGTTCTCGGGGTGCACGTTCGATTCCGATAGCACTGACGGCGTTCAAGCCGGCTTGCGGGCGCGGTCGATAAATCCGATGCGGACTATAGCGGACGCGGAGAGAGATGGCAGAGCAGTACACAGCAACCCCATACGACGACGGTGCGGCGGTGGGCATGACAGGCGCCTTCGCGGCGCGGTTCCTGCGCGTCGGTCGGGGTCTCTACTTCGTCGTCTCCGCCCTCTGCTTCTGGGGACTGCTCTCCGGGGCGATGGCGGAACAGGACCTCGGGCCGCTGAAGACGATCCGCACGGATCACTATGTCGTCCGCACCGATCTGGACGACGCGCTGGCGCGCGACATGGTCGAGGAGCTGGAGTTCTGCTACGCCGAGTTCTCGCGACGGCTGAGCATGTTCGAGGGCCGGCCCGGCAGCGACCAGCCGTTCAACGTCTATCTCCTCCGGCATCGCGACGCCTACGTCAAGCTCACGGGCGGGGAGTTTCCCAACACGGGCGGGCTCTTCATCAGCAGCCGGCGTGCGCTCGCGGTTTACCTCGAGGGGCAGGGGCGCGAGCAGATGCGCAAGACGCTGAGGCACGAGGCGTTCCACCAGTTCGCGCACGAGAAGATCGGCCCGGGACTGCCCGTCTGGATCAACGAGGGCCTCGCCCAGCTCTTCGAGGAGAGCCTGCGCCTCGATGGATCGCTGCGCGTCGGCCTCGTCCCGCCGGAGCGCCTGAGGCAGCTCCGCCACGACATCGAGAACGACCGGCTGGTCGATTTCGACACGATCCTCCGGCTCAACGACGAGGCGTGGGCCCGCACCCTCGCCGACCGCGGCCGCGCCGCAACCCAGTACACCCAGGCCTGGGCGATGGTCCATTTCCTGATCTTCGCGCAGGACGCCGCCGGCAACGCCCTCTATCGCGACCGCTTCAACAACGTCCTGAAGGACATCGCCGCCGGCGGAATCGGCTGGGTCGCCTTCCAGGAGCACTTCGGGCAGAACGTCAGCGGGTTTCGCGGCCGTTTCCTCCAGTACGTGGACGGCCTGAAGCCGACCCTGGAGGCAAAGACGCTCGAGGAACAGCGCGTCCTCGCCGAGCTGCTCGTGCTCCTGCGCCAACGCGGACAGCACTTCGATACGGTGCAGGCCTTCCGCGACCACGTCGTCGAGCGCCGTTACCGCCTCGAGTGCCGGCGCGACGATGTCGTCTGGAGCACCGACCCGGACGTCAGCGTCTACTTCCAGGATCATCGCGGCCGCATGCTCGACGCCCGGCAGCTCCGGTTCTTCCCCGACCCGCTCGGGCAGATGCCGGCGCTGGTGCGCCGGCCGGGCGACGGGCTGGTCTACCGCACGCGCTTCTACGCGCTGGAGGGGAAGATCATGCACGAGACGCTCTGCGAGCCGGAGATCGTGCACGCCGAGATCACCCCCGGCTCCTGAGCCGGCACTTGCACGCCGGGCCGCTTCCGGCCACCCTCTGGCCATCGATCCGTCGCCACCTCAACACCGCGCGTTCATCGCGCTCGGCAGCAACCTGGGTGACCGCGCCGGTGCCATCCGCCGGGCGCTGGCGCTGCTCGAGGACGCCCCCGACATCCGCGTCAGGGCCGTGTCTGATTTGCTGGAGTATCCCTCGGTCGGTGGCCCGGCCGACGCCCCGCCCTTACTCAACGCCCCCGCCGAGCTGGCGACCGTCCTGGGGCCCTGGGAGCTGCTGGGCCGTCTCGCGGAGGTTGAGCAGGCGATGGGCCGCCGCCGGCCGGACCTGCCGAACGTGCCCCGGACGATCGACCTCGACCTGCTTCTCTACGAGGGCCGGGTGACGTTGGACCCGCGCCTGACCCTCCCCCACCCCCGGATGGCGGGCCGGCGATTCGTGCTGGAGCCGCTGGCGATGATCGCCCCGGACCTCGTCCACCCGGTGCTCGGCCGGACGGTTCGGGCGCTACTCGACGGGCTGGGGGTGGAGTAAAGAGACATGTGCCCGCGCCCGCTCCCCCGCGGGCGTTTCCGGCGGCTACGCTCCATCCGCTTCAAGACCACCCCATGCACGTCGCCCGCGCCATTCCGGAGCTTCGCCACCACCGCCTGCTCATGGGCAATGAGCATCCGCTGGCATTCGTGCCCACGATGGGCGCGCTTCATGAGGGGCACCTGGCGCTGGTGAGGCTGGCCCGCCTGCGCGCCGGCGCCCGCGGGCACGTCGCGGCGAGCATCTTCGTCAACCCGAGCCAGTTCAACGACGCCACCGACTTCCAGCACTACCCGCGCACGCTCGACCGCGACCTCGAGCTTCTCGAGAAGGCGGGCGTCGACATGGTCTTTGCCCCCATCGAAGACGAGATGTATCCGATCAACGAGCCGCCGGTCACGGTGGACGTGCCGAGCCTGACGTGGCAGCTCGAAGGCGCGCACCGCCCGGGCCATTTCCGCGGGGTCTGCCAGGTGGTGCTCAAGCTCTTCCACCTCGTCCAGCCGGACGTGGCGGTGTTCGGGATGAAGGACTTCCAGCAGCTTCGCGTCATCGAGGCGCTGGTGAAGGCCCTGAACGTGCCGGTCGACATCGTCCGGGCCGAGACGGTGCGCGAGCCGGACGGGCTGGCCATGAGCAGCCGCAACCGGCGCCTCACCCCGGAGCAGCGCCGGCGCGCCCTGGCCATCCCCGCCGCCCTCGATGCCGCCGAGGAGGCTTATCGCAAAGGAGAGACGCACGCCGAGCTGCTCGTCGACACGATGACCCGCACGCTTCTCGCCGGCGAGCCGCACAGCGTCGGGATGCACGTCGATTACGCAGTCGTCGTCGACCCCGAGCGCCTCGAGATGCTCCCGAAGGTCGATCGCCCCGCCCTACTCGCCATCGCCGCCAGCGTCGGCGACGTCCGCCTCATCGACAACCGGCTCATCGCCCAGGACTTCTCCCCCACCGCCGCGACCGGCGCCTGATCCCGAGCTGGAGTGCTGCTCGCCTCGACCGGCAATCGGCCAACTCCAATCTCTGTATTCGTGATCATTCGTGTCATTCGTGGCCGCTTCGTGCCCTTCGTGGTCCCGACTCCGGCTGACGCGACGTCGAGGCGCTTGCACGTTTTCCTCCGCTCCCGCGGAAATCGCGCGCCGGTACGCTCCGGGGATGAGCTCCGGGCAGATGAATCGCGCCGATGGCCGGGAGAGCGACCCCCTCCTGCGGAACGACTCCGGCATCACCGTCAGCCCCTGGATGGCGGAACCGGACGCGCCCGGGGCCGATCGCGATCACCCGCCGCTGTCGGGAGAGGCGCGCTGCGATGTCTGCGTGATCGGCGCGGGCGTGGCGGGCCTGAGCCTCGCGTATCGCCTCGCCGAGGCGGGGAAGCAGGTGATCGTGCTGGACGACGGCCCGGTCGCGGGCGGTGAGTCGTCGCGCACGACCTCCTTCCTGAACAAGTACCCGGACGACGGCCTCTCCGACCTCGCCTCCAAGCACGACCGGGAGACGGCGCGCCAGGTCGTCGCCAGCTTCACCGACGCCATCGACTTCATCGAAACGACCTGCCGGCACGAGGGGATCGAGTCCGCCTTCGTGCGCCACCCCGCCTACCTGTTCGTCGCGCCGGAGTCGAGCCGCAAGCAGGCGTACCTCGACGAGGAGATCGCGATCGCGCGCAGCATCGGCTTCGACGCCCTGACGTTCGTCGATCGCGCCCCCATCCCGGGCCGCGACACCGGTCGCGCCATCCGCATCGACAACGAGGGGTACGTTCACGCCTCGCGCTATCTCTCGGCGCTGGCCGAGGCGGTGATCCGCCACGGCGGGATCATCCACTGCCGGACCCACGTGACGAAGGTGACAGGCGGCAGCGACGCGATGGTGCGCACCTCGGCGGGCCACACCGTCCGGGCGGGCTGGATCGCCGTCTGCACGAACGCACCGATCCTCTTCCCGCCGGCGGAGCTGGCGCTGATCGACGCGCGCATCGCTCCCTACCGCACCTTCGCGGTGGCGATGGAGATCGGCTCGGCGGACGTGGCGCAGGCGCAATTCGAGGACACGGCGGACCCGTACCACTACGTCCGCCCGCAGGCGCTGCGCCGGAGCGGGCGCGACGAGCGCGTGCTGATCGTCGGCGGAGAGGACGTGGCGGTCGGCCGGGACGGCAGCGACGACACGGCGCGTTTCGACCGGCTGGAGGAATGGGCGCGGGCGCACTGGCCGGGCCTCGGCGCGCGGCGCTTCGCCTGGAGCGGGCAGGTCTTCGAGCCGTTCGACGGCATCGGCTTCATCGGCGCCAGCCCCGGGGAGCATGACAACGTCCTGGTCGTCAGCGGCGACAGCGGGCAGGGCTTCATGAACGGCACCGTCGGCGCCCTGCTGCTGGGCGACCGCATCCTCGGGCGCGAGCGGCCTTATGCATCGATCTACGACCCGCGCCGCATCAGCCCGAAGTCGGCCGGCTCGCTCGTGAAGGACATGGCCAAGGCGGTTTCGCAGTACAAGGACTACGTGACGCCCGGGGAGGTCTCCGACGAAAGCCAGATCGCGCCCGGCAGCGGTGCGGTCCTGCGCAAGGGCCTGACCAAGATCGCCGTCTATCGCGACGAGGCCGGAGCATTCCACCGCTGCAGCGCCGTCTGCACTCACGCCGGCGGGATCGTCCACTGGAACGCGATGGAGAAGAGCTGGGACTGCCCGGTGCACGGCTCCCGCTTCGCTGCCGAAGACGGCCGCTGCATCACCGGCCCCGCAGAATCCGCTCTGAAGCCGGCGGAGGATTGACCGCGCTTTCGAGGCGGGAGGCAGTTAACGACTTCCAACGAGCCGCGACCGCGCCGAAACGATTCCGGCCCCGTCCCGATCCTCGCGAAGAGCCATCGGAAATCGGCGCGGCCTCATCTCACCGGTGGGAACGCCTCGCCGCGTCGGAGGCGTTCGGTCACCGCGTAGATGTCGTGTGCGAGCATGCAGCCGAAGCACCAGAGCGTCGCCACCACCGGCCCGCGCTCGAGGTACGACAGCGACAGCAACGCCACAACCCGCAGGAGCAACTGGCTCATCCAACGAACCACCGCAACGCGCACCGGTTCGATCCCGGCTCCTTCCGGCCAGCGCGACATGAGGTGTGCCTGCGCCAGCAGTGCCATCGCCAGGCAATGCAGCCATACATGCCCGTGCGTCCGCCCCGCCGTGCTGATCGCCAGGATCGCCAGGACGAGCGAACCCGCCGCCGAAGCGACGCCGGCTCAGAGCAACGCCAGCGCCACGCGGAATCGCGGCCGGACGAGGTAGCGCCCCACTCGCGGCGGCTCGGTTGTCACCCGGTTTGCATAGTCGAGCTTCATCAGGGGGCGGTGTTATACCCGATCCCTCCACTTGCGTGTGACGAGGCGCCCCGCTCCGTTTGTTCGGAACGCCCGCTCGGCGTAAGGTTGCCTCGGCGAATGCTCCAGGAACTCTTCCGCATCCCAGGGCTCGACTGGCCCGTCTACGGCTATGGGCTCATGCTCGTTCTCGGCGTCTACGCCGCCATCGAGCTCGGGCGCTACCTCGCCAACAGGGTCGGCATCAACGGCGACTACTTCGTCACCCTCGGCCTGCTCGCGCTCGCCGCCGGTGTCGTCGGCGCTCGCCTCAGCCACGTCCTGGAAAACCTCGACCTCTACACCCGTGCCGATCGGTCGTTCTGGGAGAACCTCAAGGCCGCCGCCAATCTCAGCAGCGGCGGACTGACCTTCTACGGCGGGTTCCTCCTGGCCACGCCGGTGCTCATCGCCTACGGCGTGTGGCGCAGGATCCCGCTGCGCCTGGGGATGGACATCGTTGCCCCCTGCCTGATGCTGGGCCTCGCCTTCGGGCGCGTCGGCTGCCTGCTCAACGGCTGCTGCTGGGGCCATGTCTCCCACGATTCTCCCCTGGCCGTGACGTTCCCCTACGACAGCCCGCCTTACAACGCGCACTACGAGGATGGTCTTCTGGATCCACCGCCCCAGGCGCTGCACGTCGGGCCCGGCAAGTACGTGATGTCCAACGACCAGACGACGCTGCTGCCGGAGCTGAAGACGAAGGAGCAGGTGCGGACGGACCCGGCCGTCGCGGAGCTGGCGAAGCAGGAGCGGTCGCTCCCGGTGCACCCGACGCAGGTCTACAGCGTCCTCAACGCCCTGCTGATCATGGGCGTCAGCCTCGCCTACTTCACGCTGCGCCGATCCGCCGGGCAGGTCTTCGCGCTGATGCTCGTGCTCTACAGCATCGGCCGCTTCACCCTGGAGACGCTGCGCATCGAGCCGACGGTGAAGTTCTTCGGGCTCGATCCCGGCTTCAGCTACAGCATGTGGATCGCCTGCCTCACCTTCGTGACCGGCATCGTGCTGTGGCTCCTGTTCCAGAAGTTCCACCAGCGGGCGGACGGCGGACGGCAGACGGCAGAGCCTGAGCAGGCTTCGCTTGCCTCCTCTTCCGCGCATCCCTGATACCATCAGGCCATGCCCGACGCTTCCTCCGGATCGAGCGCCGTTCTCATCGCCGGCGTGCCGTCGCTGAACAAGGCCGTCTTCCACCGTGTCCGCTTCGCGCCGCACGACCCCGTCTCCTGGATCCGCCTGCCCGGCGGAACCAGCGTGATGATCGTGCGCGACGTCGAGCTGCCCCGCGCCCGCGCCAGCCGGCGGGCCGACGACGTCAACGCCTACGAGGACTTCACGCCCGACGCCGGGCTCTCCGGCGACCGCGCTATCCGCGCCGCTCAAGCCACCGCTGAGTGCCTAGTGCGCAACGGCGTCTCCCGCGTCGTCTCCGACCGCACCCTCGCGCTTATCTTCGTCGACGAGCTCCGCCGGCGCGGCATCGACGTCGAGTGCGACCGCGACCTGGGCATCATCGAGCGCCGGCAGAAGGACGAGACCGAGGTCGCCGCCCTCCGCACCGCACAGCAGATCACCGAAGAGGCGATCCGCATGGCCTGCGAGCGCATCGCCTCCGCCGACACCGACGACGAGGGCCGCCTCCTTGACGCCGACAACCCCGGCCAGCCGCTCACCAGCGAGCGCGTCATGCAGATGCTCGACCTCTTCCTCGCCGAGCGACAGTGCGCCAGCGAAGGGCACATCGTCGCCGGCGGGCAGGACGGCGCCGATTGCCACGAGCCCGGCAGCGGGCCCCTTCGCTCTGGCCAGCCGGTCATCGTGGACGTCTTTCCGCGCCACCTCCCCACCGGCTACCACGGCGACTGCACGCGAACCGTCGTCCACGGGCGCATCCCGGACAAGCTCGCGAAGATGCACGCCGCCGTCGCCGAGGCGAAGAAGGCGGCGCTCGATGTCACCCGCGCCGGAGCGACCGGCGAGGATGTGCACAAGGCGGCCGTCGCCGTGATCCAGGAGCACGGCTACAAGCTCGGCTTCCCGCCCGTGGACGCCGCCGACACCGTCCCGGCCGACTTCTGCTCGATGCCGCACGGCACGGGCCACGGCATCGGCCTGGATCTGAAGGAGCCCCCGCTGCTCGACTTCGGCGGCCCGGAGCTTCTCGCCGGCGACGCGGTGACGGTCGAGCCCGGCCTCTACGCGTTGGATCTCGGCGGCGTGCGGCTGGAGGACCTCGTCATCGTCCGCGAAGGCGGCTACGACAACCTGAACACGCTGCACGAGGGCCTGGAATGGCACTGATCCGCCCCGCCGCGGGTCTCGGCGAGCGTCGCCGGAAGGATCACCGGCCGGCTGCTCGGCGTTGACAACGCCAGTCGGTGTCCTACGATCTCGCCGACCTTCAAGGGCCATTGGCGCAGCTGGCTAGCGCGCTTGCATGACACGCAAGAGGTCACTGGTTCGAGTCCAGTATGGCCCATCCCAACCGCCCCCGACGATCTCCGTCGGGGGCGATTTCGTGGGCGGCCCGGAAGATGTTCCACGTGGAACACGCTGCACCATGGTGCGCGCCTGGCGCGTGCAACAACGCGCCGTCGGACGCCATGTCCATTGGCGGCGGCGCCAGGCGGGCGCCGAGCCAATTGTTCCACGTGGAACGC